>NZ_JAKTHX010000035.1:0-56746 GCF_027854635.1 Acinetobacter sp. AOR43_HL
GAACGGGGGTGTTTAGAATAATGAGCTGGCGATGACTTACTCTCACATGGGTAACCCCACACTACCATCAGCGCTAAGAGGTTTCACTTCTGAGTTCGGGAAGGGATCAGGTGGTTCACTCTTGCTATGGTCGCCAGCACAACTGGTATGGATACTTGCTTCGTTTTATTCACTGTGTGATACGTTGCGTTTTCCAAATCTTTACAGATGGGCTGATTGGATCTGATTTTGTTCATTTTAGCTAAGTGTTTAACTAAATCAAGTTGCTTTGCATGTTTATGAATCGATTGATGCTTCATATACAACTGCTTGGGTGTTGTATAGTCAAGCCTCACGAGCAATTAGTATTGGTCAGCTTCACATATCACTATGCTTCCACATCCAACCTATCAACGTCCTAGTCTCGAACGGCTCTTTAGAGGAATAAATTCCTAGGGAAATCTTATCTTGAGGTAGGCTTCCCGCTTAGATGCTTTCAGCGGTTATCCCTTCCGAACATAGCTACCCGGCGATGCGACTGGCGTCACAACCGGTACACCAGAGGTTCGTCCACTCTGGTCCTCTCGTACTAGGAGCAGATCCTCTCAAATTTCCAGCGCCCACGGTAGATAGGGACCGAACTGTCTCACGACGTTCTAAACCCAGCTCGCGTACCTCTTTAAATGGCGAACAGCCATACCCTTGGGACCTGCTTCAGCCCCAGGATGAGATGAGCCGACATCGAGGTGCCAAACACCGCCGTCGATATGAACTCTTGGGCGGTATCAGCCTGTTATCCCCAGAGTACCTTTTATCCGTTGAGCGATGGCCCTTCCATACAGAACCACCGGATCACTAAGACCTACTTTCGTACCTGCTCGACTTGTGGGTCTCGCAGTTAAGCGCGCTTTTGCCTTTATACTCTACGCGTGATTTCCGACCACGCTGAGCGCACCTTCGTACTCCTCCGTTACTCTTTAGGAGGAGACCGCCCCAGTCAAACTACCCACCAGACACGGTCCTCGTCCCGGATAACGGGACAGAGTTAGAACCTCAACATTACCAGGGTGGTATTTCAAGGACGGCTCCATTGGAACTAGCGTTCCAACTTCAAAGCCTCCCACCTATCCTACACAAGTAAGGTCAAAGTTCAGTGTCAAGCTGCAGTAAAGGTTCACGGGGTCTTTCCGTCTAGCCGCGGGTACACTGCATCTTCACAGCGATTTCGATTTCACTGAGCCTCTGCTGGAGACAGCGCCGCCATCATTATGCCATTCGTGCAGGTCGGAACTTACCCGACAAGGAATTTCGCTACCTTAGGACCGTTATAGTTACGGCCGCCGTTTACTGGGGCTTCGATCAAGAGCTTCGCTTACGCTAACCCCATCAATTAACCTTCCAGCACCGGGCAGGCATCACACCCTATACGTCCACTTTCGTGTTTGCAGAGTGCTATGTTTTTAATAAACAGTTGCAGCGGCCTGGTTTCTGCGGCTGTCGTCAGCTCAGGAAGCAAGTTCCATCACCAACAACAGCGTACCTTCTCCCGAAGTTACGGTACCATTTTGCCTAGTTCCTTCAGCAGAGTTCTCTCAAGCGCCTTGGTCTACTCGACCTGACCACCTGTGTCGGTTTCGGGTACGATTCCTGTGTAACTGAAGCTTAGAGACTTTTCCTGGAAGCATGGTATCAGCCACTTCACTGTACAAGTACAGCTTGCTATCGGATCTCAGTATAGAGTACCCCGGATTTGCCTAAGATACATACCTACATCCTTCCACCTGGACAACCAACGCCAGGCTGACTTAACCTTCTCCGTCCTCTCATCGCATTACACAGAAGTATTGGAATATTAACCAATTTCCCATCGACTACGCCTTTCGGCCTCGCCTTAGGGGTCGACTCACCCAGCCCCGATTAACGTTGGACTGGAACCCTTGGTCTTTCGGCGAACGGGTTTTTCACCCGTTTTGTCGTTACTCACGTCAGCATTCGCACTTCTGATACCTCCAGCATACTTCTCAATACACCTTCATCGGCTTACAGAACGCTCCCCTACCACTTGACTAATGTCAAATCCGCAGCTTCGGCACATAGTTTTAGCCCCGTTACATCTTCCGCGCAGGCCGACTCGACTAGTGAGCTATTACGCTTTCTTTAAAGGGTGGCTGCTTCTAAGCCAACCTCCTAGCTGTCTATGCCTTCCCACATCGTTTCCCACTTAACTATGATTTTGGGGCCTTAGCTGGCGGTCTGGATTGTTTTCCTCTTGACTACGGACGTTAGCACCCGCAGTCTGTCTCCCGGATAGTACTCATAGGTATTCGGAGTTTGCATCGGTTTGGTAAGTCGGGATGACCCCCTAGCCGAAACAGTGCTCTACCCCCTATGGTATTCGTCCGAGGCGCTACCTAAATAGCTTTCGGGGAGAACCAGCTATCACCAGGCTTGATTAGCCTTTCACCCCTATCCACAAGTCATCCCCTGGCTTTTCAACGACAGTGGGTTCGGTCCTCCAGTTAGTGTTACCCAACCTTCAACCTGCTCATGGATAGATCGCCTGGTTTCGGGTCTATACCCAGCAACTAAACGCCCTATTAAGACTCGATTTCTCTACGGCTCCCCTATACGGTTAACCTCGCTACTGAATATAAGTCGCTGACCCATTATACAAAAGGTACGCAGTCACACCACGAAGGTGCTCCCACTGCTTGTATGCATGCGGTTTCAGGATCTATTTCACTCCCCTCACAGGGGTTCTTTTCGCCTTTCCCTCACGGTACTGGTTCACTATCGGTCAGTCAGGAGTATTTAGCCTTGGAGGATGGTCCCCCCATATTCAGACAAGGTTTCACGTGCCTCGCCCTACTCGTCATCATTATGTGTGCCCTTTCGTGTACGGGAATATCACCCTCTACGTTCGCACTTCCCAGAGCGTTCCACTAAAACACACATAACTTAATGGGCTGATCCCCGTTCGCTCGCCGCTACTGAGGGAATCTCAATTGATTTCTTTTCCTAAGGGTACTGAGATGTTTCACTTCCCCTCGTTCGCCTTGCAACACTATGTATTCATGTTGCAATACCTACCTTAAAGTAGGTGGGTTCCCCCATTCAGAAATCTCCGGATCAAAGGATATTTGCCGCCTCCCCGGAGCTTTTCGCAGGCTATCACGTCTTTCATCGCCTCTGACTGCCAAGGCATCCACCACATGCACTTAATTACTTGACTATACAACCCCAAACAGTCGTCAACACCTACAAGTGAGTGTTGTCCGTGCGATTCTTCATCGCTACTATCTGTTGTCTGTGCACTTAAACACTGTACAGCTTCAATCTAAATTCATATACCAAAACGCTTGATTCAGTTAATTTGCTAGTTCTCAATTCATCTAGATTAATTGCTTAATCTAAACTCTTGAGTGAACAATTTATTTCAGACTCAATTTTGCCAATCTGTTAATGAATAAACATACCTTCGTCAGGTCATGCTTAATACCGTGATACTTAAATCACAGAAGTTAATAAACCAAGATCTAAATCTCTATTTACTAATTTCTGTAATCCGAACTTCTCTTAAGTTCTGGTGGAGACTAGGAGAGTCGAACTCCTGACCTCCTGCGTGCAAAGCAGGCGCTCTACCAACTAAGCTAAGTCCCCAGCTTACATCATCAGTCATGTATCTTTTATCTATAACTTCAACCAGTCAAAGTCATGGTGGGTCTGACAAGACTTGAACTTGTGACCCCACGCTTATCAAGCGTGTGCTCTAACCAACTGAGCTACAGACCCTCAGATACATCTATGAAGAACAACTTGTTGTGGATTCTTACCAATCGTCAATCTTTCGTTAAGGAGGTGATCCAGCCGCAGGTTCCCCTACGGCTACCTTGTTACGACTTCACCCCAGTCATCGGCCACACCGTGGTAACCGCCCTCTTTGCAGTTAGGCTAGCTACTTCTGGTGCAACAAACTCCCATGGTGTGACGGGCGGTGTGTACAAGGCCCGGGAACGTATTCACCGCGGCATTCTGATCCGCGATTACTAGCGATTCCGACTTCATGGAGTCGAGTTGCAGACTCCAATCCGGACTACGATCGGCTTTTTGAGATTAGCATCCTATCGCTAGGTAGCAACCCTTTGTACCGACCATTGTAGCACGTGTGTAGCCCTGGCCGTAAGGGCCATGATGACTTGACGTCGTCCCCGCCTTCCTCCAGTTTGTCACTGGCAGTATCCTTAAAGTTCCCGACATTACTCGCTGGCAAATAAGGAAAAGGGTTGCGCTCGTTGCGGGACTTAACCCAACATCTCACGACACGAGCTGACGACAGCCATGCAGCACCTGTATGTAAGTTCCCGAAGGCACCAATCCATCTCTGGAAAGTTCTTACTATGTCAAGGCCAGGTAAGGTTCTTCGCGTTGCATCGAATTAAACCACATGCTCCACCGCTTGTGCGGGCCCCCGTCAATTCATTTGAGTTTTAGTCTTGCGACCGTACTCCCCAGGCGGTCTACTTATCGCGTTAGCTGCGCCACTAAAGCCTCAAAGGCCCCAACGGCTAGTAGACATCGTTTACGGCATGGACTACCAGGGTATCTAATCCTGTTTGCTCCCCATGCTTTCGCACCTCAGCGTCAGTGTTAGGCCAGATGGCTGCCTTCGCCATCGGTATTCCTCCAGATCTCTACGCATTTCACCGCTACACCTGGAATTCTACCATCCTCTCCCACACTCTAGCTAACCAGTATCGAATGCAATTCCCAAGTTAAGCTCGGGGATTTCACATTTGACTTAATTAGCCGCCTACGCGCGCTTTACGCCCAGTAAATCCGATTAACGCTTGCACCCTCTGTATTACCGCGGCTGCTGGCACAGAGTTAGCCGGTGCTTATTCTGCGAGTAACGTCCACTATCTCTAGGTATTAACTAAAGTAGCCTCCTCCTCGCTTAAAGTGCTTTACAACCATAAGGCCTTCTTCACACACGCGGCATGGCTGGATCAGGCTTGCGCCCATTGTCCAATATTCCCCACTGCTGCCTCCCGTAGGAGTCTGGGCCGTGTCTCAGTCCCAGTGTGGCGGATCATCCTCTCAGACCCGCTACAGATCGTCGCCTTGGTAGGCCTTTACCCCACCAACTAGCTAATCCGACTTAGGCTCATCTATTAGCGCAAGGTCCGAAGATCCCCTGCTTTCTCCCGTAGGACGTATGCGGTATTAGCATTCCTTTCGAAATGTTGTCCCCCACTAATAGGCAGATTCCTAAGCATTACTCACCCGTCCGCCGCTAAGATCAGTAGCAAGCTACCTCTCTCCGCTCGACTTGCATGTGTTAAGCCTGCCGCCAGCGTTCAATCTGAGCCATGATCAAACTCTTCAGTTAAAATCATTTTGCACCTTATTTAAAGACAAGGTGCCAATTCTGGCTCATCAATTACTGACTTAAATTTCGCTCAAATAAACTTCGAGTAATTTAAACCAATCAATCAATGAAAATTATTTCGATTAATCAATCAGTAAAAATCCACACAAGTTGTTCTTCAATTCTCTTAATGATTTTTCTGCTCTTCGTCAGAGACAGAATTCAACGCAATACTAAGCTTTCATCTTAACCCTGTAAGCTAAGATATTCTCGTGTATCGCGTCGGGATGAGTGCATTATAGGGAAAAAAAACTGGTACGCAAGCACTTTTATAAATATGCACGTTCGACCGGTTCTTTTTCAGCCAAAAAAAATCTCAAAAATAAACAAATATATGATTTATATGGTTAATTTATTTTTGAAGAGTTTTAAACTTTATATCTACTATCTTTATAGCCTGTTTTGGTACGTTTTGATGCATGCCATAGTTTGATGTAGGGACCTGAACAATACGGTCAACCACATCCATTCCTTTAATTACTTTTCCAAAAACTGCGTAACCAGCATTACCCGCAGAACGATTTAAAAAATTATTATCTGCAACGTTTATGAAAAACTGACTAGTAGCTGAGTCAGGATTTGCAGTACGAGCCATAGCCAACGTTCCGCGTGTGTTAGCAATTCCATTTCCAGCTTCATTTTTGATAGGTGCTCGCGTAGTCTTTTCCTGCATATTTGCAGTAAGTCCACCGCCCTGCACCATAAAACCAGGAATTACGCGGTGAAATATCGTATCTTTATAAAAGCCTGACTTTATATAGTCTTTAAAATTCTTCACACTGTTTGGTGCTTTATCATCATAAAGTTGTATTTCAATGTTGCCTAAATTTGTTTGCATTTCAACTAGAGTGTCAGCCCAGACTGAATGACTGCTTATACCCAAACAACATAACATTAATAATTTTTTCATATTTTCCCTACAACAAAATGCCAAACTTAATGAAGGATAAATTTAATCATCTATATAAAAGAATTCTAGTGAGTATTTATTATCTTTTATTTAGTGCTTTATATTTTAGATTTGAGTATTAGTCCACGTTCCACGTGAAACATGGACTAAGCTTTTATTTAACTATTTTTATCCCAGAACTTTCTGAAGTTTTTACTGATCTCGATAGTATATCTTTTTGCCTTTTTCGAAATAGGTGTCAAGTTTATAAAACCGTGGGTTTGATCTGGATATTCTTCATAATGCATTTTGACGCCATTTTGTCTTAGCTTATAGCTATAAATTTTCGCTTCATCATGCAATACGTCATGACCAGCCGTAATCACGAAAGCTGGCGGGTTCTTTTTCAAATTACCATAGGTTGGAGAAATAATCGGATCGTCTAATTCTACATTATGCTGAGTTGCATAATATTGAGTGACATAATTAATATCGCTATCCGTCAAAACTAATCCTTCGTTATAAGCATAAAAAGAAGGATGTCGGCTTTTAAAATCAACTGTAGGGTAAATGAGAAGCTGTGCTTGTGGAGCATAAGGTTTGTTTACTGATCGTTGAGCCACAACCGTACTGATATTGCCGCCTGCACTATCCCCTGCTACAGCAATACGATTTTTTAATATTTTTAGTTGTCTGCGATTTTGATATACCCAAGCTAATGCATCTTCACATGATTGGATTAAATGTTGAGGTGAGACCTCAGGTGCAAGTGGATAATCAATACTGAGTACTTGTACTTTTGCATATTTTGCCAATATACGACAAACCTCATCATGAGTATCTAAACCACCTACAACGAACCCTCCCCCGTGATAGAAAACAATCAGAGGTAATTTTTTATTCGGTGACGGATGATAGTGTCTTGCGAAAACAGTTCCAGTTTGAAGCGGCAAACGAATGTCTTCTACTGAATCAATTTCAGTTGATTTCTGGCGTATAGCCAACATTTGTGTATCAAACTGCCGTCTAGACTCAATAGGATCTGAACCAATGAAACCAATACGTCCCTGTTTAATTTGTACGGCCATCATACATTTAGTAAACGAGTCGAGCTCTGGGTATTGGTAGGCATATCCAAGGATTTTGGCAAGTGATTCTTGAGCTAATCGAGGTAACTTATCAAGAGCTCGAGCAGCAGGCCCTTGGCCCTTATCTAGCAATGTTTGAATTTTTTGATTAAATGCTGTCATGCCTATCTCCATGAATTCCTCTTATCCTTCATATTTTCTACAGAATTCTTTGTTGTTTGACTATATTCGCATACAACTCATGTAATCAAGATACAAAGGTAAAAACCAATCTACGCTAATCTGATTTATAGCAAATGTCATTAACAAATCTGTCGTTTAAAACAGGACTTTTTTGCCAATTATTGTTAACAGACAAAAGGAGATTGTGCTATGTCAGCAAAACTAGTTGTTACTTTATTAGCAACCAGTCTTTTAACTGTAGGTTGTGTTGCTTATACAGATGATCCTTATTACCGCGGTGGTTATGGTTACCATGATCATGATGATGATCGCTATGACCGCAATGATGGACGTCGCTATAGTGACTGGGAAAGAAAACGTTGGGAAGAGCGTAAGAGAATATACGAACAACAACGTAAAGATGCTCGCGAACAGGATAGAAATCGTCGTGAGTGGGAAAAAAGACACCGTGAATGGGAGAAGAAAAGATTAGAAGATCGTGATCACAATCATAGAGATTATCATGATGATGACTAAAATCTATTGGAATATGGAAGCCCCAAAGAAAAAATCTCTTGGGGCTTTTTTGTTGAGAAATCCACATTCTCTTGACTATAGAATAATGAGTAGCAGCTCATTTCATATATAAATCGGCATCTTGAATATATGTACTCTATAATCTTTTAACTGTTCTTATCGCTAAGAATTACTGAGCAGTTGCAGAACCTGAAACAGAACCAGAAGCACCAGCATCAACTTGACCTGGTTGTGCTTGACCAGAAACACCTGCATCTACACCAACACCAGCTTGTACGCCAGATGGGCTAGCGCTAGTTTGAGCTGAACCTGATGCATTTAAGCCAGCTTCAGATGCACAACCAACAGCTGTAAAAGCAACACCAGCAAGCACTACAGAGATAAGACCTAATTTTTTCATAATCACTTTCCTTTCATTACGACAAACATTTAAATGCAAAGTTCATCTTCGCGCTGCCTATAATTCACAATTTTTTTTTCTGGCGTGCGTATCATTGGTTGTCTTTTGTAGTAATAGAAGTACAAATTGTGCAATTTTTTATTAAAACCTCTTCCTTAGCCTCACCTCTACCTTTTATATAGAAGCTACAACTTAAGCTTTTGTTTATTTTTATCAATTTCTAATTTTTATCTTAGCCTTTTACTCTCGTTAAAAATTTTCTCTTCATAGAAACGCTATATAAGGTGCGTAGAATGTTACAGAGACTTTTTACTTGAAAATGCCTTATTTCATAAAAAAAGCCGGGGATAGACCACGGCTTTTTAGAAAATTTATGGTGTTTCGATTTTAATTATGGCCATTGCATCTCACCTTTTACAACTTTTGCACCTAGTTCTAGGCTATCCACACTCTTCAATGTTGGATATTGTTTCTGCATGAGCTGACTTAGCTCACTCGCATTTTTACTTATTTTGACCGCTTTCTCATAGCTCTTGAGATAGTCGATAGAGAAGTTAACCGCATCCAAACCTTGTGGAGCTCCCTCAACCATATGAGCTGGAACAACTGTTTGAGGTTGGAGTGATTTAATACTTTCTAAAGCTTGAATCACTTCATTACGATCTTTAACTTTTGGCGTATCTGCCATCCATAAATGAATACCTGAAGAGACAGGAATACCACCTACTACTGCTTTAGAAGAAGGAATCCATAAATAAGTGAGTTCTTTCTTACCTTTAATTTCGATCGACTCATTTTCTAACTTTAAAGTTTTAGCAGTATAAGCTTGAGGCACAATAATTTGACTAGGCGCATTTGCACCCATTTGTGGACCCCAATATTTCACTTTAAGCGCTTGAGTATCTTGGATATGTTTAACAGTTTCTGGCGTTGCGATGATTTGTACATTTGGGAAGTATTGTTTAAATACATCTAAGCCAAAGTAATAGTCCGGATCGCCATAACTTACGAAAATTGTCTTTAGTGTTTTACCGCTATCGAGAATATCTGCAGCAATACGTAATGCTTCAGATTTCGAGAATTGTGCATTCACCAACAGAACTTCTTTATCGCCTTCAATTAAAGTAGAAGTCACACCAAAATGTTCGGGTTTAGCCAGAAAACTTTGGATTTTCAAATCTTGCGCAAAAGCTGAGGAAGCTACCGTTAAAGCAGTAGCAGTTGCTAGGGCTGAAGCAGTTAATTTAAAAAATTTCATTATGTATCTCCAATTTCATGAGAAATACTTTAAATTGCAATTCTTGTAAGATAAATGCACTAAATTAAGATAAACTGTTGCATATATTGTAATAATGATAAAGCATATGGACACATTAAAAGCCATACACGTCTTTGTTTCTATTGCTCAACATGGCAATTTAACCAAAGCCGCCGAACATCTAAATTATTCCCGTGCCATGGTTTCTCGCTATCTTGAGCACCTAGAGCACACCTTCTCAACTCGACTATTTCAAAGAAATACCCGAAAAATATCTCTCACTCCAGCGGGTGAAAAAGCCCTACTCTACTGCGAGAATATTTTACAACAACAGCAACTTTTACAAGAGTTAGCCGCACCAGAACAACATAACGGTACGATTCGCTTCACTTGTGGTTTATTTTTATTTCAATTAGGGGTTGGGGAATGTATCCGCCAATTTAAACAGCAACATCCACATATTCAATTTGATGTATATCTTACTGAAAATACAATGGACTTAATTGATGCTCAGGTCGATTTAGCCTTACGTATAACGCAAAAAGTTGCAGATGGGTTAATTGCACGACCTGTTTGTCAAATTGAGTCCGTTTTCTGCGCTCATCCTGATTATTTAAAGCAACACAGTCCCCTCTCCCATCCAAGGCAACTTATTCAACATGAATGTTTAGCTCACCATAGCCAACATCAATTTTGGACACTTTTTGATACTGAACAGCAACCTCAAAACTATCCTTTGAACGTCACCTTTAAAAGTAATGATGTAAATGCTGTTTATGACATGTGTTTACATGCTCAAGGTGTGGCAATGTTACCGACTTTATTAGTTAAAAAAGATTTAAAAGAAAAACGATTGGTTCCTTTATTTAAAAACTATTCGGCTCCTGAATTAAGTTTGTCGGTGGTATATGCTTCAAGACAACATTTACCCAAAATAACTCAGGAATTTATTGCTTTTATGATCGAAAATTTAGATTTTTACTTAAAACCGCAAAATTAAAAGCTTTAAATTGCCGTGTACGCTTGAATTTTTAGGCAATGCCCATACTTCATCCCTATTAATGAATTACAGCATATGCATGGCAGTTCAGGTTTTACCCAGTAAATGCTGATGCCAAAAGGACTGTACATGTTTAAAAACCCATTTAAACGGAGATCATCAATGGCTAATGAGCAAAATGAGCAAGCTCAAGACATTCAACACGAGCAAGCAGAGCAATCTAATGAGCAAACTCAGGCTGAAGGTGTAGAGCAAGCAAACGACGTTACCGTTGAATCTTTACAAGCGCAAATCACCAAATTAGAAGAAAGCCTAAAACTTGAAAAAGCACGTACTGCAAATGCAGTTTACGAAGCACAAAAAAGTGTAGAGCGTATTCAACGTGAGTCTGACAAGCATAAAGAGACTGTGCTTGAAAAATTTGCAAAAGAATTACTAGATTCTGTTGATAATTTAGAGCGTGCAATTCAAGCGGCTGGTGATGAAGAAACGCCAGTACTTGAAGGTATTAAACTGACCTTGAAGTCGCTGTTAACCACACTTGAAAAATTTGGTGTTGTAGAAGCTGATACGAAAAATGGCTTCAATGCGGATTTACATCAAGCTGTAGGTATTGACCCAAATGCTAAAGCGAATGAAATCGGTAGTGTTTTACAAAAGGGCTATACATTAAATGGTCGCTTATTGCGCCCTGCTATGGTTATGGTTGGTCAATAAATAATTTTTTGAGAGTTTTTAGATTTTTTTTCGCTAAAACGCTTGAAAAAAATAGATTCACTCTCATATCGGATAACAAGCAAAAACATTGCAAAAGAATTTTTGAGGAAAACGTCACATGGCAAAAATTATTGGTATTGACTTAGGTACTACCAACTCATGCGTTGCTGTACTTGAAGGCGATAAAGTAAAAGTAATCGAAAACGCTGAAGGCGCACGTACAACTCCATCGATCATTGCTTATAAAGATGGCGAGATCTTAGTGGGTCAAAGTGCTAAGCGTCAGGCAGTAACTAACCCGAAAAATACATTATTCGCTATCAAGCGTTTAATCGGTCGTCGTTATGAAGATCAAGCGGTACAAAAAGATATCGGTCTTGTACCTTATAAAATCATCAAAGCAGACAATGGCGATGCTTGGGTTGAAGTAAACGATAAAAAATTAGCGCCTCAACAGGTTTCTGCTGAAATCTTGAAAAAGATGAAGAAAACTGCAGAAGACTATTTAGGCGAAACAGTTACTGAAGCAGTTATTACTGTTCCTGCTTACTTTAACGATGCTCAACGTCAAGCAACTAAAGATGCGGGTAAAATCGCTGGTTTAGACGTTAAACGTATCATTAACGAACCAACTGCTGCTGCACTTGCGTTCGGTATGGACAAAAAAGAAGGCGACCGTAAAGTTGCAGTTTACGACTTAGGTGGTGGTACTTTTGACGTATCAATCATTGAAATCGCAGACCTTGATGGCGACCAACAAATCGAAGTGTTATCAACAAACGGTGATACTTTCCTTGGTGGTGAAGACTTTGATAACGCATTAATTGAATTCTTAGTTGAAGAATTTAAGAAAGAACAAAGTGTGAACTTGAAAAATGATCCACTTGCGTTACAACGTTTGAAAGAAGCTGCTGAAAAAGCAAAAATCGAGCTTTCTTCATCAAATGCAACTGAAATCAACCTTCCATACATCACTGCTGATGCAACTGGTCCTAAACACTTAGTAATCAATGTAACACGTGCGAAACTTGAAGGTTTAGTTGCTGATTTAGTTGCTCGCACTATTGAGCCTTGTAAAATCGCACTTAAAGATGCTGGTCTTTCGACTTCAGACATCTCTGACGTGATCTTGGTTGGTGGTCAGTCTCGTATGCCAC
Organism: Acinetobacter sp. AOR43_HL; assembly: GCF_027854635.1. Taxonomy (NCBI): domain Bacteria; kingdom Pseudomonadati; phylum Pseudomonadota; class Gammaproteobacteria; order Moraxellales; family Moraxellaceae; genus Acinetobacter; species Acinetobacter sp. AOR43_HL. The sequence continues at coordinate 12,616 of NZ_JAKTHX010000035.1, forward strand.
TTGTACAACAAAAAGTACAAGAATTCTTTGGCAAAGAGCCACGTAAAGACGTGAACCCTGACGAAGCTGTTGCAATCGGTGCTGCGATTCAAGGTGCTGTACTGTCTGGTGACAAAACTGACGTTCTTTTATTAGACGTAACACCATTAACTTTAGGTATTGAAACAATGGGTGGTGTATTAACACCAATCATTGAGAAAAACACGACGATTCCTGCGAAGAAATCACAAGTGTTCTCTACTGCTGCTGACAACCAGCCTGCTGTAGACATTTCAGTTTACCAAGGTGAACGTAAGATGGCTCAACAAAACAAATTGTTGGGTAACTTCCAATTAGGCGATATTCCACCTGCTCCACGTGGTGTGCCACAAATTGAAGTATCTTTCGACATCAATGCTGATGGTATCTTGAAAGTATCTGCTAAAGATAAGAGCACTGGTAAAGAGCAATCGATCCAGATTAAAGCGAACTCAGGTTTGTCTGATGCTGAAATTGAAGCAATGATTAAAGATGCTGAAGCGAATGCTGAAGAAGATCGTAAGTTTGAAGAACTTGCAAAAGCTCGTAACGAAGCTGATGCATTAATTTCAAGCTCGAACAAAGCTGTTAAAGATCTTGGTGATAAAGTTACTGAAGATGAAAAAACAGCTGTAAGCACTGCCGTTTCTGAACTTGAAGCAGCAACAAAAGAAAATGATGTAGAAGATATCAAAGCGAAAACTGAAGCTTTACAAAACATCTTGATGCCTATCACTCAACGTGCTTATGAACAAGCGCAACAAGCTGGTGGTGCTGAAGGCTTTGATCCAAATGCATTCCAAGGTGGTGATGCGGGTCAACAAAAAGCAGATGATGGTGTTGTAGACGCTGAGTTCACTGAAGTTAAAGATGACAAAAAATAATTTGTTTCTCTAATAAAAAACCGCGCTTAGACGCGGTTTTTTATTGTTTACAAAAAGTAACAATAAGTTTTTTAATGATATTATTCAAAAATTTCTGTCAGAAAGATCAATGATAAAAACTAAACATTTAATTTTAAATAATATTTTTTTTTTAAAAAACCACTGTTATTTACTACATTAATTATTTGATTATTGCCAATTCTGAGAACATCTTTTTTAATTTTTCGACCAATATCACAAACCTCACCTAATCTATTGAGATTTTTATCGTTTTGACGAATTAAATTAAGTAGCTAACAATAAGATTTATTTATATTTTTTATTTTGCCATGAAAAAATTTCTATGGTGGGGATTGAGCTTATGCTTATGCATGGGCTTACAAACAACACTTTTTGCTCAAAGCAATCTGCCAATTAATTCATCTCATCAGCCTTTAAAATACCGAATTGCTTTTATTGATCCACGATTTCAACTTACTAAAGAACAATTAGTCGAGGTAAGTCAGCAAGCTGCTGAAATCTGGCAAAAAGAAACTGGGAAGACCTATTTTATTTATGATTCACAGGCTCAATTGTCAATTAACTTAATCTATGATGATCATCAAATGCTTAAAGATGAACAACAAAACAATTTGGATGCACTTTTGCAAAAGCAGGAAGCTTGGCGCATTAAAAATGAAGAAGTTGTTCTAAACAAACAGCAAGTTGCTCAACTATCAACTGATTTGAACAAGAAAAAGGCTAATCTAAAAGCGGAGTTTGAACAATATCAACAAGAGGTAACGCGCTTTAATCAAGGAGAACAGCAGTACTCTAGTGCCAATAATTTAAAAGAATGGCAAAAACAACTAGAACAAAAATCGGAAGATTTACGAAATGAATCCAATAGTCTAAATTTTAAAATTCAATCACTTAACTTAAAAATTAAAGAGCTAAATCGAGAGCAAAGTGATTTAAGCGCTTTAAAAACACAATTCAAACTAGAGCAGAAAACTAGTATTCAACCCTTCCATAAAGGATTATTCAGTCAAAACCAAATCCAGATTTACGGCTATGCTTCTTTAAATGACTTACGTTTGACCCTTGCTCATGAACTTGGGCATGCTTTAGGACTAAAACATACTAGCAATCCAAAATCTTTAATGTATCCCTATTTAAAAGAGCAAGATATTCATAACTTTAAATTAACCGATTCAGATTTAGATTTATTAAGTTCAATTTATAGACCAAATTAAGGAAAAATCATTAAAGTTAAATGATTAAAAAAGCTAAATAAAAAGAAATATATTAAATTTTTTCTAAAAAATAATTTGGCATTTGGTAAAAAATAATGAGACTAAAGTCTCATTTATTTTCCTGATTTGTACGTTTTTTGATTGATTTTTCATTTTATATTCTTATAATACGTTTTTTTTAAAATCTCCCCCCCTTCGATTATGCGTTTAACATCTTTGTTATTAGGCGTAGCCTTTGCTTTTTCTAATTTTCAGGCTAATGCTAATCTTGCAACTCCAGCTCATACTCAAATTCAGCAAAAAACAGGTCAACATTTGACTTATAAAATTGCTGATATTGATCCACGTTTTGGATTAAGCCAAGACCAATTAATTCAAATTAGTCAACAAGCTGCGGACATTTGGAAACAAGGTACTGGACAGGATTATTTTACTTATGATCCAAATGCAAAGTTAGAAATTCGTTTAGTTTACGATAATAGTCAAAGCCGTTCTGAACAGCGTCAAAAAATCGCAGCTCAGTTCCAACAAGAACAGCAACGTGTAATTGATGAACAGCAACAAATTAAGCAATTGAAGCAAACCCTTGGTCAAACTCAATCTGAGCTTGAAAATAAGAAGCAGATTTTGAATGGCAAATTGAAAAATCTTGACCAACTAATGATGCAGCTTAACCAAGGCAAATTAGCACCTGAATACAGCGCTAAATCTTTGGCTAAAACTCAGAAAGATTTGCAAAAACAAACTGTTGCTTTAAAGAAAGAAATTGCTGCATATAATCAACAAGCTAAAGACTTAAATGTCAAAGTTACTCATTTTAATCAAATTAATAATGAGTTTAATAACTCATTGAACCAATTTAAGCAAAATGCTCAAGCGGATGTCTTTAAAAAAGGTATCTATAACGGCAAACAAATTGTGATTTATGAGTTTAAGTCTATTGATGATTTACGCTTAACCATTGCTCATGAGTTAGGACATGCACTTGGTTTAAAACATAGTGATCAACCAAATGCATTGATGTACTCAGTACGTAAAGATGGTGACAAAAAAATCACTGGACTTACGGATGCTGACCGTGATCTATTAAGTGCTTTACCTCAATAATTAAGAGCTTGATATAAAATGATGTATCTATTTCTATGTAGATACATCGAAATTGATATCAAAGTCATGTTATTGTGGTCATAAGAGCTAACGAAAATAGAATGGAGATCAAGATGAGTTATTATCATATCCTGATTGAAGTAAATGATCATATCAGCACGATTGAACAAACTCGCGATATTGAACTGTTTGATATTATTGAAATTAAACCGTATCTTCATTCTATTCTAATTCCCTTTTTCAATGAGCATGAAATCGAGCTTGAGGATGAAAATATCGAATACAAAGATATTCTCCATCTTGAAGTAAAACAAACTCTGTTACCGATCGAACATTTAATTGAAGAAGAGCAAAAGCAATTACCAAGTGATACTGATGTCACGATCACTGCGTATGAGATCTTTAATGATCGTGATTTAAGCCAAGATGTTACGTCAGTTATTTTTGATATTTTGGAAGCGGTTAAATTAGAGTAATAACCTTATATAAGTACCTATAAAAAAGGTCTGCATGAGCAGACCTTTTTTATTATTTCTAGTTTATTGCATCATTTTTTGAGCTTGTTCTTGACGGAATGCACGTAAAATTTGCTGCCCTGCCCGTCCTGTTGGATTTAAACCTAAACGAGTTTGTTCTTGACGAATAGCTACACGGGTTTTATCTCCAATAAGGCCGTCAACTGCACCAATATCATAGCCACGATTAATCAAAAACTGTTGGATTTCACGACGTTCTGCACGTGAAGTTCCCGGATCATCAGTTGGCCAAGACGCAACAAATGGACCAGCACCTTTTAAACGATCAGATAAATGTGCAATCGCAAGTCCATAGCTTTCCGCAGCGTTATAGCTGTAGATAGCATCAAAATTCTTAAATACTAAAAATACTGGACCATTTACACCTGCAGGTGCCATTAAACCTGCTGAAGTACTGCTAGATAAAGCCCCTTGGACAAGTGGAGAACCATCAATTCGAGTAACGCCTCGTGCACTCCAACTATTTAAAGATTTCTTTGAACGTCGCCCTTCTCCATCAATTGACATACCTTGGGGCACTTTTACTTCAAAACCCCATGGCATTCCGGTTTGCCAACCTGCTTTATTTAAGAAATTAGCTGTTGAAGCCAGTGCATCAGCTGTACTCGACACTAAATCTCGACGACCATCTCCATCAAAATCAACAGCTAAACGTTCATAAGTAGATGGCATAAATTGAGTATGACCAAATGCTCCAGCCCATGAACCTTTCAGTTGGTCTTCGGTTAAGTCACCACGTTGTAAAATACGCATAGTGGCAAAAAACTCAGTGCGGAAATAACTTTGTCGACGCCCTTCACAACTTAAAGTGCCGAGTGCTTGTAATAAAGGATATTTTCCAGAAATATCACCAAAATTACTTTCGACACCCCACACTGCTACAATTGTTTCCGGCGGCACACCGTAGGTTTGAGAAGCACGGTTTAAAACATCTCGATGTTGCGCCAGTTTTTGTTTACCAAGCTCAACGCGCTCTTCATCAACTAGACCAGAAAGATAATCCCAAATTGGTGTCGAAAATTCTGGTTGATAGTTTAATTTATCAATAACTGAATAATCTGGGGTCAAGTTTTGGGTATAACGATCATAAGTTGTACCAGATACTCCAGCAGCAATTGCTTGAGAACGTAAATTTGCCAAACAGCTTTGGAAATTATTATTAGGCGTATAATCTTCACTCGTCACTACTGGAACAGTAGCACTGCTAGATATTGTAGAACCATTAATTACGAGCTCTGCTTGAGCCTGAGTCATCGCTAAAAATACAGAGCCAACAATACAAGAAAAACGTCGCATATTATCCTAGTTCGATTTTTAAATTTAAATTTGTAAGTACCATACCATTATGAGTCCAAAATTTCAGAGAGAAAACGTAAATTTGAATTCATAATCTCTACTTTAAATTCATTTCCCATGTTTTAAATTCAAATTTTCTACTTTATTTTTGAATTTAAAATTCTCTAGATCAAAATTATTGTTTTTGAATTCAAAAACGATACTCAAGTTTAAATTCAAAAGTACTTCTTTAAATTTAAACTATCACGCAGGCGTTTCTGTGGATAAACTTATCCACAATCGAGCAAAAACAGCACTATTTATTGATTCCATTCTATATTTCATTATTCTTGATGACACGAAAAATCCAATCAACCAAACAATCTATATTTTTAAATTCAAACTTACCGCGTTATTTTAAATTTAAAACACTTCAGCAAACACCACTAGTTTTGAATTCAAAAAACATGAGCTCTATCATCAGCTACAAATCAAACTCTCTTGTGGATAACTAACTTTAAATTCAAAATAATCAAGCTTCACTTTTTAAATTTAAAAAATACCATCAATATTTAAATTCAAAAATTCCTATAAAAAGTTATCCACAAACAAGAAATTACTCAGGATTTATTATTTTTTAAATTTAAAAGATAAAAAAAGCGATCCGAAGATCGCTTTTTTTAGAATTAGAAATGCTTTAGAGGGTCATATCTGCTGTTAAAGCGAGTGGTTCTGGCAAAATTTCTGCTAATTGACGGCATAAATTCGTCAATTCATTACTATCCACAGGCATTAAAGTGATATGGCCTAACTTACGGCCAGCACGTTCAGACTTATTATAAAGATGAAGATGAGCACCATTTAAGGCAAGTACATCCTCAGTTTTAGGATGCTGACCAATAATATTGATCATAACCGTTGGGCGAACAACATCTGTTGAACCCAATGGTAGTCCTGCAACAGCTCGAATGTGGTTTTCAAACTGAGAACAAACAGCGCCTTCAATGGACCAATGACCTGAGTTATGCACTCGCGGTGCCATCTCATTTGCACATAAGCCTTGTTCTGTCACAAATAGCTCTAGAGTTAACACACCTACATAGTTAAGGTGATTCAACAAACGAGTAATGTAGTCTTGAGCCACAGGTTGCAAAGCTTCGCTATTCGGTGCTGGAACAATTGAATGCGATAAAATACCATTATGGTGGTGATTTTCAGCCAGTGGCCAAGTTTTTACCTCACCATTTTGGCCGCGCACCGCAATAATTGAAACTTCACGAGAGAATTTAACAAAGCTTTCAGCAACTAGACTTTTTGCAGGACCAAGTTCAGCCCAAGCAGTATCAATCTGGTCTTCTGAACGAAGTACAAACTGACCTTTACCGTCATATCCACCAGTTGCAGTCTTAAGTACAATCGGTAAACCAAGCTCAGCAACAGCCTTTTTCAAGCTTTCTAAGCTATCTACAGCACGATACGGCGCAACAGGAATAGTAAGCTCATCAAACAATGCTTTTTCTGACAAACGATTTTGCGCAGTCGCTAAAGCAACACGGGGAGGGTGCAATGTTTTGGTTTGTGTTAAAACATCCACATCTTCAACGGGTGTATTTTCAAACTCAAGACTGAAAACATCAGCACTTTCAATAAACTGCTTTAAGCCTTGCTCATCTTGGCTAGAAAAGACTTGGCCTAAAACACCTGCTGGACAATCTGTATTTGCTTCAAAAAAAGTACATTGAATATTTAATGGTAACGCTGCTTGAGCCATCATACGGCCCAGTTGCCCACCACCAAAAATACCGATAGTTTTATCCATCTCAGCCTCTTACACCTGACCCGGAATATTTTTGCTTGCCACTTTATCAGTTTGCGCAGCACGGAAATCAGCAACATTTTTTGCGATTTCAGGACGAGTTAAACCTAAGATTTGTGCAGCCATAATTGCTGCATTCGTCGCACCAGCTGGACCAATCGCCAAAGTACCCACTGCAATACCTGCTGGCATTTGTACGATTGAAAGCAAAGAATCTACACCATTTAAAATTGATGATTTAACTGGCACACCTAAAACAGGTAAATCAGTTTTTGCGGCACACATTCCAGGTAAATGCGCTGCACCGCCTGCACCGGCAATAATCACTTGAATACCGCGATCACGTGCAGTTTCTGCATATTCAAATAAACGATCTGGAGTACGATGAGCAGATACCACTTCCGCTTCAAATGGGACACCAAGCTGTTTAAGCATATTGGCTGTGTTTTCGAGAGTTGCCCAATCAGATTGAGAACCCATAATAATTCCAACGAGAGGTTGAGCGTCTTGTGCTGCGGCCGCATTCATTGCTAATGTTCCAGAGACAAAAGTAAAAGAAGATAAATCTCGACGAGAGCCAAGTTTTAAATGGTTCGGAAGCCCATTATTATAGACTGATTTTTCATCTCACGAAAATTTAACTGACTAGCTCTGCGAATATTTTTAATATCATCAAAAAATGTCATGCTTTAACAGTGACACATTCTCAATTTTTATTAATATAACGCGCTTAATCAAATCAATAAGAGCTTAATAATGAAAAAATTTCTTGGAGTCCTAACACTCACACTTTGCACAACAACGAGTTACGCGGCTTTAGTAAATTTAAACATCGATGAGTTTCAAAAAACCATTAAAACTTTAAATAAAGAAAAAGGTTATAATGGAGAAATCAAAAGTGGAGCATTAACTGGTAAAGTCCAAGAGAAATTTATTGTTACTGGAACATCTGCTACTGATGAGAGAGAACCAGTTCTGATGACTGGTTATTATCTTGGAGCAACTGAAGTAGGAAATTTATATTCAATTACTGAATATCGCATTTACTGTGACGATCAGACCTATGGTTTTGCCATGTCTAATTTTGAGCCTGATGGCGCCTTAAGTTTAACTACAACAGACAGTAATTATGCTTTTGACTATGAAGACCCAACGCCAAGAGATCAGCAATTTTCTAAAATTCTAAAAAAAGCATGTAAGTATTCAGCTAAATAAATAGTTATGTCTACTAACTATGGCTTGTTATTAAATAGAATAAATCATTTAATTCACAAGCCATAGGAGCTTACTGGCTTCTAAATACGAAATAAACACAACCAAATAGGCATAACATCGCCCATAAGTAATCGAGTTTAAAGGGTTGCTTAAACAAGAAAATCATAAAAGGTACAAACACGACCAATGTAACCACTTCCTGAGTGATCTTCATTTCACCGAGTAACCAGCCTTGTGCACTTAGCATACGAGTGGCTGGAATCATAAAACTATATTCAAGTAAGGCAATAATCCAACCGAATAGAATCGCTTGCCAAAGTGGAGCGTGGTGCAAAAATTTAAGATGCCCATACCATGCAAGTGTCATAAAGCAGTTAGAAATAATTAATAGCGTAAAAGCTAAAACCGTTGGGCTCAAAGGCACATCCTTCATCATCACGATGATTTAAGTATTTTAACGATACAAAACATTATAAAAGATAAAACTGTAATTCAGCTTAAATCTAAAAAATAAAGCTGTAGTTTTATTAGGGTCTCAAACACATAGAACAACAACGATTTTTGACTATCTTTTCGAGTTTAGCCTTGCTATCGTTGCTGGCAAATTTATCAATAATGCACACACAGCAATTCATTTTAATGTTGTGTACAAAAGCAGTGGAGAAGGCGAGCAATGCATCTGCATATCTTGGGTATTTGTGGCACTTTTATGGGCTCTTTAGCACTTTTGGCTCGTGATTTAGGACATAAGGTAACTGGTTCCGATTTAAACGTTTACCCACCGATGTCTACCCAGTTAGAAAATGCAGGCATTACACTCATGCAAGGCTATGACCGTAGTGATTTACAGCCTCATCCGGACTTGGTTATTGTCGGCAATGCCATGAAACGTGGTATTGATGCTGTTGAATATATGCTAAACGAAGGCCTGCCATATATTTCTGGTCCACAGTTCCTCGCCGATCATGTTTTACAAGGTAAACATGTACTTGGTGTCGCAGGTACTCACGGGAAAACAACAACTACGACCATGTTAGCTTGGGTACTTGACCAAGCTGGTTTAAATCCGGGCTTTTTAATTGGTGGTGTTCCACTTGGTTTTAGTGAAAGTGCTCGTTTAGGCGGTGGTAAATACTTCTGTGTTGAAGCCGATGAATATGACTCTGCTTTCTTTGATAAACGTTCTAAGTTTGTTCACTATCACCCAAAGACGGCGATTTTAAATAACCTTGAATTTGACCATGCCGATATTTTTGATGACCTAGCAGCGATTCAAAAGCAGTTCCATCATCTTGTGCGTACCATTCCAAGTGAAGGCCGTATTATTGGGCCAATTACTGAAACGCATATTGATGAAGTGCTTGAAATGGGTTGCTGGACACCAGTAATTCGTACAAGTCTAGAAGCAAATGAAAAAGCTGCTCTCTCTGCCGAACTCATTTCAATTGATGGCAGCCATTTTAAAGTCCTCGAGAATGGCAATGTCGTTGGCGAAGTGAAATGGAGCATGACAGGGCAACATAGTGTAGCAAATGCTTTGGCAACCATTGCAGCCGCTCAACATGTAGGTGTTACGCTTGAACAAGCTTGTGAAGCTTTGTCTAATTTTGGCGGTGTGAAACGTCGTATGGAGTTACTCGGTACAGTCAATGGTATTGAGGTTTATGACGACTTCGCTCACCATCCAACAGCAATTGACACAACTTTAGATGGCGCACGCAAACGCTTAGGTGAACGCCGTTTATGGGCCATTATTGAACCACGTTCAAACACGATGCGTATGGGCAGTCACAAAGATGGCTTGGCACATTCAGCACGCTTAGCAGACGAAGTGATCTGGTATCAGCCAGAAGGCTTAGATTGGGATTTACAACCAGTGATTGAAGCTGCTTCTAACCATGCTCAAGTGAGCCGTTCACTTGATGAAATTATTGAGCGTATTGTCAATGAAGCAGGTGAGGGCGATGCCGTTGTGATTATGTCTAATGGTGGCTTTGGTGGCTTACATCAAAAACTCATGAGCGCATTAAAAGCAAAAGCTGCTTAAATTTCGCTTTAGATGATTCAATAAAAAAATGGGTTTCAAATTGAAACCCATTTTTTTTATCAATGACTTTTAAAGCTTTTCTGGCTCTATATTGGCCATAAATTTATTAGAAACCATTAAACGTAAACTATAGACAATGCCCATCGCAAAAACGCTATATCCCACGTTATTACAAATAAACGGAATACATAAAATAATGAGCGCTGTGATTGGATAAAACCATTTCGTGATTCCCGATAAGCATTGGAACTCATAAAGTATCCAAATACAGGTGGTATAAAGCACTACACTCACCGCAACAACTATTCCCATATATAAATCAGAAATATGCGCATGATGAGTTGTAACATCCACGGCAGCAGCAAGCGCAGCACCTACCGCAGCAATACTGACAAAAACAAAATAATGACCGTATCCCCAAACAAATGGGCGCACACCTTTAACATGATGGTGTTGTTCACTACGGTCAAAATAAGCCCACCACATCGCAAACATTAACATCAATCCACCGACCATTAAGAAAATAGCAGGGATATTCATTGACTGAGCGGCTAAAGCATCACGTATGGCATTAAAACTGCCGACAATCGACTCACCCAACACAATAATTGTGAGTAGGGCATAACGTTCTACAATATGATGAGGATGCCACGGCGTTGGCGAATATTTTTCTGCATAGATTGGAACAAATAATTCCACTACAACCAGAAATAAAAATAGAGGTATTGAAAGTACATGAGCAAAGTTAGCGACAAGCCAGCCAATTTGTACTAAGACTATACCTATTGCATAGCGATAAGCCGTAACTCGCCGTTCAGGATCATGTTTTGCTGCTCTGAGCCACTGAGTCACTAAGGCCATGCGCATGATCACATAACCGATAATGATTACATCAAAATCCTGACTACGAAATACATCAGGGATACCCGCTGCCATCACCAATGACCCTACAATCTGTACAAAGGTAAGGCACCGATACAATGCATCATCGTTATCGTAAGCCGAAGCAAACCATGAAAAATTCATCCATGCCCACCACAGCGCAAAAAATACCATCAGGTAGCTTGGTAATGCATGCCAGAGGTGATTTTCAATAATTGCATGATGTAACTGCTGACCCGCTGTTGCAATCGCGACCACAAAAATTAAATCGAACAATAATTCGAGTGGAGTCGCTGCTCTATGCTGCTGATCAGGATCTCTTGGGGATAGGGGCCTCAAGCTTAATTTTTTCTGTTTTTCTTGAGTAGTCATAAAATAACGTTCTCGAATAAAGTGCCAACACGTTAACACTTTAATATTAACACCCAGAACACGCATTAAAAATTATCTAGACCTGCTGTTTAATCTTTACTCACAAACAAACTATATTTCATTTTTGTGACAATTCTTTATCAAGACCTTAAGCTTAATTCTTTATCATAGCTCACGTTTTTGTTCTTGTTTGGAATATGAATGTCTTTAGAAACACTCAACCTTAGCTTATTCCATGTGATTAATGGGGCTCAGGATGCGAGTCAATTTATCATTCGTCTTGCTATCTTTTTTGCTAATGATCTCCTCTATATTCTCTTATTCATCCTTACATTTTTATGGTTTTATGGCGATCAAGATTTAAAAAATAGGGTCATTAAATCTGTCTTTTTAACCTGCGTATCACTTTTAGTCGGTTACGTTATTTCTCTGTTTTACCATCACGCAAGACCGTTTGTCATGGGTGTGGGTACGACTTTTATTGAACATGCACCAACGGCATCTTTTCCAAGTAATCATATGCTGATTTTCAGCACCATTGCTTTATCTTATTTGTTTGCTCAGCGCAAAATAATTGGAAACATCCTTTTATTTTTGTCATTTGTAGTGGCGTGGTCACGTATTTATTTAGGTGTGCATTTCCCTTTAGACATGTTAGGGGCTTTTATAGTCGCACTACTAGTCAATACAGCAGGTTATTACTTCTGGAATGCTTACGGTACAAGTTTGACGGCATTCTGTATTCATATTTATCAGATTATCTGCAAACCACTTTTAGACCGCGGTTTAATTAAATAACCTATAGATCTTTTTTTGCATTCAAACCACGACATTAAGTTCAGTTGCGTAATACAAAAAAATCTGCCATTCTATGTGGACTTGGATATGTTTTATCCAAAACAGAATTTAGTTTGACAAGGGGAGTAGCCTCCTCCAAACATAACAGCAATGTTATGTGTCAGATATCGTCAATACGCTTTTATTAAAAAGTCGGTATCTGAGCATCGTGAAATTCATGATGTAGGCAAGACCTTGATCATGTTGATACAGATGTTTATTCATCTGGCAACTGGTCGAGGTTTTTTTATGCCCAATTGCCGGATGTATGGAGGATTTATGGAAACAATCGGTAATTTATGGCTGTACATAGCATTCTTTGGCATAGTCATTGTGATGCTCCTGATTGACTTTTTAGGCTTTAAGCAAAAGCAAGGTCAGGATGTCTCAATTAAGCAAGCTGCTTACTGGAGTGTAGCGTGGGTAAGCGTCGCAGCTTTATTTGGTGGTGGTTTATGGCTTTACCTACAACAAACAGTTGGGGTGACCTTAGCCAACCAAAAAACAATGGAATACTTTGCGGGTTACTTACTCGAAAAATCCCTCGCAATTGACAATGTTTTCGTCTGGTTAATGATTTTCGCAGCGTTTGCTATTCCAGCTGCACTACAACGTAAAATTTTGCTCTACGGCGTATTAGGTGCCATCGTACTGCGTACCCTCTTTATTTTTATTGGTGCATGGTTCGTTCAAGAGTTTTCTTGGGTACTTTATATCTTCGGTGCGTTCTTGGTATATACAGGCTTTAAGTTCTTAAAAGGCCAAGATGAAGAAACCAATATTGAAGATATCAAGCTCTTAAAATGGTTACGTAACCATATGCGTATTACACCACAGCTTGAAGGTGACAAATTCTTTGTACGTCAAAACGGTTTATTGTGGGCAACGCCGTTATTTCTAGTTTTGATTCTGGTTGAAGCTTCAGACGTGATTTTCGCAGTAGATTCTATTCCTGCTATTTTTGCGGTAACTAGCGACCCGTTTATTGTTTTAACAGCGAACTTAATGGCAATTTTAGGTTTACGCGCAATGTTCTTTTTGCTTGCTGGCGCTGCGACTAAATTGCATTACTTACCATACGGCTTAGGCATCATTTTATTGTTCATTGGTGCGAAAATGTTGTTGCTTGATGTATTCCACATGCCTATCTGGATCTCATTAAGCTTTATCGTCATAGTGTTAGCAATCACTGCTTACCTCTCTTTACGACACAACAAAAAGCAATTGCAGTCTTAATTCATCACAACAAGGCATCTACACGTGAGATGCCTTGTTATCTAAATTTTCAAAATAGACTGTACTTTAAAAAAACAGATTAATATCATATGCCAACTTAAAATTTATCTTTCCTAATCAGAAACATAATAGATAACAGCTATTCGGTATTTTATGCCGAACATACTTATTAAAATGTGTGGAGTCTCATGCGTTCTAAAAAAATTAATCTTGTCGTTGTCCCTCTATTAATCACGGCATGTAGCCATAATGATGGTCCTTTAGTACAAGACGTATATAACAACCAATATGACTGTGCTCGCGACTGGAATAATGAAACATGTAAACAAGAAAATAGCTCCAGTGGACATGGTTCTAGCTATGTTGGTGGTCGCTATTTAGGTCCTGCGTATTATCGAAATAATCGGGAAGTTTCTTTTCGCGGCAATACCTTACATCCTTACAGCAATTTGAGTGTAGGTCACCCCATTATTTCAAGTACGGCGAAAAGCGCATCTTCTTCATCCCCAATTCGTGGTGGTTTTGGCCGTAGCGGTTTTTCTTTCGGCGGCTAAGTCTTTAGGCATTCACTTAATATGAAAAGAAAAATATTTACTCCACGACCAGACTGGCAAGTGGAGCATCAAAATATTGGTTTTGATTATTTTAATTTACCTTCTCTTGATGGCTCAATTTACTGGTCTGAAGGAGTTGCTTATGAGTTTACCCTTAAGCAGATTGAACAACTTGAAGATGCAGCAAATGAACTGCATCAGATGTGTTTAGCAGTAGTAGGAGACCTCATTCAACGCGGGGACTATCCTGCTTGTTTTCAAATTCCTCAAGTCGCTATAAACCATATTGAACATTCATGGAAACAAAATGCCCCTATGCTGTATGGCCGTTTTGATTTCGCTTACGATGGGCGAAATATCAAAATGCTGGAATATAACGCCGACACGCCGACTGGCTTACTCGAAGCCTCTGTCGCGCAGTGGCTGTGGATAGAACAAGTCTCAGGTATTGCAAACCGAGATCAATTCAATAGTATTCATGAAGACCTGATTAAACGCTGGAAAACAATTTTACCGCGTGGTAGCCATGTGCATTTTGCTGCTTGTCAGGAAGCTGGAAGGGAAGACTGGGGTAATTTAGAGTACTTAATGGATACCGCTTATCAAGCTCATCTACAAGTTTCCGAGCTTTCTATGGAGAACATAGGCTGGAACGGGCAAGATTTTGTTGATCTTCATAATCAACCCATTCAAAACATATTTAAGCTCTACCCATGGGAATGGATCTGGGAAGAAGCATTTTCTCAATATATCCACCCACAAACACAGTGGATTGAACCCTGCTGGAAAATGTTACTTTCAAATAAAGCGATTTTGGTTGAGCTTTGGAAGCGTTACCCAAACCATCCATTGTTGATTGAAACCCATACGTATGACCCGCAACAAGCTTTGTCTGGCAAATGGGTGAAAAAGCCGATTTTGGCAAGGGAAGGGGCCAATATTCGAGTTTTACAAGACGGTCATGACCAAGGTACGGCTTCTGGTAGCTTTTATTTTGATGACTATGACAAATACGGTTATGTCGCACAGAAATGGGTAGATACCCCATTATTTTCAGGACAACTACCTACACTCGGTTTATGGATGGTTGGACATCAATGCGCCGGCATGTCTATTCGTGAAGATTGCTATGATATTATTGGTAATGATGCTCACTTTGCAGCACATTATTTTGTCGAGTAATAAATGCCTAGAGGTATTTTAAAAAGCACTTTTTAGGTGCTTTTTTATTGTGCCTTCCATGTAGTCAATCAGTGCATTTTAAATATATAGCGAATAATAATTTTTGGTTTTTAAAGCTAAATTAGAACAAAAATTCAAAAATATAATAACTTAATCTTATGTAATTTAATAATTTTATTCTTATTTCTTTAATTAAAAATCAATATTGGCAAGCTCTTTGCATCTCTTAAAAAGAAAAAAGCCTAGATTTTAAGGGCTCATGAGAGCCCTGATTTTTTTAAGGAGTGATGCCATGAATGCGATTCCAACTTTAACGCCCCTTGCCATGCCGTGTAACAGCAGTTTTGAAGCAAAAGATTGGGAAATTTTATCTACTCACTGGTATCCCGTCGCATGTACTCAAGATGTCTCTACTGCACCTCAACGAGTCACTCTACTAGACGTCAATATGGCGTTATATAAAACAGAAAGTGGAGAAATTCATCTGGTTCGAGACATCTGTCCACACCGTGGGGTGCCTTTAACCAAAGGTTGGGTAGATGGTGAGGAGATTGTGTGTCCTTATCATGGTCTACGCTATAACACCGAAGGGAAATGTACCCAAATACCAGCTCAGCCCGAACTAACTAAAATTTCTGATCGTTTTTCTCTGACCAAATTTCCAGTTATACAAAGATATGGTCTCATTTGGACCAGTATTCATGGTCGTGATATTGCTAAAGCCAATATTCCTATATTAGATACTTGGGACCACGCAGAGCATCAATCAATTTTACCACCTTTCGTCGATATTGGTGGTTCTAGTGGACGTCAACTTGAAGGGTTTATTGATGTCGCTCATTTTGCGTGGGTACATCACAATGCCTTTGCGAATCGCGATAATCCTATCGTCCCTAAATATCACACTGAACGTACCGACTATGGCTTAAAAACGGTCTATATCAGTAATGTCAGTAATTATCCACATGAACTAAAACATCTCGAGCCAGAAGGCTTTTTGTGGAAGCGCACCTTTGATGTGTATCCACCTTTTTCAGCCGTACTCACGGTCGATTTTCCAGAAGGTGGGGTCTTAAAAATTTTGAATGCCTGTTGTCCTATCTCAAGTAATAAAACCCGTTTATTTGTTCCACTCACCCGTAACTTTGACCAAACAGGCGATTTAGAAAAGGTATATGCATTTAATGCCCAAATTTTTGCCGAAGACCAAGATATGGTCGAATCACAAAAGCCAGAAGAACTGCCGCTTGATTTAATGATGGAAGCACATTTTGAAGCAGACCGTTCATCAACAACTTATCGACGGATTTTGGCTGAATGGGGACTAAGTAAACGTTATACCGTTTAAATATTGGCTAACTGGGGTACAATCAATCGAAAAAAGTGAAAATATAAAGGCTTTCCATGTCATTGATCGCAAATACCACCGTTGTGCGTGGTCGTTTTTTAGATATCCAGCAAACCGTCTCTGAGCCAACAGATATTCCAAATCAAGTGCGCTATTTGGAAGATGGTGTATTGGTTAGTGAACATGGAAAAATCAAATGGTTTGGTGCATGGGAAGACGCTCAGACGCATCTACCTGCTGGGGTTGAGATTCAACATTATCCAGAACAATTGATTGTACCCGGCTTTATTGATACCCATATTCACTTCCCGCAAACCGAAATGGTTGGAGCATACGGCGAACAACTTTTAAGCTGGCTCAATACTTATACTTTCCCAACTGAAATTCAATTTCAGGACAAAGCATATGCAAGTGAAATTGCCCAGTTCTTTGTTCAAGAGCTACTTAAACACGGTACAACCACAGCACTGGTTTTCTGTACGGTTCATCCTGAGTCTGTTGATGCCTTATTTGAAGCCGCAGAACACGTTCAGATGCGTTTAATTGCTGGTAAGGTACTCATGGACCGCCATGCACCTGAAGCGCTTTGTGATACGCCAGAAACAGCTTACAGCGACACCAAAGCACTGATTGAGAAATGGCATGGTAAGGGCCGTGCTCTCTATGCGATTACTCCACGTTTTGCACCAACGTCTACACCTGAACAGCTAGAAAGAGCAGGGCAGTTAAAACAAGAATTTCCAGATGTGTATGTCCATACCCATTTAAGTGAAAACAAAGATGAAATCGCTTGGGTGAAATCTTTATTTCCAGAACAAGCAGGCTATTTAGATGTTTATCAACATTATGGCCTGACTGGTAAACGTTCTGTATTTGCTCATTGCGTTCACTTAGAAGATCAAGAATGGCAATGTATGCATGATACACAATCGGCTATCGCATTTTGTCCAACATCAAACCTGTTCTTAGGCAGTGGTTTATTCCCATTGAAAAAAACATGGGAAAAACAAGTGAAAGTGGGCTTGGGTACAGATATCGGTGCTGGTACATCATTTAGTTTACTGCAAACCGTTAACGAGGCTTATAAGGTTCAGCAGTTACAAGGTGATAAACTTTCAGCTTATGAAGCGCTCTATCATGCAACTTTAGGCGGCGCAAAAGCGCTTGATTTGCAAGATCAGTTAGGCAACTTCAATGTCGGTAAAGAAGCAGACTTTGTGGTACTAAATCTTAAGCCAACTGCATTACAGCAACTTCGCCAGTCTAAATCCAAAACTGTTGAAGATTCGCTGTTTGCTTTATTCACTTTAGGTGATGACCGTAATATTGAGGCGACTTATATTTATGGAAAACGTGCTTATCAAAAAGAAACAGCCAAATAAAAAAGGCATTGTTAAGTTTTTGTTATTATTTGGAATATGTGCTCTTGCATTAAAGCGTGATCGACATAATCCGCAAAATGATAAAATTTCACAGCCATCAAAGGGTGCATGAAACATCATTTTGCTTTAAAATTTTACCATTAACTCAGATTTTCGAGGTGTTGCAGGTCAACACCTTTTTTATTTTTTCTTTTATATCTTGTAGGAATCTGCCATGACTGTTGCAATGAGCATCATGATTTCAACCGAAGAAATTCAAGCAAAAGTCAAAGAGCTCGGCGAGCAAATTAACGCTCACTATGCAAATAGTGATAAAGAATTAGTTCTTATTGGACTACTTCGTGGTTCTGTTATTTTCATGGCAGACTTGTGCCGTACAATTACTAAACCGCATGAACTCGACTTCATGACAGTGTCTAGCTACGGCGGCGGTACGACTTCAAGTCGAGATGTCAAAATCTTAAAAGATCTTGACGGTGAAATTCGCGGTAAAGATGTATTGGTTGTTGAAGACATTATCGACTCAGGCAATACCTTAAGCAAAGTCGTTGAAATGTTGCAAACTCGCGAGCCAAATTCAATTCAACTCTGCACATTAGTGAGTAAACCATCTCGCCGTGAAATTGATCTTGAAGTGAAATTTTTAGGTTTTGAAGTTGAAGACAGATTCATTGTGGGTTACGGCTTAGACTACGATCAAAAATATCGCCACTTGCCATTTATTGGTGAAATTGGTTTATAAATTTCAGAGAAATAGCACCGCAAGGTGCTATTTTTTTATATAAAGCCTTAGCTTTGAACAAAAAAGACACAAAAAGTCGCAATCTGCTACAGACAAAATAGACAGCTCTACCGCACGATAGAATATGAAGCAAAATCATTAACTTCATCAAAAAAACAACTGGAGAACAAATATGTGGTCACTTATTGTCGCTATTGTAGTTGGTTTCTTTGCTGGCTTAATCGCTCGTGCTTTGCATCCTGGGGATGATAAAGCAGGTTTCATCGTAACTACCTTGATTGGTATTGCAGGTTCACTTCTAGCTACTTATGGTGGTCGTTTACTTGGACTTTACGGCGAAAACTCAGCTGCAGGCTTTATCGCATCCGTGATTGGTGCCATCGTTATTCTTTTTATCTACAACTTGATTGCACGAAAAAGCTAAACCTTAATTCATTTGTAAAAAAAGCACCTTATGGTGCTTTTTTTAATTTATTTTAAAGACCTAACTCTTTCCATACGGCCTGAATTTCTTCAGCAGAACGTGCGCCAACCAGTTTGAAACCATTCGCAAAAATTAGGGTAGGGGTGCCGTTAAAGCCGAGTTTTTTTCCTAATTCCAAATTACGGTCAATTGGGTTTGCACAGCTCGTAACTGTTGGTTTAACACCTTGCTGAATCAGTTTTTTCCATGAGTAAGATTGATTTGGTGCACACCAAACTTGTCTAGAAACCACAATAGACTGAGGTTTTAAAGGATAGATGAACGTATAAATAGTCACATCTTTAAGCTTATCGAGTTCAGGTTCAAGCTGCTTACAATAAGGGCAGTTTGGATCAGAAAATACTGCTAAAACATGCTGGCCATTACCTTTGACTCTTTTAATCGCATCTTTTAAAGGCAGTTGTTTCCAATCAATTGAGTTCTGTCCTAAAACCAGATCTTTGGTTAAGTTCTTTTGGTCTTTTAACCGAATCATAGAGCCTACAAACATATGTTGCCCATCTTCACCAACATAAATGATTTGCTGATCAAGATTAGCACTATATAGCCCAGGCATTTCAGTTTTCTGAATATTGCTAATTTTCAAATTAGGATATTGTTTTTTAATATTTTCCCTAACAGTATCTACATTCGCGAAACTCACACTTGTAGTTAGGCTAAATAACGCCAATATTCCTAATTTTTTAAGCATAAAACTGACTCATAGGTAGGAGAGGAGATCATTTTAATCAGTTCAGCTTTTTAAAACAGAACTGATTACCGAGTTATAACCAAACTTCCACTCATTTATGCCAATGTTTCACGTGGAACATAAATAGGTTTTAGAGTATTAATTTCTACAGATATATGCACGATTTCATCATGAATGGACAAAGCATGACGAATCTGATCTGCGGTTAAAGAAATATCATCAGTTTCGAGTGCCAAAATACAAGAAAACTTACCTTTCGCGACTTTCCAGACATGAATATCCGTAATTTCAATATATTTAGGAAACTCAGCAATGACTTCACGGATCTCTTCAACTACCGGATGATCCATTTCTGCGTCTAAAAGGGTTTTTCCTGTCTCTTTCATTAATCCCAGAGACCATTTTGCAACCAAAATAGCACCTAAAATTCCTAAAAGTGCGTCTAAAAAATCCCATCCGAAATACTTACCTGCGAAAAGCGCAATAATTGCAAAAACAGAAGTTACTGCATCTGCAACTACATGTAAAAATGCAGCTTTTTGGTTTAAATCGTGGTGATGATGCCCATGGTCATGCTCGTGATGGTCATGCTCGTGATGGTCATGCTCGTGATGGTGATGGTGATGGTGATGGTGATGGTGATGGTGATGGTGATGGTGATGGTGCCCATCATCGTGAAGTAACCATGCGCAAATCAAGTTAATGACCAAACCTAAAATTGCAATCGGAATCGCTTCATTATAAAAAATTTCAACTGGATTAAATAAACGTTGTATCGACTGAAACGCCATAAAAATGGCGACAACCATCAACAAAATTGCACTGCTATAACCCGCTAAAATCTCGATTTTCCAAGTTCCGAAACTAAACCGACGATCTTTGGAATAATAACGAGCCGCGCGATAGGCAAAATAGGCTAAACCGAGAGCCAACATATGGGAACTCATATGCCAACCATCAGCCAAAAGTGCCATTGAATTGAAAAACCATCCACCGAATATTTCTAACACCATCATTGATGCCGTTAAAATCGTTGCAATCAAAATACGTTTTTGTGCAAGTGGATTTCCTTCATCAAACTGATGTTGATGATGACGTGATACACTATGATCCTGCATAATATTTAAACCCAATATACTCCCTACCAGTATATTGAATTATACAAGAGAACACAGATGAGTCACATTGGTCAGGATAAAAAAATACTTAATCGTGTAAAACGACTAAAAGGACAAATCAACAGCATTGAGCATGCTGTTGAACAGCCAGATATTTCATGCATAGAAATACTACAACAAGTTGCTGCAATTAAAGGGGCAATAAACGGTTTGATGAGTGAATTAATGGAACAGCATTTACATCATCACGTGCTCAAAGATGCACAAGTTGATCAAAATGAGCTAGATGAGTTTTTAAAGGTTCTAAAAAGATACGGTTAACAAGGTGACTGAATGACACAGCCATGTGCATCATTCAGAATTTTGTAATTATTTTCCAATACAGAATGAACCAAAAATCTTGCCTAATAGGTCATCGGCACTAAAGTCACCGGTAATTTCACCTAAAGCATTTTGGGCAAGACGTAATGACTCAGCAACCAGTTCACCTGCGTTAAACACAACAAGTTGCTCACGTGCTTCTGAAAGATAGAGCTGTGTGCGCTTCATTGCGTCTAAATGACGTGTTCTTGCAATAAAGGTATCTTCCTCAGGGTGGAAGCCTGCATGCGCTGTAATCGCATCTACGAGGCCTTGTACGCCCATCTCTTGTTTTGCAGAAACGGTTATATGACGGAAACCTTGAAAATCGCTTATTTCAGCTAATTGACCAGTTAAATCGCATTTATTACCAATTAACATTAAACGACGCGGTTCAATATGTTCCGCAAAATACTCTTGAGCGAGTTTTAATGGGTCATCACCTTGGTTTAAATCATAAACCAGCAATAACAAATCAGCTTGTTCAATTTCTTTGATTGCACGACGAATCCCTTCTTTTTCAACGATGTCACCTGTTTCACGAAGACCCGCAGTATCTGTTAAGGTGATTGGTAGACCATTTAAGCTAATTTTTTCATGTAAAACATCGCGAGTTGTACCAGCAATATCGGTCACAATTGCGCGTTCAACGCCAGCTAGTGCGTTTAACAAGCTCGACTTACCTGCATTTGGTTTACCCGCAATAACGACTTGCAAGCCTTCACGGAGTAATTGACCTTGTCGTGCAGAGGTTTGAACGGCATGTACTGACTGCTGAACATCTTCAAGTAAAGCTAAAATCTTACCGTCTGCTAAGAAATCGATTTCTTCTTCAGGAAAATCAATTGCTGCTTCAACATGCAAGCGTAAATGAATCAGTTTTTCTAAAACGGTATTAATTTTTGTTGAAAAAGCGCCTTGTAAAGAGCGAACCGCAGAGCGTGCCGCAGCTTGCGAAGTCGCATCAATCAAGTCGGCAATCGCTTCCGCTTGTACCAAGTCCATCTTGCCATTTTCAAAAGCACGCATGGAAAATTCGCCGGCTTTTGCAGCAATTGCACCAAGCTCAAATAGACGTCCAAGCAAGGCATTTTGGATGACTGGACCGCCGTGACCTTGTAGCTCTACAACATCTTCACCTGTAAACGAGTGAGGATTGGGAAAGCATAGAACAATCCCTTCATCCATAATACTGCCATCAGCATCATAAAATTTACGGAAACCCGCCATACGCGCTTCTGGCAAGTTTTTTTGTGTCAGGTTTTGAGCAATTTCATAAGCCTTAGGTCCAGATAGGCGAATTACGCCCACACCACCACGCCCAGGTGGCGTTGCAATTGCGGCAATCGTGGTTTGACTTTGCATATTATTCACCTAAAAACCTAAAATCCAGCCAAAGAAAAATCCGCCTAAGATTACCATCTTAAGCGGATTTATTCAGCAAAAGTTCAACGATTAAGAAGCTGATTCAGTCTTATTGATACGACTTTTCTCAACGCTCTTATTAATAAACGACTGCTGTAAAATAGTAATACTGTTGTTCACAATCCAGTACAGTACAAGACCGGCAGGGAAGAACAACATAAATACCGTGAACATGATCGGCATAATGCGGAACACTTTTGCCTGCATTGGATCAGCGGGTTGCGGGTTCAACATTTGCTGTGCAAACATGGTAGCACCCATGATTAACGGCAAGATGAACCAAGGATCCATTGCTGACAAGTCCTGAATCCAACCTAACCATGGTGCGTGACGTAATTCCACACTTTCCATGAGTACCCAGTACAAAGCAAGGAAAATTGGCATTTGTAGCAACAATGGTAAACAACCTGAAAGTGGATTTACTTGTTCACGCTTGTATAAAGCCATCATTTCTTGCGAGAAGCGCATACGGTCTTCACCGAACTCTTCTTTCATGCGTTGCATTTCTGGTGCAATCACACGCATTTTCGCCATAGAACGATAACTTTTTGAAGATAAAGGCCACAAGATCATCTTCACCATAATGGTAAGCAAGATGATTGACCATCCCCAGTTGCCCACAATGCTATGGAAGAATTGAAGACCTAAGAACAAGAGTTTAGCAATCGGCCATAACCAACCATAATCAACAGTCTGATTTAAACCAACAGCTAAATCTTTTAATTCAGATTGTACTTTCGGACCTGAATAAAGTTTTGCATCCACTTCCATTGAAGTGCCTGCCGGAACATTAATCACTGGTGAGGTAAAACCAATGATATTCATGTGATCAGCAGATTGACGAGATTCAAGCTTAGCTACATAAGGCTGACCATTAGCTTGAGTCAGCTTAAGGTTTCCAGGAATCCAAGCACTTACAAAATAATGCTGAACAATCGCAACCCATCCACCTTTCGCTTCAGTATTTACTTTTTCTTCTGAGAAATTAGCAAATTTAAGCTTGTTGTAATGTGCATCAGGCGTTCCCCAAGCTCCACCTAAGAAAGTTCCTAGAGTGAAAATACCTTGAGAAGATTTACCTGGATCTTCAGAATTATCGCGCTTTAATTGTCCAAACATCTGACCTTGCCAGCTTTGTTGGCTACGGTTAATGACTTGATGTTTTACAACAATTGGATATTGACCTTGAGTAAAGGTAAAAGTTTTAATAATTTCAACGCCTTCAGGTGTTTTAAATACCATCGGAACGTTTAAAACTTTTTCAGATTGACCCTTTTGGTCCTGTACACCTTTAGCATCAGCCAAAGTATATGATGTCTTTTCAACAGCATATAATGGACGACCACCACGACTACTATCTGGTCCATTCAAACCAATTAAGCCAGATTGAGCAACATATGTACGCTTGGCATCATTTTCAAGCATAACAAAAGGTTGATCGCTGTCTTTGCTTTTGTCGTGTGAGAGTAATTCAATACGAACAATATCACCACCTTTTGGATTGATCCAAATATGGTAAAGGTCAGTTTGTACTGAAATAAGCTGTTGATTCACAGGTGCAGTTGCATCTGTGGTTTGTGACTGCGCAATATTTGCTTGTGGCACATCGGAAGCCACTGTTGCATTTTTAGCATTTGGCAAATCAGCAGATATTTCATGCGAACTTACAGCTGCCGCTTGTTGTTGCGGAGCAGTTGCAGCATTTCCATAATCTTTTTGCCAAGCCAAAATGAGCAAATATGCGGTGACAAACATGGCCCCGAGAATTGCAAACCTGGCCCATTGTTGCATATCTATTACCCCAAATGGTTAGAGAGATTTTGCTTCAGTAAACGATCACGAAAGGGTACAGCAACATGATGCGTTTGAGAATCTATTTGATGAAACGAAATAAAACGAATTGCTTTTGGCGGTACCGGATCATATCCAGATCCTCCCCACGGATGACAACGACATATCCGTTTAGAAGATAACCAAACGCCTTTTATCGCACCATGAGTTTGCAATGCTTCTATCGCATATTGGGAACAAGTCGGGATATAACGACAACGGGGTCCAAGAAGCGGACTAATCGCAATTTGATACAGTCGAATCAACCAACGTAGAAAACGGACCATTGGCTATCTCTTAATTCTGCGAGGTTGTGCCAACTTTAGAATGTTTTTTTGCTAAGCGCTGTAATTTTTGCCAAGCAAAGTCTAATTGTTGATATAGCTCAGCATTCGTAATCGTTTCTATACCAACTTTCGGCATCACCACAACATCTATGTCTGATCCAAAATTCGGCTGATGTAGACGAAAGCTCTCACGAGCAAGACGTTTTATTCGATTTCTTTCATGCGCTCGGCGCACTTTTTTCTTAGCAACAACAATACCCAAACGGCTTTTAGGCTGTTCGGTTAATTTTGCAAGAAATAAAAAATGGGGTTGATGCACTTTAAAAAGCGCACCATCAAATACACTTTTATAATCTGCAGCACAGCGTATTCGCACGTCTGTGCTAAAACTGTAAAGTGTCATCACACCCAAGTCTGGTCAGCGTAACAGTATTAAACAGTTAAGCTATGACGACCTTTTGCACGACGACGAGCTAATACTTGACGACCAGCTTTAGTTGCCATACGAGCACGGAAACCATGAACGCGTTTACGCTTTAATTCAGATGGTTGGAAAGTACGTTTCATATTGAAACTCCCAAAAATGATCTTTCTATAAAGGTCCGCGATTTTATTGTGCAATGTTTACGCTGTCAATGAAAAACCAAGAAAGTTTTGTATTTAACCCAAATTTTTAATCTCTTCTCTTCTTTTTATCACGGTCATAATTCAGTGCAATATATAGCTTTAAAAGTTATACACAAAGTAATTGTCTATTTTTATTAGAACTTTTAATATATACACACCTTATATACATATTTATCAACAAAACAAGATACCATCTTGGTTTGGATTTGCTGTATTTGAATTTAAATTCATATTTTGCAGTTATCCACAAAAGCTCTCCACCCTATTAAATAAATTCAAATTTAGAAATTTAAATTTATTCTTATTAGGGATAACTTTTTCTGTGGATTTCGCACTTTTAAATTTAAAAAACATATATTTGAGTTGTTGATAACTCTGTTTTTACTATATTTATGGATTGTGGATAAGTTTATGTGTTAATTTATCCACAGGTTGTGCAAAAAGTTATACACAAGCCATTTTGAATTTAAATTTATTCACAAGAGATTTCTTTTTAGACAAAATCAACTGAAATCGTCATGACAGATGTGGATAACTTGGTTAGAATGGCGACCCCTTCTCATCAGGAAGGGTTAATCTTTAGATTATTTGAATTTAAAAACGCAGAAATAGGGGATACACATGCTTTGGACAGACTGCTTAACTCGCTTGCGACAAGAGCTCTCTGATAACGTCTTTGCGATGTGGATTCGCCCATTAGTTGCTGAAGAAGTAGAAGGGACACTGCGTCTTTATGCACCTAATCCTTATTGGACGCGTTACATTCAAGAGAACCATTTAGAATTAATTTCTATATTGGCCGAACAGTTATCAGAAGGGCGAGTACGTCAGGTTGAGATTTTAGTTGATTCTCGTCCTGGTAGTATTTTGTCATCAGGTGAGCAGCCAGCAACTACAACTGCTGCTTTGCAAACTGCGCCCCAACAAAGTATTAAAGTAAAAAAAGAACCAGATTCTATTTCCAGTTCACCTACTACTAATAGTGTAGTGAACCCAAAAACACCGAAAAAGAAACTATTAAACCCCCAATTTACTTTTTCTTTATTTGTTGAAGGCCGTTCGAACCAGATGGCTGCTGAAACATGTAGAAAGGTATTAACACAATTAGGTGCTTCACAGCATAACCCTTTATTCTTATATGGTCCGACAGGATTGGGTAAGACTCACTTGATGCAGGCAGTTGGTAATGCTTTATTGCAAGCCAAGCCTAATGCACGGGTGATGTATATGACCTCTGAGAGCTTCGTTCAGGATTTTGTAAGTTCTTTGCAAAAAGGCAAAGTTGAAGAATTTAAGAAAAATTGCCGTTCTTTAGATTTATTGTTGGTCGATGATATTCATCTTTTAGCAGGTAAAGAAGCAAGTTTGGTTGAATTCTTCTATACATTCAATGCATTACTTGATGAATCTAAACAGATTATTTTAACTTCAGATCGTTATCCAAAAGAATTGACCGAGTTAGACCCGCGTTTGGTTTCTCGCTTTTCTTGGGGTCTTTCAGTAGGCGTTGAACCGCCAGATATTGAAACTCGTATCGAAATTCTATTGAAAAAAGCCGAAAATAGCGGCGTTGATTTACCTCGAAATTGTGCATTATTTATTGCACAACAAGTAGTTGCCAACGTACGTGAACTTGAAGGCGCACTCAATAAAGTCGTCGCAATTTCTCGTTTTAAAGGTGCACCAATTGATCTTGATGTTGTCCGCGAGTCTTTAAAAGATGTGTTGGCAATCCGTGCACGTACAATTAGTGTAGAAAATATCCAACGTGTAGTTAGTGAATATTTCCGTATTCCTTTAAAAGAATTGGTAGGACCAAAGCGGACTCGAATCTATGCGCGACCACGTCAGTTAGCAATGGGACTTGCTCGTGAGTTAACTGGTGATAGTTTTCCCGAAATTGGAATGGCTTTTGGTGGACGTGACCACAGTACAGTCATGCATGCTTGCGAAAAAGTAGTAAGTCTACGTGAAGAAGATCCGATTTTTGACGAAGATTATAAAAATCTATTACGTCTACTCCAGAGTTAATGAAATGATAAGACGTTGTTGCAAAGTCTACGTAAGTGCAGCATAGTACACAGCTAAAAAATGAAATATTTGCTCCAAGTTGCTAGAGGAATGAATCGTGCGTTTGAAAATCGCTAAAGAAAGCTTACTCAATGTTTTATCGCATGTTGTCGGTGCGGTAGAACGTCGTCATACATTGAATATTCTTTCAAACGTCAAAATTCAGACTAATGCTCAGGCACTCACCATTACCGGTTCTGATTTAGAAGTTGAGCTGGTTGCCAGTACTGTTTTAACAGAAGGGGCATGCATTGAAGCAGGTGAAACAACTGTTCCTGCTCGTAAGTTGATGGAAATTTGTAAATCATTGCCTACAGCTGCATTGATTGACTTACAAATTACTGAAGATCAAAGATGTATTTTAAAATCTGGTAATAGTCGTTTTGTATTAGGTACTTTACCGGCAGAAGATTATCCATTATTGACCACTGAAAATAGTCAAGGTACACAAGTACAGGTCACTCAACGTGAGTTAAAGCGTTTATTTGAAAAAACGGCTTTTGCTATGGCTGTACAAGATGTACGTTTCTATTTAACGGGTACTTTATTAGAAATTGATGAAAATCAATTGCGTGCAGTAACAACAGATGGTCACCGTTTAGCACTATGTGAAATTACTGCTTCTTCTACATCATCTCAATTGGTTCAAGCCATTGTACCTCGTAAAGCTGTTGGTGAATTACAGCGTTTACTTAGCATTGAAGATGAACAATTAACGTTGCTGATTGGTCGTGAATTGTTAAATGTCACAATTAATACGCCAAGCCGTGACAAAGAGCAGGGCGATATCACTGTTCGCTTTACTACAAAGTTGATTGATGGAAAATTCCCTGATTATCGTCGTGTAATTCCACGTGGTGGCGATAAACATGTATTAATTAGCCATGATGTGTTTAAACAATCATTACAACGCGTCGCAATTTTGAGTAATGAGAAGTTACGTGGTGTTTTCTTGAATTTTAATCAAGATTCTTTACAGTTACGTGCAAATAACCCTGAACAAGACGAAGCGATTGAAGATTTAGCGATTCAGTATCAAAACATACCGCTTGAAATGTCATTTAATGCGCAATATTTGCTGGATGTTTTAGGTGTGCTTGATGGTGATGATGTAAATATGAGCATGACTGAGGCAAACCAATCTGTATTGGTTCAAGATCCGGCACATCCTGATCAAACCTATGTCGTTATGCCGATGCGTGTATAATCTGGCTATCTAATATGCATCTTACGCGTTTAAATATTGAACGTGTGCGTAATTTAAAAACGGTTGCACTCCAAGGGTTGCAACCGTTTAATGTATTTTATGGCGCTAACGGTTCAGGAAAAACTTCAATACTGGAAGCAATCCATTTGCTTGCAACAGGGCGGTCGTTCCGCACCCACATACCTAAAAATTATATTCAATACTCTGCTGAAGATGCGATTGTTTTCGCGCAATCTGCAACTGAAAAAATTGGCATGCAAAAGTTGGCCTCTGGTGAGCAGTTGATGAAGGTCAATGGCGATACAGTGGCTACACAAGGACAACTCGCTAAACTGCTTCCTTTGCAGCATATTGATCCACAAAGTACAGATATTATTGACCATGGGGCGAAACCTCGGCGCCAGCTTTTAGATTGGCTGATGTTCCACGTGGAACCTGAGTTTTATTTTGCTTGGCAATATTATTCTCGTGCATTAAAGCAGCGTAATACTTTACTTAAAACCAGACGGAATATTTCTCTAGCGGATTTAGAGCCGTGGAATAAAATGTTGAGTGATTATGGTGAAATTTTACACTCTCAGCGTTTAAGTATTGTGGAACAATGGAATGTCTTTTTTCAAAATGATTTAAGTCAATTGCTACCTGATCTAGAGATTGAACTGGAATATAGTCCCGGTTTTCATACAGAGCAGGGACTCATGCAAGACTTGCTGGATCAACACCAAAAAGACATCGAACGACGCTATACCGAATATGGCCCACATCGTGCAGATTTGCGCTTAAAAACCCCGTTTGGACATGCTGATGTAATTTTATCAAGAGGTCAGAAAAAACTCTTGATTATTGCCTTAAAACTGTCACAAATTGCAATGTTACATGCGAGTAATAAGGAAACTGTGGTATTATTAGATGATCTGACAGCAGAATTAGACTTAACCGCACAACAACGTTTAATTGAACGATTAAGCCAACTTGGTAGCCAGGTTTTTATGACAACTTTAGATCATGCATCGGTAAAAAAACACTTACATGATCTGTCTATTTCATATCAATTATTCAATGTTGAATCCGGTCAAGTTAGTCTTGCTTCACCATAATTTTTTGATGTTACCCATCTTTGAATAAACCTATATTTGCTAGGGAGAAACCATGAGTTCAGAGTCTCAATCAGCCTCTCAAACAGAACAAACCAATGAAAAGGCTTATGATTCCTCTAGTATTAAAGTATTACGTGGATTAGATGCAGTTCGTAAACGTCCGGGTATGTATATTGGGGATACAGACGACGGTACCGGTTTACACCATATGGTATTCGAGGTTGTCGATAACGCAATCGATGAAGCTTTAGCTGGGCATTGTGACGAAATTATTGTCACGATTCACGAAGATGAATCGGTAAGTGTTTCTGATAATGGCCGTGGTATTCCAACCGATATCCACCCTGAAGAAGGGGTGTCTGCAGCGGAAGTAATTCTTACGATCTTGCACGCAGGCGGTAAGTTCGACGATAACAGCTATAAAGTTTCAGGTGGTTTGCACGGCGTAGGCGTTTCAGTTGTAAATGCGCTTTCAAGTAAATTGCATTTAATTATTAATCGCGCTGGCCAAGTGCACGAACAAGAGTATCACCACGGTGATCCGCAATATCCATTACGTGTGATTGGTGAAACGGATAGCAGTGGTACAACTGTACGTTTTTGGCCAAGTGAACTAACTTTTAGTCAAACTATTTTTAACGTTGAAATTTTAGCGCGTCGTTTACGAGAGCTTTCATTTTTAAACGCGGGCGTGCGTATTGTTTTACGTGATGAACGTATTAACCTTGAGCATGTGTATGACTACGAAGGTGGTTTATCTGAGTTTGTAAAATACATTAACGAAGGTAAAACTCATCTAAACGAGATTTTCCATTTCACCGCGGATACAGAAAACGGTATCGGTGTAGAAGTTGCATTGCAGTGGAATGAAAGTTATCAAGAAAACGTGCGTTGTTTTACCAACAATATTCCTCAAAAGGATGGCGGTACTCATTTAGCAGGTTTCCGTGCGGCTTTAACGCGTGGTCTTAACCAATATCTTGAAAATGAAAATATTCTCAAGAAAGAAAAAGTCAATGTGACAGGCGATGATGCCCGTGAAGGTTTAACCGCGATTATTTCGGTAAAGGTACCTGATCCGAAGTTCTCTTCTCAAACTAAAGAAAAACTAGTATCGAGTGAAGTAAAACCAGCGGTTGAGCAAGCAATGAACAAAGAGTTCTCTGCTTACTTACTTGAAAACCCGCAAGCTGCAAAATCAATTGCCGGTAAAATTATTGATGCTGCGCGTGCACGTGATGCTGCACGTAAGGCGCGTGAAATGACACGTCGTAAAAGTGCACTTGATATTGCAGGTTTACCAGGTAAATTGGCAGATTGTCAGGAAAAAGACCCAGCACTTTCTGAATTATATCTAGTCGAGGGTGACTCTGCTGGTGGTAGTGCTAAACAAGGTCGTAATCGTAAAATGCAGGCTATTTTACCATTGAAAGGTAAAATCCTGAACGTTGAACGTGCACGCTTTGACAAAATGATTTCTAGTCAGGAAGTGGGTACTTTAATCACTGCACTTGGCTGTGGTATTGGTCGTGAAGAATATAACCCTGATAAGCTTCGCTATCATAAAATCATTATCATGACCGATGCCGACGTCGATGGTTCGCACATCCGTACCTTGTTGTTAACGTTCTTCTTCCGTCAAATGCCGGAGTTGGTTGAGCGTGGTCATATTTATATTGCTCAGCCACCTTTGTATAAATTGAAGAAAGGTAAGCAAGAACAATACATCAAAGATAATGATGCGTTGGAAACTTATCTCATCTCAAATGCAATTGATGAGCTATCTCTACATACCAATGCTGAAGCACCTGCAATTACTGGTGAAGCACTGGCGAAAGTGATTCAAGACTATCAAGTTTCACAAAAGAGCTTACAGCGCTTAACTTTACGTTATCCAGCTAGCTTACTGGATGCTTTACTTGAAGTAGAAGCATTCAAGAGTGATCAAAACCATGATGAAGCTTATGTACAACAATGGGCAGATCAGGTACGCGATATCATTACCAGATTACAGCCAAGTTTACGTCCAGAAATCTCTTTAGAGGCATTTGAGCGTGAAAATGCTCAAGGTGAAAAATCTGCGCATTATTGGCCGCGTATTACTGTCTATGTTCATAATCTGCCGCATGCGTATTTGCTTGATGCAGCTTTATTGAATTCAGCTGAATATGCACGTTTACTCAAAAATTCGAAGAGTTGGTTCACTTTACTTGAAGACGGTGCTTTTTTACAAAAAGGTGATCGCCGTATTCAAGTGGCTAACTTCCATCAAGTTTGGCAACATATTTTACAAGATTCACGCCGCGGTATGATGATCCAACGCTATAAAGGTCTTGGAGAGATGAATGCTGAACAGTTGTGGGAAACAACAATGGACCCTGAAAACCGTAATATGTTGCAGGTGACAATTGATGATGCGATTGAAGCAGATCGTATGTTCTCTTGCTTAATGGGTGATGATGTTGAACCACGTCGTGCATTCATTGAAGAGAATGCTTTAAATGCGGATATTGATGCTTAATTCATAACATGATTCTAAATCAGTCTAGGGAGAGAATGATGAGTCAAAAATTATTAGCTAGCCTATTAATTTCATGTGTGTTTTTAGGAAGTTCTGCTGTTTGGGCGGCAGACCTAGAAACGAATATGAAAACTTTAGCTAAGAGTACGAAAGCATTTGCTGAAGCGAAAGATGCTGATAACGCGAAAAAACAGCTTGTTGTAATGCGTGAAGCAGCAGTTTCTTCTAAGCAATATTTGCCGCATAAACTCGAAGGTTTGCCATCAGAAAATGTAAAGGTAAAAGAGTACCAAGCTGGTTTAGATCAGCTTGTTGCCGAAATTGATAAAGTAACTGTTTTAGTTGAGCAAGGACAATTAGATCAAGCCAAAACTGAAGCAATTAATTTAGTCAAAATACGAAATGAAAATCATAAAAAATTTAGATAATTGATTTTTTATGGTAAAGGGCTAATCATCATTAGCCCTTTTTTTGTATCCGAAAAAAGCATTTTGTTTAACATTTAAACTATTCGAAGTTATATTCTCTATGCGGTACTTTCTAATAACAATAGGAAATATAATTATGAAAAAGATTTATAAACTTATATTGGGTAGCATTGTTTTTGTCACTAGTGTGTTTCAATTGCATGCTGCGATAGCCCCCACCTTTTATGGAAAATTAGTATTTCATCGTTATAGTGATTATGAGGCATGGGACAGTAGGCTTTATCTTTATAAC
Organism: Acinetobacter sp. AOR43_HL; assembly: GCF_027854635.1. Lineage (NCBI taxonomy): Bacteria > Pseudomonadati > Pseudomonadota > Gammaproteobacteria > Moraxellales > Moraxellaceae > Acinetobacter > Acinetobacter sp. AOR43_HL. The sequence continues at coordinate 45,721 of NZ_JAKTHX010000035.1, forward strand.
TTCACAACACAGCAAACCACATTACTCGGCGCAAATTGGAAAATTAACCATATGATGAATGGCCATTTTTCTCCAGATGGAAAATGGTTAACTTTTATGGGAGTTAACTCTGGGGAGCATTATGGTGATGCATGGGATGTATATGTATGGAAGGTCGGAAGCACTGAGTTACCTATTAACTTAACTCAAGGCAATAATAAGCGCGATGAAGACCCTAAATTTATAGATAACCAGCGTATTATTTTTAAACAAAATGGCGATCTAAAAATCATTAAAATGACGGATCGGACGATGACTTCTGTGACTCAAAATGGTTGGGATATAGAAGAATCGATGCCTTATCCGATGGTGAATACCACCCAAATTTTATATGCAAAAGGTGCTGGAAATAATTCTAGAATTTTTAGTATTGATCAATCGGGTGCTTATGATACACAGCTGACCAATATCGCTTCATATTATCCAGTATGGTGGCAAGGAAGTCGGTTCTTATATGTGCGCTGGTATAGCCCAACAAATCCTCATGACCAGATCTATATTTATGATATGGCCAATAAACAAACTACACGTTTGCCATTTAACAATATTAATTATGATACTTCCGATCCAGCTCCTTTAGATCAGCGTTACATGGTGGTGTCTCTTGCAGGACAAACAGGGAGTCGAGGCGGATACGATTTATATATTGCAGACAGCTTATCAAGCAATGTTTGGCCTTTACCTGTAAATAGCAATTTAAATGAATTAGGGGCTTTTTATACGCCTTATTAATCAATAAAAAAGCCGATTAAGAAATCGGCTTTTTTATTTTAGAAAATGGATTAATCAAAAGAAGCTTCCATTTCTTCTAATTCCATCATGAGTTCCAAAAGCTGCTCTTCGTGTTGCTCAAGTTTAGCTTTCAGCTCTGTCTGCTCATTCATAAGTTTGAGTAGATCATCCTTACGTGCAGCATCATATAAAGATGTGTCTGCTAAGGATTCTTCAATTTTGGCGAGCTGCGGTTGTAGCTTTTCAATTTGTGATTCAACCTTTTCAATATTTTTACGAATAGGGCGAGTCTGTTCACGACGGCGAGCTGCTTCTTTACGCTGTGCTTCTTTATCAACTTTAGCAGGCGCTGGAGCGGCAGAGGACGAATTATTCTGTGCGACGGCAGTCTGAGCATTGATTTGCTGCTGACGTGCTTCACGTAGCCATTTAGCATAGTCCTGTAAATCACCCTCGAACTCAGTACATTTACCGCCGTGTACTAAAAGAAGCTCATCACATACACTTGCAATAAGTTGACGTTCGTGGGAAACCAGAACAACGGCACCTTCAAAATCTTGTAATGCCATGCTCAGTGCATGACGCATATCAAGATCTAAATGGTTTGTTGGTTCATCGAGAATTAAAACATTTGGACGCTGCCATACAATGAGTGCTAGGGCTAAACGAGCGCGTTCTCCACCAGAAAAGCTTTCACATGGTGTATCCATGCGTTCACCACTAAAGCCAAAACTACCTAAGAATGAACGTAGAGTGGCTTCACTAATTTGTTTATCTGCTATACGGGCAAGCTGTAGCATTGGGCTAGCGTGACCATCTAAAGCATCCATCTGGTGCTGCGCAAAGTAACCGATATTAAGCAGCTCGGAAGCTTTACGTTCACCTGCCAAGAGTGGTAAATCACCAACCAAGCTCTTAATCAATGTTGACTTACCTGCGCCGTTCATCCCAAGCAAACCAATACGTGAGTTCGGTGTAATTTGTAATCTAATTTTTTCGGCTATTTGCTTATCACCATAACCAATGCTGGCATTATCTAAAGTCAGCAAAGGTGAACTCATTTTAGTCGGTTCACGAAAACTAAATGTAAACGGCGTATCTACATGGGCTGGTGCAAGTTGCTGCATGCGCTCAAGTTGTTTAATACGACTTTGTGCCTGACGAGCTTTAGTCGCTTTTGCTTTAAAACGGTCAATAAACTTTTGTAAGTGAGCGCGTGTTTCTTGTTGCTTCTCAAAAGCTTGTTGTTGCTGAGCAAGACGTTCACTACGTGTGGTTTCAAATGTAGAGTAGTTTCCGGTGTAAAGTGTGAGTTCTTGATTTTCAATGTGAAGAATATGATCTGTAATCGCATCTAAAAAGTCGCGGTCATGCGAAATTAGAATGAGTGTACCTTCATAGGCTTTAAGCCAATCTTCTAACCACAAAATTGCATCCAAATCTAAGTGGTTTGTTGGTTCATCCAGTAAGAGTAGATCAGAACGACTCATCAATGTACGCGCCAAATTTAAACGCATACGCCATCCACCTGAGAAGCTCTCAACGTTCAAACGTAATTGATTTTCTAGAAAGCCAAGACCTGCCATGAGCTGCGCAGCTTTAGAGGGCGCTGAATAACCATGAATTTCATCAAAGCGGCCATGCAATTTAGCCAGTTCAAAATCAGTCAGTTGATCTGGTTGAGCAAGCTTATTTTGAATATCCCAAAACTCTTCATCACCTGAAAGAACAAAATCAATTGCAGGCATATCTAGGGCTTTTACTTCTTGCGCCATATGTGCCACGGTCCAGCCTGAAGGACGAGTAAGTGAACCTTCATCTGCACCTAAACTTCCAAGTAATGTAGCAAATAAGGTCGATTTACCTGCACCATTTACACCAGTTAGACCAATCTTCCAACCTGGGTGTAATTGCATAGACGCTTTTTGAAATAGAACACGTCCACCGCGGCGTAAAGAAACTTGGTCAAATTGAATCATCTTATTGTATCGAGGTGAGTTAGGGATGCTGTATTTTAAAGAGAACTGCCGATGAAAACAAAACTTTCCGGATTTTAGTGAGCAGGTATTAATAATTACATATATCAATACATCCTAACTTTCGCTATTCATCCGAAATTTTCAAAATATTGAATAAGATAGAATACTTTTAAAAAAATATAGCTAAAATAAAAACTGTTTAAAATTTGGTTGATTAATGAGCTACTAATAAAACTAGACTAAGGAAAGTCAAATGAAAAAAAGATTGGGGATAATTGGTGCAGCATTTTGCTGTGCTGTGGGGACAGTACATGCAGGACAAAATGTCTGTGTGTTTGATTTATTAGGAAAGTCAGGTGAGTCCTATAAAATGATGGAAGAGTGGGCGCTTGCAGCGAAAGAATGGCAAGCAGATATCACTTTAATTCCATTTCAAGATGAAGGCTTAGTTGACCGTAGACTGCGTGAAGGTAAGTGTGACGCCGCTTATATGACCTCCATGCGGGCGCGAAATTATAATAAATTTGCAGGTTCAATTGATGCGATTGGAGGGGTAACCAGTAATGCAATTGCTCAAAAAGCTATTAGTTATGTTTTAGATAAGCGTAATAAACATCGCATGGTGACTGCACAAAATGGAACCAATTACGAGGTCGTTGGTATTGTCCAGATTGGATTAGCTTATTTATTTGTGAAGGATAAAAATCTCAACTCAATTGAAAAAGTACGTGGGACTAAGTTTGCTATTTTGCAATATGACGCAGCACAAAAAATTATGGTGGAAAGCGTTGGCGCTCAGCCCATTCCTTCAGAAATTACCGATTTTGTGAAAAAGTTTAATAGTGGCCAAGTCGATGCAATTGCGGCACCAGCCTATGCTTATAAACCTTTAGAGATTGGTAAAGGGGTTGGCGTGAAAGGGGCAATGTTTACTTTCCCCGTAGTTAACGTTACGGGTGATTTAATTGCCCGAAGTGATAAGTTCCCCACAGATTTCGGTATAAAGTCACGTGCTTGGTTTATACAAAAATTACCTCAGAATTTTGCCATGATAAAACGGCTAGAAATGGGCGTACCCTCAAAAATTAAAATTAATTTTTCAGCAGAAGACAAAACTAAATATCAAAAAATTTTACGTGAAGGTCGCCTCAGCTTAACAAAACAAGGTGTATACGATGCAACAATGATGAGTGTGCTAAAGCGCGCCCGCTGTACAGTTGAACGAACAAATTTTGAATGTACGCTTAATGGAGAGTAGTTTATTTTTTGAACACAAAAACGCTACATATATTTCAAAGCTGAATATGGGTATGAAAATTGTGAATATAAAAAGTAACTTACGGAAAATTAGCGATTTTTCCTTTTAATAAATAATTTAAAACCAACAAACAATGGTTCAATGAGATAAAAATATTTGAGTAAAAGCTCTATTTTTTTCTAAAAAACATGATTAATATCTGTGTTTGAAAGGAAACTTCAAACAAAAAATCTGTTCCGTGGAAGGATGAAGAAAATGAAAAAAATCGTACTTGCTATGGCTGCCGCTTCTGTTGTTGGTTTTTCTGCTTCAGCGCAAGCAGCGAGTACCGTATGTGTATTCGACCTCTTAGGAAAAGCAGGCGACTCATATAAAATGATGGAAGAATGGGCTCTTGCTGCAAAAGGCTGGGGTACTGAAATTAACTTAGTTCCTCGTCAGGACGAGGCTGTTGCCGATAATGATTTTAAAGCGGGTAAATGTGATGCTGTAGCAATGACAGCAATGCGTGCACGCCAATATAACAAATTCGCAGGATCTATCGACTCACTCGGTGGTGTTCCAAACAACCAAATCGCTCAACGTGCAATTACTTATGTATTAGATGCGCGTAATGCAGCAAAAATGACCACGAATATGGGTGGTAAAAAATACGAAGTTGCTGGTATTTCTCCGCTAGGTTCAGCATTCATTTTCGTACGCGACAAAAACATCAACTCTGTTGAAAAAGCTGCGGGTAAAAAATTCGCTGTACTTGGCTATGACGATGCACAAAAAATTATGGTGCAACGTGTAGGTGCTCAAGCAGTTCTTTCTGATATCTCAAACTTTGCTGCTAAATTTAACAATGGTCAGGTAGATATGGTAGGTGCACCTGCTTATGCTTACAAACCATTAGAGTTAAATAAAGGTTTAGGCGCAAACGGTGTAATGTGGAACTTCCCTGTATTACACGTTACAGCAGATCTAGTATTACGTTCTGATAAATTCCCAGCTGGTTTTGGTCAAAAATCTCGTGACTGGTTTGTTAAACAGTTACCGAAGAGCTTTGCAATGATCAACCGTTTAGAAGCGCAAATTCCTGGCAAATACAAAATGAACTTAAGTGCAGAAGACAAACTTAAGTATCAAAAAATGTTGCGTGATGGCCGTATGGACTTAACTAAACGCGGTGTTTACGATGCTGGAATGATGTCTGTACTCAAAAAAGCACGTTGTTCTGTAGACAAGGCTAACTTTGAATGTTCAATGCCTGGTGAATAATCTTAATTTTTCTAAAAAAGCCTAGACTGAGTTCTAGGCTTTTTGTTTTATATGCGCTGTCAGTTCTGCCATTGTGGATAACTAGAAAGACGTTAAGCTAAATTTAGATAAAAACTTCATAAGGAAACATGAAGGTATAAAAATGGATCAAGGACTTGAGTGATTAAAATAATTGCTAATAGATAGATCAATCGCTATCTATTTTTCAGGGAAATAAAATCATAAAAGCAAATACGGTCTATACAAATATTCCAACATGATTTTTATATGAAGCCTATCCGATTCATACCTGATCGGTGTGAAATTTCTTGGTATCGAAAAACAAAAACTCCACAAGGAAAGGAAAAAGAATATGCAATTTTCCAAAACGCTATTACTTGCGATGGGACTTACCACAGTTTCTTTTGCAGCCGAGGCTAAACAAACAGTATGTGTTTTTGACTTCGTTGGAAAAAATGGCGACGTTTATGCGCTGATGAAGGATTATCAACTTGCCGCTAAAAACTGGGGAGCTGATATCGAGCTTAAAGTAAACCAGAATGAAGCCGTGATTGCTGAAGATTTTAAAGCGGGTAAATGTGATGGTATTAGCGTGTCAGGGATGCGTGGTCGCCAATTTAACTCATTTACTGGATCATTAGATGCAATTGGAGCGATTCCTGATCTCAAGCTTGCTGTAAAAGTGATGCAAGGTTTAGCGAGTCCGACTTTTAGTAAATATATGGTTAATGGTCGCTATGAGGTTGTCGGTGTTATTCCGGTTGGTGATGCTTACCTTTTGGTAAATGACCGTAGCATCAATACGGTAGCGAAAGCCGCAGGTAAGAAAATTGCTGTTCTTGACTATGATGAAGCACAAAAAATTATGGTTCAGCAGGTCGGGGCACAGGCGGTTAGTGCTGACGTAACAAATTTCGGTGCGAAATTTAATAACCATCAAGTTGATATTATTGGTGCGCCAGCAGCAGCATTTAAACCTTTGGAACTACAAAAAGGTTTAGGTACAAAAGGTGCGATCGTGAATTATCCAATCTTACAGGTCACAGGAAATATTATTATCCGCCCTGATAAGTTCCCAGCTGGTTTTGGCCAAAAATCTAGGGAATGGGTTTCGGGTCAGCTACCACGTGCTTTTACCATCTTGGGTAAAATGAAAGCTGATATTCCACAAAAATACTGGATGGATGTCCCAGCAGCCGATAAACCGGGTTACCAAAAGCTTATGCGTGAATCTCGAATTAACCTTACACAACGCGGTGTGTACGATAAACGCATGATGAAACTACTATGGCAATTCCGTTGCAAGCAAGATGCTAAAAACTTCGAATGTGGCTTACAGGATGAGAATTACAAATAATCTTGATAAAAATACTCAAGATTCGCTTTAAACTTCGAAGACAGACCCTATATTGATTATGCTATACTCAATATAGGGTCTTTTTTATTTTGAAAGGCACAGCAAAATCCGAGGAACAATCATCATGAATGCCCAAGCTCTAGTTTTGACAGATAATGCTGCCAATAAGGTACGCCAACTCCGTGATAGTGAAGGGAATGACGATCTCATGTTACGTGTGTATGTAACAGGAGGCGGGTGTTCAGGGTTTTCGTATGGCTTTAATTTTGCTGAAAGCGTAAATGAAGATGATGCAGAATTCGTAAATGGCGATGTAAAAATGCTGGTTGACTCACTTAGCTACCAATACCTCATTGGTTCAGTAGTTGACTATGTAGAAGGTCTTGAAGGTTCGCGTTTTATCGTACAAAACCCGAATGCAACAACAACATGTGGTTGTGGTTCTTCATTCTCGATTTAATAGAATTTTAAAATTTAAAAAACCTCTCTATTTTGAGAGGTTTTTTTATTGATCAAATCATTATTTTTTACGGACAGATTCTAAAAAGTATTGCACCAGTTCAGGCGCATTCTGATAGGGAATCCAATGCGACGCATCCATAAAAACTGCTTCATAACTATTTTTAAAATAATGTGAGTTTAGGTCGGCACTTTTTTCTGTAACGGCAATATCATGTTTACCCCAAATAAAAAGAGTGGGGACATCTATGGCTTTAAACGGATTTTGAGGTTTGTCCCAAAAAAAGCCACGATACCAATTCAACGCCGTGGTTAATCTATTTTCCTTTATAAACTCAGCCTCAAATATCGCAATTTGCTGTTCAGTCATGCCTGATGACTTTAGAAACTTACGACCCAATTTAGGTATCTTTTTAAATAAAAGTTCGGGCAGAATCGGTAACTGAAAAATTGCAAAATAATAAGATTTAAAAAGTTGTCTACTGCTTAAACAAGCTTTTAAAAATGCAGCTTGATGAGGTACAGAAACTAAAGTGAGATGTTGAATATATTCTGGATACTTCATAGCAACGCCTGAAGCGATTGCCGAGCCCCAGTCATGCCCAATTAAATAAACTGGCTGGCCAAGCTGTTCAATTAAACTTGCCACATCTTCTACAAGTTCACTCAATGAATATTGAAATCGGCTTTGAGGCCTAGCATTTAAACTATAACCACGTTGATGAATCGCAAGTGTTCTAAATTGATACTCATGCAATAATTCCGAAGTCTGCTCCCAACTATGGGCAGTTTCTGGAAAACCATGTAATAAAACCACGAGAGGGCCATCTATAGGGCCTGAATCAATTACATCGAATGTCCAGGTCCCGCGTGTGTATTGATGAATACGTTTGGTCAGATCCATACAAACATGCCTTAAATTATTTTTATCGGCATTTATCATGAGTTTTTATGCTCATTTAAATAACAGCATTTCGGGTCAGTAAATGTGCTATGAGGTCGAATCTAACCAAACAAATTAATAAATAGTTTTATACTGCCGTGATCGTACCTAGGATTCTGAAATCCGAAGCGCCTGTGACTGCTGGCAAATTTCCACTTAAACCATCTACAAAGCGCATTGCTAACCATGCAAATGCTGTAGCCTCGACCCAAGTAGGGGAAAGCCCTAACACATCGGTAGGTTGAACAGACCAATTATGTTTACGTAAACGCCAACGTAATTGTTCTAACAAATAAGAGTTATAAGCACCACCACCACAGACATATACTTCACCTGTTTCCATCTCAGAACGATAAATTGCTTTTTGAATGGCACGCACAGTAAGTTTTAATAGGGTTGCTTGAATGTTTTCAGGGGTATCTTCTAACTCATCATAAGTTAAATCATTTCGCCAATCGATTAACTGATCATCCAACCAGTCAATATTAAAGTCTTCACGTCCTGTGCTCTTAGGCGGTTCTTTAGAAAAATACTCGTGGGCATGGAGACGATCGAGTAAAGAGCGAATAGGATGACCATAAGCTGCCCAGTCACCATTTTCATCATATGGATGACCTGTATGGCGATGGCACCAAGCATCCATCAAAATATTTGCAGGACCTGTATCAAAACCAAATACGCCGTCAGCATTATTGGCCGGCAGCATACTCACATTGGCAATACCACCCAAATTCAAAATCACACGATGAATACTTGGATGTTGAAATAATGCTTGATGGAAAGCTGGAACTAATGGCGCGCCTTGACCACCTGCTGCCATATCTCTACGACGGAAATCTGAAACAACCGGAATCTGAGTGATTTCAGTAATAATGTTTGGATCACCAATTTGTAACGTAAAGCCATGTTCTGGACGATGACGAATAGTTTGTCCATGCGAACCAATTGCTTTTATTTGGCTACGGTCTAATTGGTGCTTTTCAATGAGAGTATTAATCCCATGACCAATCATTTGGGCTAGAGCAACATCAGCTTTACCCATGCGGTCAATTTCATTGTCATCAGGTAAAGTTAATGCCATAAGCTCATCACGTAACTCGGGTTCGAATGGAACTGTAAGAGTGGCATGAAGCTGTAGTGGCTCAAATGAAGCCGCTACAATATCTACACCATCCATACTAGTGCCAGTCATTACGCCGATATAGATTGCGCTCATATGCAACTTCCCCTGCAAGACGCTGAAAAAATGTTAGTATATCGCACAAATTGAATAACTGATGTGTTTAGGTTTTGTGATGTCAAATTTCTTGCCCGCCGAAGAACAGCTTGCCCTCATCCAACGAGGCACGCACGAAATTATTTCAGAAGAAGATTTACTGAAAAAGCTTAAAGAGAATCGCCCTCTTAAAATTAAAGCTGGTTTTGACCCTACAGCACCAGATTTACATTTAGGACATACGGTTCTTATTAATAAACTAAAAACTTTCCAAGACTTGGGCCATGAAGTTACCTTCTTAATTGGCGACTATACAGCAATGATTGGTGACCCAACTGGTAAAAGCGCAACTCGTCCGCCATTGTCACGTGAACAAGTAGAAGCCAACGCTAAAACTTATCAAGAACAAGTATTCAAGATATTAGACCCGAATAAAACAAAAGTACGTTTTAACTCAGAATGGTTTAATCAAAAGTCTGCTGCTGACCTTATCCAATTAGCAAGTCAGCAAACCGTATCACGTATGTTAGAGCGTGATGACTTTACTAAGCGTTATAGCAATCATCAGCCGATTGCAATTCATGAGTTTTTATATCCTTTAGTTCAAGGTTATGACTCAATTGCGCTTGAAGCTGACGTTGAGTTAGGCGGTACAGACCAGACCTTTAACTTACTTATGGGTCGTACTTTACAAAGCCGTTATGGCCAAGAATCTCAAGTGTGTATCACCGTGCCGATTCTAGAAGGTCTAGATGGCGTAAATAAAATGTCTAAATCTTTAGGTAACTATATTGGTGTATTTGATACACCAGGAGCAATGTACCAAAAAGTTTTATCAATGCCAGACTCTTTAATTGAACGCTATTTCGATTTATTAAGCTTCAAATCTCTTGATGAGATCAAAGCTCTATTAGATGAAATTGCTGCTGGTCGTAATCCGCAAGAAGTAAAACGTATTCTTGCGCTTGAGCTAGTTGAACGCTTCCATGATGCAGAAGCTGCTGCTAATGCCCATAAGAGTGCTGGTAACCGTATTACAGAAGGTGAAGTACCTGAAGACACACCAGAAGTGACTATTTCACTTGGTGAGTTTGGAGGAGAAATCTTTATTGCTACGATTTTACGTGTAGCAGGCCTAAATCCGAATGCAGCTGCGGCAAAAGATGCGGTAGCTCGTGGTGCGGTAAAAGTTGACTGGAATGCTGTTGATGCAAGCTTCTCTGTAAAAGAAAACGGAAGCTTTATTATTCAATCAGGTAAAAAAGCAATTGCACGTGTAATTTTCACTGACTAATAAAAAAGTTATAGATTAAAAAAGCAGGAGTAATCCTGCTTTTTTTATTTCTGGATCACAAAACCAATTAAGCGTTCCACGTGGAACCATCTAAACATAATTAATAATAAATGAAGTAAGTTAAAAGCAAGAAGAAATATAGCTGGGAATAGAGTTTTTACTCTATTATTTCTTTGGAATCTTTTGAATTAAGGAACTTTATATGTCTATAAACTCTATTAAAGACTTAGAAAATTAAAAATGTCCCAAATTCTTAAATATAAAAACTAATAAAAGGTAGGGAAAATGCCTAAAAAAAAGCCATATATATCACTTTTTTCGCAAAATAGTAGAAAAAAACGGCACTCAATTGAAAAAGGCCGAAATACCCCTTGCAAAGGGATCTTAATCATCTATAATGCACATCCATCGGCGGTGATGCAGATAGAAACTTGTTGAAAAACAGTTACTTGTGATTAATTTGATTGCTTTAAGTGATGAATTTGA
>NZ_JAKTHX010000036.1:0-151252 GCF_027854635.1 Acinetobacter sp. AOR43_HL
CTGATTGATTAATCGAAATAATTTTCATTGATTGATTGGTTTAAATTACTCGAAGTTTATTTGAGCGAAATTTAAGTCAGTAATTGATGAGCCAGAATTGGCACCTTGTCTTTAAATAAGGTGCAAAATGATTTTAACTGAAGAGTTTGATCATGGCTCAGATTGAACGCTGGCGGCAGGCTTAACACATGCAAGTCGAGCGGAGAGAGGTAGCTTGCTACTGATCTTAGCGGCGGACGGGTGAGTAATGCTTAGGAATCTGCCTATTAGTGGGGGACAACATTTCGAAAGGAATGCTAATACCGCATACGTCCTACGGGAGAAAGCAGGGGATCTTCGGACCTTGCGCTAATAGATGAGCCTAAGTCGGATTAGCTAGTTGGTGGGGTAAAGGCCTACCAAGGCGACGATCTGTAGCGGGTCTGAGAGGATGATCCGCCACACTGGGACTGAGACACGGCCCAGACTCCTACGGGAGGCAGCAGTGGGGAATATTGGACAATGGGCGCAAGCCTGATCCAGCCATGCCGCGTGTGTGAAGAAGGCCTTATGGTTGTAAAGCACTTTAAGCGAGGAGGAGGCTACTTTAGTTAATACCTAGAGATAGTGGACGTTACTCGCAGAATAAGCACCGGCTAACTCTGTGCCAGCAGCCGCGGTAATACAGAGGGTGCAAGCGTTAATCGGATTTACTGGGCGTAAAGCGCGCGTAGGCGGCTAATTAAGTCAAATGTGAAATCCCCGAGCTTAACTTGGGAATTGCATTCGATACTGGTTAGCTAGAGTGTGGGAGAGGATGGTAGAATTCCAGGTGTAGCGGTGAAATGCGTAGAGATCTGGAGGAATACCGATGGCGAAGGCAGCCATCTGGCCTAACACTGACGCTGAGGTGCGAAAGCATGGGGAGCAAACAGGATTAGATACCCTGGTAGTCCATGCCGTAAACGATGTCTACTAGCCGTTGGGGCCTTTGAGGCTTTAGTGGCGCAGCTAACGCGATAAGTAGACCGCCTGGGGAGTACGGTCGCAAGACTAAAACTCAAATGAATTGACGGGGGCCCGCACAAGCGGTGGAGCATGTGGTTTAATTCGATGCAACGCGAAGAACCTTACCTGGCCTTGACATAGTAAGAACTTTCCAGAGATGGATTGGTGCCTTCGGGAACTTACATACAGGTGCTGCATGGCTGTCGTCAGCTCGTGTCGTGAGATGTTGGGTTAAGTCCCGCAACGAGCGCAACCCTTTTCCTTATTTGCCAGCGAGTAATGTCGGGAACTTTAAGGATACTGCCAGTGACAAACTGGAGGAAGGCGGGGACGACGTCAAGTCATCATGGCCCTTACGGCCAGGGCTACACACGTGCTACAATGGTCGGTACAAAGGGTTGCTACCTAGCGATAGGATGCTAATCTCAAAAAGCCGATCGTAGTCCGGATTGGAGTCTGCAACTCGACTCCATGAAGTCGGAATCGCTAGTAATCGCGGATCAGAATGCCGCGGTGAATACGTTCCCGGGCCTTGTACACACCGCCCGTCACACCATGGGAGTTTGTTGCACCAGAAGTAGCTAGCCTAACTGCAAAGAGGGCGGTTACCACGGTGTGGCCGATGACTGGGGTGAAGTCGTAACAAGGTAGCCGTAGGGGAACCTGCGGCTGGATCACCTCCTTAACGAAAGATTGACGATTGGTAAGAATCCACAACAAGTTGTTCTTCATAGATGTATCTGAGGGTCTGTAGCTCAGTTGGTTAGAGCACACGCTTGATAAGCGTGGGGTCACAAGTTCAAGTCTTGTCAGACCCACCATGACTTTGACTGGTTGAAGTTATAGATAAAAGATACATGACTGATGATGTAAGCTGGGGACTTAGCTTAGTTGGTAGAGCGCCTGCTTTGCACGCAGGAGGTCAGGAGTTCGACTCTCCTAGTCTCCACCAGAACTTAAGAGAAGTTCGGATTACAGAAATTAGTAAATAGAGATTTAGATCTTGGTTTATTAACTTCTGTGATTTAAGTATCACGGTATTAAGCATGACCTGACGAAGGTATGTTTATTCATTAACAGATTGGCAAAATTGAGTCTGAAATAAATTGTTCACTCAAGAGTTTAGATTAAGCAATTAATCTAGATGAATTGAGAACTAGCAAATTAACTGAATCAAGCGTTTTGGTATATGAATTTAGATTGAAGCTGTACAGTGTTTAAGTGCACAGACAACAGATAGTAGCGATGAAGAATCGCACGGACAACACTCACTTGTAGGTGTTGACGACTGTTTGGGGTTGTATAGTCAAGTAATTAAGTGCATGTGGTGGATGCCTTGGCAGTCAGAGGCGATGAAAGACGTGATAGCCTGCGAAAAGCTCCGGGGAGGCGGCAAATATCCTTTGATCCGGAGATTTCTGAATGGGGGAACCCACCTACTTTAAGGTAGGTATTGCAACATGAATACATAGTGTTGCAAGGCGAACGAGGGGAAGTGAAACATCTCAGTACCCTTAGGAAAAGAAATCAATTGAGATTCCCTCAGTAGCGGCGAGCGAACGGGGATCAGCCCATTAAGTTATGTGTGTTTTAGTGGAACGCTCTGGGAAGTGCGAACGTAGAGGGTGATATTCCCGTACACGAAAGGGCACACATAATGATGACGAGTAGGGCGAGGCACGTGAAACCTTGTCTGAATATGGGGGGACCATCCTCCAAGGCTAAATACTCCTGACTGACCGATAGTGAACCAGTACCGTGAGGGAAAGGCGAAAAGAACCCCTGTGAGGGGAGTGAAATAGATCCTGAAACCGCATGCATACAAGCAGTGGGAGCACCTTCGTGGTGTGACTGCGTACCTTTTGTATAATGGGTCAGCGACTTATATTCAGTAGCGAGGTTAACCGTATAGGGGAGCCGTAGAGAAATCGAGTCTTAATAGGGCGTTTAGTTGCTGGGTATAGACCCGAAACCAGGCGATCTATCCATGAGCAGGTTGAAGGTTGGGTAACACTAACTGGAGGACCGAACCCACTGTCGTTGAAAAGCCAGGGGATGACTTGTGGATAGGGGTGAAAGGCTAATCAAGCCTGGTGATAGCTGGTTCTCCCCGAAAGCTATTTAGGTAGCGCCTCGGACGAATACCATAGGGGGTAGAGCACTGTTTCGGCTAGGGGGTCATCCCGACTTACCAAACCGATGCAAACTCCGAATACCTATGAGTACTATCCGGGAGACAGACTGCGGGTGCTAACGTCCGTAGTCAAGAGGAAAACAATCCAGACCGCCAGCTAAGGCCCCAAAATCATAGTTAAGTGGGAAACGATGTGGGAAGGCATAGACAGCTAGGAGGTTGGCTTAGAAGCAGCCACCCTTTAAAGAAAGCGTAATAGCTCACTAGTCGAGTCGGCCTGCGCGGAAGATGTAACGGGGCTAAAACTATGTGCCGAAGCTGCGGATTTGACATTAGTCAAGTGGTAGGGGAGCGTTCTGTAAGCCGATGAAGGTGTATTGAGAAGTATGCTGGAGGTATCAGAAGTGCGAATGCTGACGTGAGTAACGACAAAACGGGTGAAAAACCCGTTCGCCGAAAGACCAAGGGTTCCAGTCCAACGTTAATCGGGGCTGGGTGAGTCGACCCCTAAGGCGAGGCCGAAAGGCGTAGTCGATGGGAAATTGGTTAATATTCCAATACTTCTGTGTAATGCGATGAGAGGACGGAGAAGGTTAAGTCAGCCTGGCGTTGGTTGTCCAGGTGGAAGGATGTAGGTATGTATCTTAGGCAAATCCGGGGTACTCTATACTGAGATCCGATAGCAAGCTGTACTTGTACAGTGAAGTGGCTGATACCATGCTTCCAGGAAAAGTCTCTAAGCTTCAGTTACACAGGAATCGTACCCGAAACCGACACAGGTGGTCAGGTCGAGTAGACCAAGGCGCTTGAGAGAACTCTGCTGAAGGAACTAGGCAAAATGGTACCGTAACTTCGGGAGAAGGTACGCTGTTGTTGGTGATGGAACTTGCTTCCTGAGCTGACGACAGCCGCAGAAACCAGGCCGCTGCAACTGTTTATTAAAAACATAGCACTCTGCAAACACGAAAGTGGACGTATAGGGTGTGATGCCTGCCCGGTGCTGGAAGGTTAATTGATGGGGTTAGCGTAAGCGAAGCTCTTGATCGAAGCCCCAGTAAACGGCGGCCGTAACTATAACGGTCCTAAGGTAGCGAAATTCCTTGTCGGGTAAGTTCCGACCTGCACGAATGGCATAATGATGGCGGCGCTGTCTCCAGCAGAGGCTCAGTGAAATCGAAATCGCTGTGAAGATGCAGTGTACCCGCGGCTAGACGGAAAGACCCCGTGAACCTTTACTGCAGCTTGACACTGAACTTTGACCTTACTTGTGTAGGATAGGTGGGAGGCTTTGAAGTTGGAACGCTAGTTCCAATGGAGCCGTCCTTGAAATACCACCCTGGTAATGTTGAGGTTCTAACTCTGTCCCGTTATCCGGGACGAGGACCGTGTCTGGTGGGTAGTTTGACTGGGGCGGTCTCCTCCTAAAGAGTAACGGAGGAGTACGAAGGTGCGCTCAGCGTGGTCGGAAATCACGCGTAGAGTATAAAGGCAAAAGCGCGCTTAACTGCGAGACCCACAAGTCGAGCAGGTACGAAAGTAGGTCTTAGTGATCCGGTGGTTCTGTATGGAAGGGCCATCGCTCAACGGATAAAAGGTACTCTGGGGATAACAGGCTGATACCGCCCAAGAGTTCATATCGACGGCGGTGTTTGGCACCTCGATGTCGGCTCATCTCATCCTGGGGCTGAAGCAGGTCCCAAGGGTATGGCTGTTCGCCATTTAAAGAGGTACGCGAGCTGGGTTTAGAACGTCGTGAGACAGTTCGGTCCCTATCTACCGTGGGCGCTGGAAATTTGAGAGGATCTGCTCCTAGTACGAGAGGACCAGAGTGGACGAACCTCTGGTGTACCGGTTGTGACGCCAGTCGCATCGCCGGGTAGCTATGTTCGGAAGGGATAACCGCTGAAAGCATCTAAGCGGGAAGCCTACCTCAAGATAAGATTTCCCTAGGAATTTATTCCTCTAAAGAGCCGTTCGAGACTAGGACGTTGATAGGTTGGATGTGGAAGCATAGTGATATGTGAAGCTGACCAATACTAATTGCTCGTGAGGCTTGACTATACAACACCCAAGCAGTTGTATATGAAGCATCAATCGATTCATAAACATGCAAAGCAACTTGATTTAGTTAAACACTTAGCTAAAATGAACAAAATCAGATCCAATCAGCCCATCTGTAAAGATTTGGAAAACGCAACGTATCACACAGTGAATAAAACGAAGCAAGTATCCATACCAGTTGTGCTGGCGACCATAGCAAGAGTGAACCACCTGATCCCTTCCCGAACTCAGAAGTGAAACCTCTTAGCGCTGATGGTAGTGTGGGGTTACCCATGTGAGAGTAAGTCATCGCCAGCTCATTATTCTAAACACCCCCGTTCTAACGAATGGGGGTGTTTCTTTATTGGGAGAATATAAAATCTAAATCCCTGACTAACTTTAGAATGAATTGTAATATAAATCACACTATTTAAAATGATAAAAAGAGTATTAATAATGAAATTTTCAGAATTTAAAATATTTTCCTTTATATTGGCTACAACACTGAATTGTAGTTGTATATATGCTAATGAAACTGTGAAAAGTTTGTATAGTACAAAAGCTTTTTTAAATATTTGTGTAAGTTCTAGAGGAAATCCAGAATTAATAAATAAACAAGCAAAAAATATGGGATTTATCCAAATGCCTAATGAATATGCTGCGCATTTTTTAAAAGATTATAATGGTCATGCTTGGATGATAAGTTCCTCTGAAGGAAAATTTGTTATTACTCAACTCGATAATGGCGTATGTTCATTATTTATAAATAAAGGAAATTCAACTGAAATTCAGAAGAATTTAGAAAGCTGGCTACCTCCAGAATCTACGGGCCTAACTTATAAAAAAGAAGTATATAAAGATAAGAATTTGACCACAACAAATTATATTATTTCTAAAAATGGGAAGGCTTTAGAAACATGGATATATACTAGTTCATCTGAAAAGAATGATTCATTAGTTGCGGTTATTTCCCATCAAATGAATTAATTAAAGCAATGTGAAGTAGAGAAGAGCCAATTTTTATTAATAAAGAGCTCTTCTAAAATCGATTATTTCAGTTGTCTACGCGCATGCTTTAGAGCAGTGCGAAGACCTTCTTCTAAAGTCGGATGATAAAAGGGTTTCTCTAGAATATCATTTAGCGTTAATTCTTCACCGATTATCCAGCTTAATAAATGGGCCATATGTTCAGTTGCTTCTGTAAATAGCTCAGCACCTAGAAGCTTTTGGCTTTTTCGTTCTATATAAACTTCAATAGCACCTTTATTTTTTCCAAGAACTATAGCTCTTCCTTGTCGTTCATAAGAGACTTCGCCTGTAATAAAATCTATACCTTCATCTTTTAATTGCTTATAACTTTGACCTACGATCGCCATTTCAGGATGACTAAAGACAATTCCTAATGGAGTAAGTGTCTTAACTGAGTTTACCTGCGGATAATTTAAGCAGTTATAAACAACTTTTTTACCTTCATGAGCTGCTTCATGTTGTAGTGGTGTTGAGGTGTAAGCGTCACCGACAACAAAAAATGGATATGTATCTAGCTGCTTAGTTTTAGCATTTACAGGTAATAACTTAATATCTTTGAATGAATTATCAATATTTTCTAGTTTTAAAGTATCAATTAAACTTGTACGGCCGGTTGCAGCTAAAACATATTCAACTTCGAGAGTTTTCTCTGTTTCATCAAATTGGTAAGTTAATACAGCGTTTTCCTGACTGCATTTAACTTCACTCGGTAAAGTCTCGAATAGAATTGTTAATTCTTTTCCTAGCTCTTTTTGAGCAAGCTGTTGAAGTCTAGAACTAGTTAGGATTCCAATTCGTTTACTGCGAGCGAAGATTGTTGTTTTTACACCTAGGCGATGCATAGCTTGTGCGATCTCAAGAGCGATTACACCGCTACCAATTACAGCAATAGATTTAGGAAGTGTTTTTAACTCAAATATTTGGTCTGTTGTTATAAGCCGGTTTCCTAATTCTTGCTTCCAAGTTTGATCATAATTAGGGGTTGAACCAACCGCTAGAATAAAACTTTTTGATTTGTACTGTTTTCCGTTAACTTCTACAGTTTGTGCATCAATAAAATGTGCCTTGCCAGAAATTTTATGCTCAGTCGGCCATTGATCTACATCTTTTAAAGTTGCTTGTGTAAATCTGTCACGTAAAGTCTGTACATGCTGCATCACTTGATCAGTATTAATATTTGCAGATACGTCTAAAGCAACCTCTTGAGCATTTTGAATATCAAACATACGGTTTGCTGTAGAGATGAGAACTTTACTTGGCATACAGCCTACACGGGCGCAAGTGGTATCCCATGGTCCATCATTTATAATTAAAATATTGTTGGTATGTTTAACGGCTTCTTTGTATGCGCTAATACCAGCAGTACCTGCGCCAATGATAATAATATCGAACATTATAAATTCCAATATCTATAAGTTTTTCACTTAATAAGTTACATAATAAAACACAATGTAATTTATGTTTACAGAGTATGGTGAATATGATTACACTAATAATATAAATAATTAAAAAATCTTATACCTTTAGGAAAGATTGGGGAAATGAAAAGTATGTATAAAAAACAACTTACCTTAAAGTTGTCGGCTATTGCTGTGTCAATTATGTTAGCAAGTTGTGGCGGGGGAGGCGGTGATGGCTATTACCAAAATGGTTCATCAAATAGTAACTCATCATCTGGAAGTAATAATAGCGGATCTCAGCAAGCGACTGCTACAGCTTTAAAGATAGAACTAGATAAATTATCAGTTGCTGCAACGAATGATACTTTAACTGTTACTGTTAGAGCTTTAGATAAGAATAAAGGCGGTGTTGCTGGTGCTAATGTCACTTTGGAATTAGATGATCCAACAAATAACGTATCTATAGAAGGCGTATCTACTCAAACTACTGATGCGGCAGGTAATGCTATATACATTATAAAAACACCAAAAACATCGAGTTCGATAAATGAGTTGGTGAAAAATGGTTTTAAATTAAAAGTCTCTACGAATAATGGTACGCTTACTCAAGAACAGACAGTGACAGTAACAGGTAGCAACAGTACTGTCGAAGCTGATACTACGAGTATTGTATTGTTTGATGCTACAAAAACCTCTCTAAATGTTAGAGGTGATCAAACAACCGTCACATTAACAGCTGTAGATGCAAATGGTGCAACTTTAGCAAACCAAGCGATTACACTTAAAGTTAGAAATTCAGTTTTAAATGGTGTCAAATTTACTCCTAATGCGACACAAACTGATGCAAATGGTCAGATCACCTATACTTTATCTTTTAGTGAAAATCAAAGAACTTCATCATATAGTGCTGCTCAGTTCGTAACAGATGATCTTGTTTTAGAAGCAAACTTTGGCCAATCTACAAAAATTTATACTTATAAAATTGATGTGGTTAATTCTGATGTACCAGTAGCAGTAGGCGCTATTGCCGTAGCATATAATCCGACCGCAATGGAAGATTCAAGTGATGGAGTCTACTACTATAAAAATATTTCAGTACAAGTGACTGATGTGGATGGTAAACCGATACCCAATCAAGATGTAGTCATGGGCGTTAATGCTCTTGCGTATTATAAGGGTCGATATGGTTTTGTTGATACTTCTAATCCAACTGATGGTAAACCAGATGAATATCTTCCTGTTATTAGAACAGCTTGTACATCACCAGTCCAAGCTGTAAATGTGAATGGGGACGTTATTAATCAATTAAAGCCGCTTAAAGAAAATTCTACAGTCCAAGTTGTATCGTATATCAACAGTGCAGGTACCGCTGCAACCAATAATAAATATACGACAGATGCAAATGGACGTTTTGATCTTAAAATTCAATATCCTAAAATTTATGCATCATGGTTAACTGTTCAGTTAACTGCTAAATCTACAGTTTCGGGAAGTTTAATTAAAGGATCTACATCTTTAACTTTAGGTTATTTATCGAAAGATGTTAATCTTACTGATCTTAATGGGCCAAATATAGAAAGCCCATATGGAATAGATCCAAATTGTTCAAATGGTAATTAATATAAAAAGAAGCAGCATTTAAGCTGCTTCTTTTTTTAGAGTTGTGTTCCCATACTAACACCTACGGTAGGTCGGACCTGCATAGATGAACATGCATTAAGAATAAGACAACTGACCAATAAAAATATAAGTTTATTCATAAGAGAACTGAGAAATTTAATGTGATTTGAATACTTTAGCTGAAAATTATTTATATATCTGTTGAATTGATACAGTTGTATATTTTCTTTTTATTAATAAAAGCTCTACTTTTTAGGAAAAATAGAGCTTCTCGTTGGCTCATTCAATAATTTAATCGTCTAACAAATCCATTTGTTTTGCTAATTGATATAGGTTGTTTGAACGGTTTCCTGTGCGGCAGAACATCAGCACAGGTTTTGGCAATTCATTATAATGATTAGCAAAAGTACGTACATCTAGTTCAGTAATTTGTCCAGCTACAACAGGTTGATAAACATAGTCTAAGCCTACTTGACGTGCTGCTTCTTCAATCTGAGCGCTTGTAGGTTGTTCTGGGCCGCCTTCCATATCTGGTCGGTTATTAATAATAGATTTAAATCCTTTTTCTACAACTTGGCCAACGTGTTCTGGACCAATTTGACCTGCGAAACCAACATTATCTGACATTTCGTCACTCCAAAATTTAACAAAACCTCTTATGCTGTATCATAGCATTAAGCTTAACCTGAGATACAAGACACTAAAACGTTGTTCCTACATAGATAAAACTTATGTCATAGAACAGCTCTAGATTTTTAAAAGGCGATCAGGATGTTTTTTGTAAATTCATTACTTCGACCATAATGCCACGGAGCACATATGCACGCTTATACGGTTGAGCCTTTATATGTTCCATGTGATCAGGAAATGATCGCAGCTGACTTTTATATTCCAAAAACAAATAATAAATCTGCGGTAATTATCATGGCGCATGGTTTTGCTGGATTGCGTCAATTTAAACTTATTCAGTATGCCCAGCGATTTGCTCAAGCAGGTTACGCTGTTATTTTATTTGATTACAGATATTGGGGTGGTAGTACTGGCAAGCCTAGAGAAATGGTCTCAATCAATTCACAATTAGAAGATTGGAAGACGGTGATTCAGTATGCTTCGACTTGTAAACTTGTAGATAACCGAAGGATTGTGCTTTGGGGAACTTCTTTAAGTGGGGGATATGCACTAAGCCTAGCTTCTGAGTTAAAGAATATTCAAGCGGTTTTAGTACAAATTCCTTATGTAGATGGTGCTGAAACTGCCAAGCTCTATCCTTTGCAGCGCTATCCCCAAGCATTAAAGCTATCGAGTCAGGATTATATGGGATCAAAGATGGGGCTTAATCCAAAGAGATTACCTGTTGTTGATCAACATAACTTATGCTTTATGCCTACGGCTGATAGTTATTATGGCTATTTATCGATTGTAAATCCTGATTATTATTGGAGTGGGGAAGTTCCTGCTCGTGTCTTTTTTAATCTGATGCGATACCGTCCAATCCAAGTTGTGCGCCAGATTAATATTCCTGTTTTATTTATTGCTGCTCAAAAAGATTCGCTTATTCCTATTGAGTCAAGCCGTGAAGCTGCGACAAACATTGCGCCTTTTGTGAGTTATCATGAATGGGATATGAAACATTTTGATATCTATCACGGTTCATGGTTTGAAAAAGCAGTGACAACCCAATTAGAATTTTTACATCAGCATATAGGAGTGATGTAAATGATTATTGTATGTGCATCGTGTGGTGCTAAAAACCGAGTTCCAGAAGAAAAACTTCCAGAGCAACCAAGCTGTGGGCAATGTCATCAGCCACTACTAACGCTTGCACCAATTGAGCTAAATGAGCAGAATTTTAGTAACTACATCACGAATAGTGATCTACCTATTCTTATAGACTTATGGGCAGAATGGTGTGGACCTTGTAAAATGATGGCTCCACATTTTGCGCAGGTCGCAAAACAGAATCCAGGCGTTATCTTTGCCAAGATTGATACCGAAGAATCTCCTCGCTTGAGCCAAGCTTTTCATGTGAGAAGTATTCCGACACTTGTCTTAATGAATAAAACGACAGAGGTCGCGCGTATTAGCGGTGCATTACGTGCGCCTGAATTGCAACAGTGGCTCGATCAACAACTTCAAACGAATTTCGGGAGCTAAGGTGTCAGAAGCTTATACCAAACCAGAAGGAATTTTATCCTTACAAACGATTGCCATGCCAGCAGATACAAACTGGAGCGGTGATGTATTTGGTGGATGGATTGTGTCACAAATGGACTTGGCTGGAGCAATTCACGCAGAACGTTTCAGTCGTGGGCGCTGTGCTACGATTTCTATTAATCAAATGACCTTTTTGGTTCCGGTAAAAGTTGGCTTTGTCATTAGCTGCTATACCAAGATCTTAAAAGTTGGAAATACTTCTATTCAGATGCAAATTGAAGTTTGGGATAGTCATGATGACTCTCGTGAACCAATACGCATTACTGAAGGAGTCTTTACCTTTGTAGCAGTAGATGTAAAAGGTAATAAGCGTCAAATACCTGAAGAAGCGAAACAAAAGTTTTTGGAAACTCAATAAGAATCAGAAAGCCTGAATATTAGTATTCAGGCTTTAATTTTTATTCAAAAGAAAAACTAGTTTTTAGAAATTAAAACATCGTATTTGTATTTTTGCTTTGCTCAGGAATATTTTGTATCACATCCCAATGCTCTACGATTTTTCCATTTTCAACACGGAATATATCAACAATCGCTCTTCCTCGATCTTTTTCGTTTTCAGTGGAATGGACATGTAAAACGACAAGATTGCCTTCAGCAATCGCACGTTTAATCTCATTTTTTAGCTTGCGGATTCTTTTGGAATTTTTCAGTGAAGAAATTAACGAAAGGTGCTTTACCATCTGGCACATTAGGATTGTGCTGAATGTATTGTTGACCAATATAGCGGTCTGCATATTCTTTGACTTTATGTTTTAAAAAGACACCTTCATAGAAGTCGGTCACTATTCTTTTGTTTTGAGCACTTACTTTATCAATAGCTTCTGATTTAGCCGAAGTTACTTTACTGGTTTTAATGCTGGGTTCAGTCGCGTGAGCCGTTATTGTTGTAAATATTAAACTGGTAAATAAAGAGGAAAGAATTAATATTTTTTTCATTTTTAACCTCAAGATACAAAATATTAGTTTTATATCTTGAGGTAAATAACCGTCTAAAAATACTTTAGATTAGTTATTATTTCTTACGTTTAGGTAACCATGCCCAGAGCATTTGGCATTGAATTGGTTCATTGCCTGCATCATCAATCACAGTAACAGGAATCACAAGTTCACCTTTCTCATTATCTGCAATAAACTTTTGTTGTTCAGCAGACAATGTTGCTGTAGCAGTCAAACCGCCTTCAACCACTTTTAAATAATCTACATGTAATGATTTGATTAATAAAATACGATTATCAGGAATATGTAAACCGGTTAGAAAACCTGTTGCAGTTTCTGCTAAAAGCGCCATAGCCGCAGCATGCACTCCTTTAATATGATTCTGCATATTTTTTTGGTTATCTAAACGGACAGTAACGTGGTTTGAGTCTACTTCCAGATAGCGGATATTTGCTGTACCCACCATTGGTACGATACGGCCAAACGCCTTGCTCCAAAGCGTGCTTCGAATGCCTTTAGGGAATTTTGAAGTTGCTTTTACCAGTTTTGATAGACGGTTGGATTGAGACATGGGATTACCTTAGCTTTAAATGGCCGACAAGATATTAATCTTTAAAGTTATTAAACTGTAGTGGCACACCGAATTGTTGTTCACGTAAAAAAGTCATGACTTGCTGTAAGGTGTCACGCTTTTTATCAGTCACACGAATTTTGTCGCCTTGAATAGAAGATTGCACTTTAACGCCACTTTCTTTAATGGCTTTATTAATTTTTTTTGCAGTATCAGAGTCAAGACCATCTTTAAGTTTAATGACTTGTACAAAGTTTTTGCCAGAAGCCGCAGCTTTTTGTGGATCAAGTGCTTGAACATCAATTTTACGTTTATAAAAATGATTTTCTAACATGTTATAAACTTGTTCACACTGGAAATCACTTTCAGTACTGATTTTGATTTCTTTATTTTTTTCATTTAATTCGATAGAAACATCGTGACCACGGAAGTCAAAGCGTGTTGCAATCTCTTTTTGTGTGTTTTGTACAGCATGATTAACTTCAAATAACTCTAATTCAGAGACAATATCGAAAGAAGGCATAGTTTAGACCTTTACAAAGTGAAAGAATATTTGAGATGCTAAGAGGGTTTTCTTCATTTGCCAAGTGTTGTTTACATCAAAGGAGTGCACAATGATCCGTAAACAAGAAATTACAACATTTGAATTCCCAGAAAATGCTGTTATCTGGGATGTCCGTGATACTAATGCTTATGCAGAAGGGCATGTTAAAGGTGCGGTGAATCGCCCAATTAATGATTTGAATGCTGATATTTTGAACCAGGTCTCTGCGGGTCAGCCGATTTATATTTTATGTGGTGGTGGTAGCAAAGCTCCTCGTGCAGCTGAGAAACTAGAAGGATTGGATGCCTCGCGTGAATATGTCGTGCTGATGGGCGGGACACGTGCAGCTCGTGATGCTGGCTTGCCTCTAGAGCAGGGCGCATAAAAAAAGCACCTTCGGGTGCTTTTTTATTGAAATGAATTATTGCGGTTTAAAATAAGGCTTTTTAGGTTTCACTTTCTTTTGGAACCGTTGAGGATTCAATTTTTGTAATAAGCGGTCTGGTACGGGACAAGCTTCTCCTAACATTTGAGCAACTAAGATTTCACTGCACAGCG
The DNA here is from genome assembly GCF_027854635.1 of Acinetobacter sp. AOR43_HL. Lineage (NCBI taxonomy): Bacteria > Pseudomonadati > Pseudomonadota > Gammaproteobacteria > Moraxellales > Moraxellaceae > Acinetobacter > Acinetobacter sp. AOR43_HL. The sequence goes on from NZ_JAKTHX010000036.1 coordinate 14,034, forward strand.
GGGCAAATAAGAAGCCTTTAGAGCCAAGCCCAGCAAAAGTAGCAATTCGGCTATTGTCCTGTATTTTTCCAACCAGCGGAAAATAATCCAAGCTTTGTGCCCGTATAGATGCACGCCCTTGCCATGTCGAAGGTGACGGTAACTTTTCAGCATATTCAGGGAATACGCTGTGGATTAATTCAAAGTTATGCACATGGTCTTCGGGAAGTACATCTTGATCTTCACGATTTGGGTAGAAAGATGCACCCAAAATCATCTGTGAGGCGTCAAGTTGCATGCAATAGCCGCCATAGCTATAAGCTTCATTTAAAGGCAGAGGGGCAAACGTATTATCAACCCAGCTCACTTGTCCACGTATTGGTTTTAACGGTGGATAGCTGTCGAATAAAGCAGCACTTTCTCGAGCACAGCACACAACGACATTGTCTGCTTCTGCAATGATATCGTTGTCGGTTTGCAATTGAACTTTATTTTCACAAGAAACAAGTGCTGTGACATGGGCAATTTTGAGATTGATACATGGATGCTGCAAAATTTCATCACGTAATTGATGTGGTGAAACGGAACCAGCCTCAGTTAGTAATATGCTTGAATAATCAGTTTCAAGTGAGTTCGCTGAGTTAGTAACAACTTGAGCTGGATACTGATTTACCAAATCGAGAAGTTCTTCTGCATTTTTCAATGCAATTTGTTGAATTTGAAGTGGACGGAATGCATTAAAATTTTTATAAAAATTTAAAGCATGTTGCCAACTTAAGGTCATGAGATGTTCATGACTTTGTTCAATTGGGCATAGTTTCGGATTAAGTAATGCCAAAGGGTTTCCAGAGGCACCCGATAATGCATTTGTTTGCTCGTATAAGGTCACTTGGTGGCCACGTGCTGCAAATACCCACGCCGTGCTTAAACCTGCTACACCAGCCCCTATAATCGCAATATGCTGTTGCTCTGTAGCCAATGCATGAGTTTGCCCTAATTCTGTGGAACCTTCATCAGATTCAGGCAGATTCCAGACTGCTTTGAGCATTTCTCGTTTATGGCCAAAACCACGTGGACGAGAAATATCAATACCATGTGCTTTGAGTCCACGTTTTAGAATGCCAGCAACACTAAAAGAGGCAAAGGTAGTGCCATAACCTGAAAGACGGACAATATTATTTAAAACATTCTGTTCCCACATGTCTGGGTTGCAAGACGGTGCAAAGCCATCTAAAAACCAGGCATTCACAGCTTTAGTTTTAGCCATGCTTGGAAAAATTTCTTGCGCATCTCCAAGCCATAAATCGATGCTAAAACGTTCTTTAGGAAAAGTTAAACGATGACATCCAGCAATAGGCAGGGGATATTGTTCAATTAACTGCTCTGCAAGTGGTTTAAGCTCATCCCAGACATTTAAAGCGCGAATAAGATCAGCTTTACTTAACGGAAATTTTTCTACGCTAATTGCGTGTAAATGGCTTTGATTATTAGGACGAATTTGCTGCCAAAGTTGCCAGAGTGCAAGAATATTTAAACCTGTACCAAAACCGGTTTCTCCTACACTGAAATATTCAAAATCTTTTAGATTAGCTAATCGTTCTGATAAGTCATTACCATTTAGAAAAACATGTCGTGTTTCAAGTAGGCCATTATCTTTAGAGAAGTAGACATCACCAAATTGTTTGGAAATGGGAATCTCGATACCATCGACAAATTCCCAGTCCAGTTCTGCTGTTTGGATACGGTTTGATACGTTCATTGAATTTAATAGATCGCTTGGTATTACCACTGGCGTCGACGTTTTGTATGAATATAACTAGCAATAAAGAAACCTAGCAATACACCACCCGCTAAGGTAACAGCACCATATAAAAACATTTGCGCACTTCGTTCACTTTGTAAGACTTGAACCTGAACAGAGAGATTATCATTTTTTAGCTGTAACTCTTGGTTCTGAGCCAATGCTTCAAGGTTGGCATGTTCTAGCTGTTTTAAGCGAGATGCTTGATCTTGAACTAAGGCTTTGATTTTTGCGTCTTGCTGTTGCTTGTTCTTTGCAAGCTGTTCTGCTGTAAGTGGTTGTGTTGCAGTTGGTGCTGTCGTCGCTGCTGTTTTGACTCCAGTTGCAGATGTTGGAGCTGGTTTAGCGGCTTGAGTTGAAGGCGCACTTGGGGAAGGAGTTGCTGGTGTCGCAGCAGGTTCAACTGCTCCAGCAGTTGAATATATCAAACACAAGCCAAGAAAGCTTTTGATTGCAAGCTGCATGCGTTTACCCTTTTGGAAATGCTTTATTAAACGGTTTTACATCAACGTGAGCATAAATGCCTTCTTTAAGAAAAGGTTCTTCTTTTAACCATTCATCTAATGCTTCGCGACTGTCGAATTCAACAATCATGGTGCTACCATAGAAGCCTGCTTGCGGATCATTAGGATCTTTTGGCATAGCACCCGCTGTAACAAGGCGGCCTTCATCATCGAGTTTTTGTAAGCGTTCGATATGCTGAGGGCGTACTGCCAAGCGTTTTTCTAAAGTTCCTTCGTTATCGGTACAGCTTAGAACAAAAAAAGGCATGTAATCGTATCTCTATAATCAATCTGGAAGCACTTTAAGCGTCTGGTGACTTAAAATGTTTGCGTAAAATAATGAACTGAATAATGATAAATGAAAACATCACGATCATGTCACCAAATGCAGTAAATTCGCCCCAATATTTTCCACCGTGAAATAAAAATGCGAAGAATACATGTAGACAAGACATCACGACAAACATCGCTGCCCAAGCAAAATTGAGGTTTTTCCAACCTTTTTCACTCAAATCTAAAATAGGGTCAAATAAGCGTTGAATGAGTGGTTTACGGTCTTTACCAAACCAAGGTGAAACCAAGAATGCGCCTGCAAAAACTAAATTTAAAATCGCAGCTTTAAGACGAATATAGAAGTCGTCACTTAACATGAGGGTGATACCACCAAAAATGACAGTCATAAACAATACAAACCACTGTTGTTTGTCAAGACGGAATTTTTGGAAAACGAATAGGGCACCATATACCACAAGCATTGAAATAATTAAGCCAGTCGTCGCTACAAGAATATTATTATTATCGGCACCACCAGCAGACCCGATCAGTTTCAGTAAAGGATGCTGGGTGTCAGTTGGATCAACTGTTTTATATAAATAGAAGAAAATAATTAATGGAACAAAGTCCAGAAGTGCTTTCATGTTAGAGTATCTGATCAGGTTTGGCGAATGGCATAGTATAAAAGATGCAAGGCATAGATTTACATACACATAGCAATATTTCTGATGGAACTTTGTCTCCGGAATTGCTGGTGCAAGCTGCTATTGATGTGAACTTGCATATACTGGCTTTGACTGATCACGATACAATGGATGGGCTGCAGCGTGCAAAAAATGCTGCGCAAGGTCATGATTTAAATATTATTTCTGGTACAGAGATTTCTAGTCAGTGGTCGCGTCCAAGCACTAAGAAGAGTTATGGTGTACATATTGTTGCTTTAAATATGCAAGATGAAGCACCAATTTTAGAAGCATTAGAACAACAAAAAAGAATTAGAGCGCAAAGAGCTAAAGTGATTTGTGAGCTATTAGAAAAATGTATTGGTTTTCAGATTTATGATGATGTTCTTGCTAAAGTAGAACATCAGGCGGATAGGATAACAAGAACTCACATTGCTAAAACATTGGTCGAGAAAAATGTCGTGACTCGTCCTCAACAAGCATTTGATCGTTTCTTAAAAGAAGGAAAACGTGCTTTTGTAAAGTTTGAAGGACTAAGCTTAAAAGAAACCATTGATGTGATTCATCAAAGTAAAGGCTTTGCAGTATTAGCACATCCGACCCGTTATGATTTATCTGCAACTAATGTTCGTTATTTAATTGAATTATTCGCGACTTCAGGTGGAGACGCAATTGAGTTACCTCCACCAATGGAACCTCTATCTACTCGCCAGATGATTGATCGAATGATTGAACAATATCAGTTGGCAGTTTCAATTGGCAGTGATTTTCATGGTGAAAATATGCCATGGATTAAACTAGGAAATACGCCTAAACCCACTGATAAGCAGCATGGGATTTGGGAACGTTTTCTTTAATCGAGCTCAGAGTAAGTTGTTATCTTGAGCTTGAATTGGAGGAGGTGTCGGTTTACCGAGAGTCCCTAATAACTCAATCTCGATACTACGTACCATTGCATCTAGTGGTAAATCATTACTTTGCGTACCGAAAGGCTCTTCAATTTCAGAGCTTAGCGCATCCAGACCTAAAAATGTGTATGCCAAAATTCCGACGAGTAAAGGTGTTGCTAATCCAAGCAATGAACCCAGACTAAACGGCAACATAAAACAGAAAAAATAGACTGTGCGGTTAAGTAAAACTGAATAAGCAAATGGAATAGGTGTATTGGCAATTCGGTCACAGCCAGTTTGTACGACGCTTAAGTCGGCAACATTTTTATTCATTTGTGCATAAATGATGTCAGAAATTTCACCTTCTTTAAGTGCCTGCAACAATTCCCAATGAATGAGACTGAGCGTGTACTGAGGGGCATTATTTTGTTGGTAGAGTTGAGTGAGTGCTTGCTGACTCATACCACTGGTTTGAATTAACTCAGTTGGGTTCGCCGTCTGACGACGTAAACGGTCACGCAATACATTAGCAAAAACAATCACATGTTGAATAACACGCTCACGGCGAGCTTGAGTTAAAATACGGCAGTCACGGTCAAAATGGCGTGAAGTTGCAATGAGAACGCCCCATAATTTTCGGGCCTCCCACCAACGGTCATAACACGCAGTATTTTTAAATCCTAGGAAGATCGAAAGTACGACACCAATGAGCGTAAAGCCAACCAAAGGAATCTCTGGAAAGCGATAAAGATTGATGTACTCCACTCCACCAATGATTGCCGAGATCAGCATCACAACGCCTAGGGATGGCAAAATTTTGGGTAAAATTGTGCCTCGCCAAGAGAATAATACTTTGAAAATACTAGGCTGTTCCCGAACAATCATTTTATTTTAAACGTCGCTATTTTTGTTTTGATCTTCTAGGCTTAGTAGTACTTTGTCAATATCATTGAACTGATATTGTTGCTAGGTTGAGCAGTTGTTGTTCAGCAAAGGAAAAGCTCCCTTCTGGTGAGATAATAAAGTGGTCAAGCAGACGAATTTCGACAAGCTGACAAGCCTGTTCAAGTTGCTGAGTTAAGGCAATATCTTCGGAAGACGGCTGCGCTGAACCAAAGGGATGATTGTGTGCAATCACGAGCTGGCAAGCATGTTGCTGTAAGGCGTAGCGTAGGGTTTGATTGACTGAGACTGCGCAATGCTGAACTGAACCAAAGAATAGCTTTTTAAAATGAAGCTTTCTTAATTCGGGATCTAGGCACAAAACAGCAAAGACTTCTTGTTTTTCACCTTTTAATTCATAGCGCAGATAATCCAAAACTAAATCTGATGAATGGAGGCTGAGATTATTTGTCTGGAAGTGATGATCGAGATAACGCCGTCCAAGTTCTTTGACTGCCAGTAATTGTGAATATTTCGTTGCCCCAATGCCATTAAATTGAGTTAACTCACTAAATGAGGCATCAAACACGGCATTAAGATTACCGAAGTGCTGAATGAGTAAACGAGATAACTCGACTGCTGAATATTGCCGTGAACCTGAGCGAAGAAAAATCGCGAGTAGCTCAGCATCTGATAAACTTTGTGGACCTTGTTGTAATAACCGTTCTCTTGGCCGTTCTTGTTCAGGCCAATTTTTAATAGAAGTATTCATATTCCCCAGCATTATTCGCTTAAAATTTTATTTTGTTTGCCCAATCAATCTTGGGTCTGCGCGTATTTAATGCTATTGTGAGCGCCACTGCAACAGAAAGGTATCCTGTTCGTGAGCTTTGATCTAAGCGTTATTCCTCATAAAAACATTGTTTTAGCTGTTACTGGCGGAATTGCTGCCTATAAAAGTGCCATCTTAGTCCGCCGCCTCAAAGATTATGGCTTTGACGTGCGAGTAGTGATGACACATGGTGCTCAGGCATTTATTACACCATTAACTTTTCAGGCTCTTTCTGGTAATCCTGTTCATACTGAACTTCTAGACCCTGCGGCTGAAGCGGGTATGGGACATATTGAATTAGCACGTTGGGCTGATTTATTACTAGTCGCACCTGCAAGCTGTGACACATTGGCTAAATTTGCGAATGGTTTGGCAGATGATTTACTCAGTACAGTTTTTTTGGCAACAAAATCTCCTGTCTGGGTAGCTCCGGCGATGAACCAGCAAATGTGGGCGGCTAAAGCAACTCAACGTAATTTGCAAACCTTGGTCGAAGATGGCGTACATGTGATCATGCCAGATGCGGGGGAGCAGGCGTGTGGTGATGTCGGCTTAGGCCGTATGCCAGAGCCAGAAGAAATTGCTCGCCAAGTCGCTGGCTATTTCCATCAAGCTCAACGTGCCATCGCTGAAAAATTTGGTTTGTTGGCTGGTAAGCGAGTGGTTATTACTGCTGGGCCGACACGTGAAGCGATTGACCCTGTCCGTTATATCTCAAACCATAGTACGGGAAAAATGGGCTTTGCTTTAGCCGCTGCCTGTTATGCTGCTGGCGCACAAGTGACTCTGATTGCTGGACCTGTAAGTTTAGATACGCCAAATGGTGTTCAACGTGTAAATGTTGCCTCAGCACGACAAATGCTTGACGTCAGCATGAGTTCTCTAGAAACAGGCTGTGATATTTTTATTGCGACTGCGGCAGTTGCGGACTATCGCGTAGCAGAAGTTGCTGAGCATAAGATTAAAAAAGCAGGGGATGAGTTGAACGTTTCCCTTGTCAAAAATCCAGATATTGTGGCAACAATTGCAGGTCAGGAGAAACGTCCATTTATGGTAGGCTTTGCAGCTGAAACGCAAAATGTTGAAGAATATGCGGCAGGGAAACTCGTGGCTAAAAAACTAGATATGATTGCGTGCAACGATGTATCTCGTGCTGATATTGGGTTTGCTTCTGATGAGAATGCGATGACAGTTTTCTTTGCTGAAAGCTATCACATGAAAAAGCGTGAATTAGAGAAAGCCTCTAAACAAGAAATTTCTCAACAATTGGTTGAAGCAATTTCAGATGCATTACGCCGTAAATAATTTTTGAATCAAATAAAAAAAACCGCGAATGAATCGCGGTTTTTTTATTTGTCTTGTTTTAGACAGCTTAAGGAATCTCATCCTCAAATTCAGGTTTAACTTGAACGATGAAGTCTTGGCGGTTAAGACCACGCCATAATGCAAATGCAGTACCGATATAGATCGAAGAATAAGTACCAACAAATACACCAACAAACATTGCCACAGAGAACCAGTGTAGACCATCACCGCCTAAGAACATCATTGCAAGTACAACCAGCAATAACGTCATTGATGTATGAATGGTACGACGTAAAGTCTCAGTTAAAGCAATATCGACGATTTCACGAGGAGTCGCACCGCGAATCTTACGGAAATTTTCACGGATACGGTCTGACACTACAATGTTGTCATTAAGCGAGAAACCAATGACAGCAAGTACCGCAGCTAACACTGTAAGGTCAAATGGCCATTGGAATAATGCAAAAGCACCAATAATAATGATAATGTCGTGGAATAAAGACATTACGGCACCCATCGCGAGTTTAAACTCAAAGCGAATGGTTACGTAGATCAACATTAAGATAAGTGCAAGTGCAACAGCACCAGCAGAACGAATATATAACTCGTTACCAACTTGACCACCTACAGAGTCCACTTTATGAACTTCGGCAGCATTATTTGGTAACTGTACAGCCTTAGTGATCGCGTTATTAAGATCTTCAACCTTAACTTCTTGTACTGGCATGCGCACAAGTAAGTCTTTATTACTGCCTAAAGTTTGTACTACAGCATCTTTAAAACCAGCTTTATCGAGAGCCTGAATAACTTCAGACTGATTGGCTGGTTGAGCATAGTTAAGCTCAGCTGAAACACCACCTGTAAAGTCCAAACCGAGGTTAAGACCTTTAGTCGCAATAAAGAAAATACTTGCCAAAGTAATAAGGATCGAGAAGATTGCCGCAGGTTTAGCAATCTTCATGAACGGGATGATTTTTGCATCATCCGGACGTCCATATTGTTTTGAATCTTGTTGAGTCACTTTAGTCATCATTGATCTCCTTAAATGCTCAACTTTTTCAAATTACGGCGTTTACCATAAATGATTTGTACGATTGCACGAGTTACTGTAATTGCAGTAAACATCGAACAAATAATACCGATCATTAATGTCACGGCGAAACCTTTGATTGGGCCTGTACCAATTGCAAACAGAATGAATGCAACAAGGAACGTGGTTAAGTTCGAGTCAAAAATGGTGTTATAGGCTCGATCATAACCGGCCACAATGGCCTGTTTGGGTGAGGCCCCCCAGAGCATTTCTTCTCGGATACGCTCACATATCAATACGTTCGCATCGACCGCCATACCAATGGTAATAACGATACCGGCAATACCCGGTAAGGTGAGGGAAGCTCCAATCCATGACATCACGGTTAAAATCATTGCCAAGTTAAACACAAGAGCAAAGTTCGCGATTAAACCGAATACACGGAAGAAAACCACCATCCAGATTGCAACGAGTAAGAAGCCGATTTGAGTAGACAATACACCTTTATCAATGTTTTCTTGACCAAGGCTTGGACCAACTACACGCTCTTCAACAAAGTACATTGGCGCAGCTAAAGCACCAGCACGAAGCATTAATGCAAGTTCAGATGCTTCTTGAGGAGAACTTAAACCGGTAATACGGAAAGTCGAACCTAAAACAGCCTGAACTGTTGCTGCGTTAATGACTACAGATTCAGTGTATGGCGTACGAACTTCTGTTTGTGCACCAGTTTTTGGATCTGTGACATAGTTAATTTTTTGCTTGTTCTCGATGAACAATACCGCCATGCGTTTACCAACTGCATTACGGGTTGCATCGGACATTAGCTTACCGCCAGCGCTGTCGAGCGTGATATTTACTTCGGCACCGCCAGAGTCCTGACTAAAGCCAGAGCTTGCATTTTGAACACGCTCACCAGTCAAGATTCGGTTACGTTGCAACAAGAGCTGACGACCGCTATCTAAAGACTCATAAGCAAATACTTCTGTACCCGGAGGTAAAGGTTGACCATTATATTTACCCGTATATGGATCGATATATTGATCATTTAAGTCAGAAACTAAACGGAATTCGAGGTTCGCAGTACGCCCTAAAACACGTTTAGCTTCAGCTGTATCTTGTACACCCGGTAATTCAACAACAATACGGTTGCTACCCTGACTTTGTACCAATGCTTCTGCAACACCAAGTTCGTTAATACGATTACGTAATGTTGTTAAGTTCTGATTTACCGCATATGACTGAATTTCTTGGCGACGTACATCGGTATAAGTAAGCTTTAAAGTAGAACCTGTAGAGCTTGCTAATGCCTGTTGGGTATATTCATTCCCATTACGACGTAAAAAATCCATTGCTGCATCACGGTCAGCATTGTCAGCAAATTGAACAGTGATCACATTATTTGTTAATGCAAGACTGTTAAATTTGATCTTGTTTTCACGGAACTGACGACGCAAATCGGTGGCAGAGGTTTCCATACGTTGGGCAACGGCTTTGTCCATATCTACTTCAAGCAAGAAGTGGACACCACCACGTAAGTCCAAACCAAGTTTCATTGGTTTTGCCCCAATCTTTTGCAGCCATTCCGGTGTGGTTGGTGCAAGGTTTAGGGCGACAACATATTCATCACCTAAGTCACGACGTAATACTTCTTTTGCCTTTAACTGTGCTTCAGATGAACTGACACGCAATAGGGCAGCATTATTTGTAAAAGTATTGTCATGGCTCGCAATATTTGCTGTTTTTAAAATTTGCTCTGCTTTTTTCACCACACTTTGATCAATTTGGGTACCAGCTTTGGCACCGGAAATTTGAACAGCGGGCTCATCCGGATATAGACTAGGCAGTGCGTATAATGTACTGATTACCAGAACAACCAGAATCAGTAAATATTTCCATGCAGGGTAACGCATTCGCTTTCTTCTTAAATGAAAAAGCCGTGCTAAAGCACGACTGTTTTATGATTAAAGGTTATTTAGAGTGCCTTCAGGTAATACTGAAATTACGCTGGCACGCTGAATTTTTACTTCTACACCACGGCTCAGTTCAACAACTGCATAGTCACCTTCAATTTTGGTTACTTTGCCCATTAAACCGCCAGCGAAAACAACTTCACTACCAACACCTAAGCTCTCGATTAAAGAACGGTGTTCTTTAGCACGTTTTGCTTGAGGGCGCCAAATTAAGAAATAAAAGATTGCAACGAATACGACAATCATCAAGATGTTTGGCAAAATACCATTAGTTGGGCCAGCTGCCGGTGCTGCATGAGCAGCAGAAATTAAAAAGCTCATTTTGATTTCCTAAAGTTAAAAATATGAGTCAGATAACTGACATAATCCTAATTCGTTTTGCAATTTACCTTGTCTTGAGGTTGAGCGCAAATCTGGCTTATTCATCAACCGGACATGGTGGAACCTCTAAACCACGACGGGCATAAAAGTCCTGAACAAATTCATCAAATGTGCCATTGTCTAATGCATCACGCATACTTTCAGTCAAACGTTGGTAATAACGTAAGTTATGAATAGTACCGAGCATAGATGCCAACATTTCTCCACATTTTTCAAGGTGGAATAGATAAGCACGGGTAAAGTTCTTACAAGTGTAGCAATCGCAATGTGGATCGAGCGGGCTCTGGTCATGGCGATATTTGCTATTACGAATACGTACCAGACCATCAGTGACAAAATAATGACCGTTTCGAGCATTACGAGTCGGCATTACACAGTCGAACATATCGACACCGCGGCGCACCGCTTCAACGATATCTTCTGGTTTACCAACGCCCATCAAATAACGCGGTTTGTCATGTGGCATTTTATTTGGTAGATAATCTAAAACTTTGATCATCTCTTCTTTAGGTTCACCTACAGATAAACCGCCAATTGCGTAACCGTCAAAGCCGATTTCTAAAAGGCCATTTAAAGACTCATCGCGTAAGTCTTCATACATGCCACCTTGAATAATGCCAAATAACGCATTGTGATTTTTGAGCTCATCATGATGATGGGTTTTACAACGTTTTGCCCAGCGTAAAGAAAGCTGCAATGATTTTTGAGCTTCTTCATGTGTCGCAGGGTAAGGCGTACACTCATCAAAAATCATCACGATGTCAGAGTTCAAGACCTGCTGAATTTCCATAGAAATTTCAGGCGATAAAAACACTTTTGAACCATCAATCGGTGAGCGGAAAGTAACACCTTCCTCTTTGATTTTGCGCATTGCGCCAAGACTAAAAACCTGGAAACCGCCAGAGTCAGTCAAAATTGGCTTATTCCATTTAATAAAGTCATGCAAACCACCGTGTTCTTTAATCACTTCAAGACCCGGACGCAAATATAAATGGAACGTATTTCCTAAAATAATTTGTGCCTGAATGTCTTCGATGTCACGAGGTAACATGCCTTTGACTGTGCCGTAAGTCCCCACTGGCATAAAAACAGGTGTTTCAACAACACCATGTTCTAAAGTTAAACGACCACGACGGGCGCGCCCCGACTGACCTAATTTTTCAAACTTCATCTAAAAATCCTGAACACGAGCAGAGGCGAAGAAACAGTTCGCTGCTAAAAAGAGGGCTATTTTCCTTGATTCTGCGATGTAGTTCTACTACTAAATGTAGCTGTTATATAAAAAGATTGGAGAAACTAAGGATAGGTTTTATGGCATAGATATTTTAATGAAGGAAATATCTAAAATTCAGGCTTATAAAAATTATAATCGACTTGGTAAAGCTAATCGATATTGCTAAATATTTGCATCCATATTATAGATGATTAACAATATCGATCAGAATTTAATTTTTAAACTTCTAGCTTATCAATCAGCATTGCATCGCCATAGCTAAAGAAACGATAGCGGCTTTTAACTGCATGTTGATAAGCAGTCAAAATGTTGTCTCGATTTGATAGCGCTGATACTAACATGAGCAGGGTAGACTCTGGTAAATGGAAGTTGGTAATTAAACGGTCTACGATGCAGAACTCATAACCTGGATAGATAAAGATTTGTGTGTCGCCCGTCCAAGCTGCAATTTTACCGCCATGAGCTTGAGCTGCACTTTCTAAAGCACGTGTCGCGGTTGTACCAATGGCAATCACTTTATTGCCGCGTGCCTTAGTTGCCAAAATTAAATCAATGGTTTCTTGAGGAACATCACACCATTCACTGTGCATGACATGATTGGTAATGTCATCAGTACGAACAGGCATAAATGTGCCAGCACCGACATGTAAAGTCACAAAAGATTTTTGAACATTTTTTTGCTCTAACTTTGCTAGTAACTCTTCGTCAAAGTGCAAGCTCGCAGTAGGAGCGGCAACACTGGCAATTTTTTCGGGATTATGGAAAACCGTTTGATAGCGTTCAGTATCAATTTCTTCTGCTTCACGGTTAAAGTAAGGCGGAATAGGTAACTGACCATATTGCTCAAGTACAGGCAAGATCGGCTGTGAAAACTCAACCACAAATAAATTTTCGTGACGGCCACGTACAATCACAGGAATATTATCTGCACCAACAAAAAGCTCCGCACCTGCCTTAGGTGAGTTGCTAGATTTGATATGACAGTACGCTGTGGTGTGGTTCAGCATACGCTCAACCAAGATCTCGATAGCACCGCCTGTAGAGCGTTTTCCTTTAAGTCTAGCTTTCATGACCTTGGTGTCATTAAGCACCAACAAATCACCTTCTTCGAACAGATCGATAATGTCTGTGAACATGTGATCGTGATATTGACCCTTTGAATCTAGGTGCAACAATCGCGAAGCACTACGTGATTCGAGAGGGTAACGGGCAATAAGTTCATCAGGTAATTCAAAGGAAAAGTCAGACAGTTGCATATTTGAGAAAAAACACCACAAAAATTGGGCCTAGTATAAACTTTTTCGCTTTTTTATGGCTGTGCTTCTGACCTAAATCATGAAAAATGTTTAAATGATCTAAAAGTGAACGATAATATTCACTTAGGGTTTGACAAGTTTTACAAACGCGTTAATATACGCAACACAAACATACTTCCTCTCCCGAGGTGGTGAAATTGGTAGACGCGGCGGACTCAAAATCCGCTGTCAGAGATGACGTGTCGGTTCGAGTCCGACCCTCGGGACCATATTCAGAATCGTAAGATTCTACGAAAACCCCTAAGCTAACGGCTTAGGGGTTTTTTGTTGGATAAATTTTTACTAAATTTTGATAATATATGATGAAGCAAAACTGACTCAGTTGTACCGTTAAATACGTGAAGAAATGCGTTCGGGGTTAGTTTCTATAACTGAGACTTATGCAAATCAATTTAAGCAAATAAATAAAAAATTTATTCAGGGTAATTTTATGGGATTAAAGGTTAGAGGTAAGTTGAAATATACACTTCTTATTATTTTTATTTTTTTCATTTGGACTTATTTTCCCTTTATATTTAGATTTTTAATGAATTGGATGGGATGGCTCGGAACAGATCTAAAAGGATTTAGTGAGTTTGGGGCAATTGGGGATATTTATGGAAGTCTAAATACTCTGATTTCATCTCTAGCTTTGTGTGCTGTAGCCTATTCAACGATCTTACAAGTTAATGAATTAAAGTTAGCTAGACAAACATATGTAGATCAGTTGAATGAAGCAAAATACTCAAATTTTTCGGCCTTATTTTATTCCTTACTTCAAAGTAAACAACAGACTTATAATTATTTAAAATTAGAAGATAGAAATGGTGAAACATATATCGGACAATATATGTTTGGGGTCATATGTACAGAATTCATGAAATACTTAAATAAATATATAGATAAGGAATTTGGTGATTTTCGAAATTTAACTAAAAAAGAAGTACGCTATTTTTTTTCAAAGGAATTGATTATTAATTATAAGGGCTCTATTGAATCAGAGTTATTAACATACTTCTCTAACTATACGACTATATTAAATTTAATATCGAAGGCAGACCTTAAAGAGACTGATAAGGATTTTTTTATAGGAATTTTAAGGGATAATATGTCTATTTATGAACAGGTCATATTAATCGCAATTAGTTCAACTGAAGATGATCTCAAAACAGCTTTATCTAATTCAAGGATTATAAAAACAGGATATCAAGGTGTAATTTTTGAGTTTATCAAAAAATTTCACCATCCAAATATGTTTGCAGATCAGGACCTAATATCTAGATTATCACATTAAGTTCAAAACCCAGCCTAAGCTGGGTTTGTTTTAATTCATTTTGCATGAACCGCGCGGTTAATGTTAATCACTTGGTGATGTAGCGTATTGATGATGGCGCTAAATTCTTGTTCTTTTAAACCATCATCGACGTTCATTTTTGAAAAGGCAAAAAGTAAGTTTTGAAGGTTCTCAAGTGGATATTCAATTTCTTCCAATATTTCTTCAGCCGTCATTTTCTTTTGGCTCTTAACGTCTAGTATTGAGTGCATTTCTCCCTCTCTCTATCTATTGATCATAAGGGCTATTTTATAAACTCGCATTTCTAACATCTTACAACTCTTTACCTTCAAACATTTGTTGTATTTTCCTCAAGCATACCCACTTTATGTATCTGAAAACCTTTAATTGAAACTTCACATTTCTATTTTGAAAAGAACGTTGCTCTTTTAATGTACTGTGTTAAAGTTTGTAGTAGATCATAATGATTATAAGTACATTTCTTGAGAGCGGTTCCGACCAAAAACGACATAATCTGTGAGGCGGGCAATGACATTCCAACGTTTAGAACTAAATCAGGTTGAGCAGTTAAGTGCTTGTAGGATATCTCTGTTGCTTGGATTAAATGCCGAGCAGAACTACATCGAACAATTTTTCCGGTTTAGTCTTCGTCTTTTGAATTGTAAAAAAGCCTTATTGACTTTTAATCAGGAACCTTACTTTTGGCACCGTTGCCCTGAAGGCATGACGGCAATCTCGTTTAAACCATCAAAGCATTTAAAACAGTGCTTCGCCAAACAACAGGTCATTAATCATTTACATCCTTCATATCAAAATTTAATCAACTATTTAAAAGAATTAAATATTGAGTGCAGCAGGGCATTGGCCGTGCATCTTTTACACCCTGATAAAACCTCAATGGGGTTTGCTGTCTTTTTTGATGACGATGCGGCAACATTTGAAGATGACGATATTCAATTACTGCTCGATTATTGTTCTACTTTTATGCAACAAGTTGAGTTGAAGTTTAACTATGAAGAGTTAAACGAACTCTATGAACAACAGGTAGCAATTAATTCAAGTAAAACAAAATTCTTCTCAATTATTTCGCATGACTTGCGTGCACCTTTTCATGGATTGCTCGGGTTTTCTGAGGTACTCGCCAAAGAGCGTGAAACCTTAGATGAATCTAGTATTCAAAATATTGCAGATTATTTATACGACACCTCACAATCGACCTATAACTTACTTGAAAGCTTACTGACATGGGCGATGGCCGAGGGAGGGCGTTTTGTCTATCACCCGATTAACTTTAAACTTAGACAAGTCAGCAATATCGTTTGTGATGTACTGCATACATTAGCTTTAAAGAAAAATATTGAACTGGTTAATGGTGTTCCAGATGATTTAAACATCTACGCCGATATCAATATGATGACTTCTGTGATTCAAAACTTGGTGTCAAATGCTCTGAAATTTACCGACGTTGATGGATCAGGCAAAGTCTTTATTGAAGCTCAACAAGCGGATACAAATGTAGAAATTACTGTTCGAGACACCGGTCTAGGCATGACTGAGCAACAAATGGCAAATTTATTCCATCCACGTATTACTGCAAGCTTTAAAGGCACTGCAGGGGAAAAAGGTGCTGGTTTAGGTTTGAGTCTTTGCAAGCGTTTTGTCGAGATTAATCAGGGGCAAATTACTGTTGATTCTAAAGAAGGGGTGGGAACGACATTTAAGGTTCTATTACCCTCAGCTCAAGAAAGTCATGAGGTGCATACCGAACATCATTCTTCATCAGAAGCAAAATTAGTCTAATCCCTTTTCCTAACACTACTCGAACTGCTATAACTAAAAACAGAGTACGAGGAAAAGAGCTTTTTATATGAATGCGGAGCAGTTACAAAAAACATTGCGTGCCAGTCAGTACGCAGAACAAGTTTTAGGTTTACATCAAGCTGTTTTAGAACAAGATTATCAAATAGATCAATTTACTGCACCGCTCTCGACCGAACAGATTTACCAATTTGTACAGACCACGCTAGATGGGATTGGTGATGAAATGCTTTGGATGCGCGGAATGCGCATTTTACGTAGCCGTTTAATGTTCCGCTGGATCTGGCAGGATGCCAATCAGCTTACCGATGTTGTCACACTCACTCGTGAACTTTCTGATTTTGCAGATGCCAGTATTTGTGCAGCAAAGGATTTTGCGCGTGTAGCACTTGTGGCGAAACACGGTGAACCTGTGAGCTACTCTGGCAAAGTTCAAGATTTGATTGTTGTTGCCATGGGTAAGCTTGGTGCTCAAGAGCTTAACTTGTCGAGTGATATCGACTTAATTTTTGCCTTTGATGAGCAAGGTGAAACCAACGGTCGCAAATGTATTGATGTACAGCAGTTCTGTATTTTGTGGGGACAAAAACTCATTTATTTGCTTGAACACATTACTGCCGATGGTTTTGTGTTTAGAGTTGATATGCGTTTACGTCCTTGGGGGGATGGCTCGGCATTAGCGATTAGTCATGCCGCTTTAGAAAAATATTTAAGTCAACATGGCCGTGAGTGGGAACGTTATGCGTGGATTAAAGCCCGTGTAGTGACTGGCGGCAAAGAAGGGCAGGATTTGTTAGAAATGACACGTCCTTTTGTATTCCGCCGTTATGTCGATTACACCGCTTTTGCTGCTATGCGTGACATGAAAGCGATGATTGAGCGTGAAGTGTTACGTCGTCATATTGAGGATGATATTAAACTCGGGGCGGGTGGTATTCGCGAAATTGAATTTATTGTTCAGGTCTTCCAGCTGATTTACGGCGGTTCTAAACGTGAGTTACAAGACCGTCAATGTTTAGTTAGTCTTGAGCACATTGGTGAGGCAGGTTTGTTAGAAAAACAAGCTGTATTAGAACTTGAAGATGCTTACCTATTTTTACGCCGTGTTGAACACGCGATTCAAGCTCTAAACGATCAACAAACTCAGTTATTGCCGGAAGAATTAGATCTAAGACAACGCATTATAGATACTTTGGATTTTACGGGCTGGAATGAGTTTCTCGATGTTCTTAATGAAAAACGTCAAAAAGTAAAAGTTCAATTTAAGCAACTGATTGAAGATACCAGCTCTAATGCCGCAACTGAAAATTTTGGGCAGTTAGAGCAGCAATTAGATGAAGTGCTGGATGACAATGCGAAAAATCTGATTCATGAGTTTTGGCATGGTCATGCACTTAAAAAACTTCCTTCAAATGCTGTGCAGCGTTTAAAAACGTTTTGGCCTCATTTAATCGAAGCGATCTTACAGTCTGAACAACCACAAACTGCACTGTTGCGTTTAATGCCACTGATTGAATCAGTCATGCGTCGAACCGTGTATTTGGTGATGCTGATTGAAAGTAAGGGGGCATTACAACGCTTGGTGAAAATGGCGACGGTGAGCCCGTGGATTTGTGAAGAGTTAACGCAATATCCAGTACTGCTGGATGAGTTCTTATCGATGGATTTCGAGTTGCCAAAGCGTAAGGACTTAGAAGACTCATTGCGTCAGCAATTGCTTCGCATTGAAATTGATCAGGTCGAAGACCAAATGCGAGCACTTCGCCTGTTTAAAAAGAGCAATGTACTCACTGTTGCTGCAAGTGATGTGTTAGCTGAAAGCCCATTAATGAAAGTATCTGATGCATTGACTGATATTGCTGAAGTCAGTGTAAACGCAACTCTCCATTTAGCTTATCAGACCGTGGCGAAGCGTCATGGTTACCCTAAAGATGTCGATGGGAAAAGCTGCTCACTCGACTACAAAGCCTTTGCTGTTATTGGTTATGGCAAAGTGGGTGGTATTGAGCTGGGCTATGGTTCTGACCTAGATCTTGTTTTTATTCATTATCTAGATGAACAATCCGATACGGATGGAACCAAGTCAATTAGTGGCTTTGAGTTTGCTATGCGTGTCGCTCAAAAGTTTATGTCTTTGATGACTACGCAAACGCTAGATGGTCGTGTTTATGAAATTGATACACGCTTAAGACCTTCAGGTGAGGCCGGTTTATTGGTGACAAGTCTGAAAGCCTATGAACACTATCAGTTGAAAAGTGCATGGCTTTGGGAGCACCAGGCACTAGTTCGAGCACGTTCTATCGCTGGTGATGAAACGCTTTGCCAAAAATTTGAAATATTTCGACGCAAGATATTGACTCAATCTAGAGATGAGGCTTATGTTCGTGAGGAAGTGTTGAAAATGCGTCAGAAAATGAAAGACCACCTAGGTTCGTCTTCTGAACAAAAAAAACATGGTATTTTTCATTTAAAACAGGACGCAGGTGGTATCGTAGATATCGAATTTATGGCACAGTATGCTGTACTTGCATGGAGCGGGACGAAACCCGATCTCGCCCATTATTCTGATAATGTAAGAATATTAGAAGATGCTGCTAAAGCAGACTGCTTATCCAGTGAAGATGCCACAGCATTAATTCGAGCCTATCTTAGTGAACGTGCCGAAAGCCACCGCTTAGCCCTTGCAAATCAATCCATGCAAGTCAGCGCAGCGGACTGGCGTAGTACCCGTGCGGTCGTTTGCAATTTATGGCAAAGATTAATAGACCCAACCGCTTCGGTTGAGTTGGATAGTGAATGATTTTATAACAATTTGGAGTGTTCCATGAATTTGGCTGATCGTGATGGTTTTATTTGGCAAGATGGAAAATTAATTGATTGGCGTGATGCAAAGATTCACGTTTTAACCCATACATTACACTACAGTATGGGCGTATTTGAGGGTGTTCGTGCTTATGAAACACCTAAAGGTACTGCCATTTTCCGTCTTCAAGACCACACAAAACGTTTGTTAAATTCAGCAAAAATTTATCAAATGAAAGTGCCGTATGATCAAGCAACGCTTGAACAAGCACAAATCGATGTTGTTCGTGAAAATAAATTAGCTTCTTGCTATTTACGCCCTTTGATCTGGATCGGTTCAGAGAAACTAGGTATTGCAGCAACAAATAACACAATTCATGCTGCTGTTGCTGCGTGGGCGTGGGGTGCATACCTTGGTGATGAAGCGATGGCTAAAGGTATTCGCGTTAAAACTTCATCATTTACTCACCATCATCCAAACGTGACTATGTGTAAAGCAAAAGCATCTGGTAACTACACGTTGTCAATTCTTGCTCATCAAGAGGTTGCACACTCTGGTTATGATGAAGCAATGCTCATGGACCCACAAGGTTATGTATGCCAAGGTTCAGGTGAAAACGTATTCTTGATTAAAGATGGCGTTTTACACACTCCAGATATCGCTGGTGGTGCGCTTGATGGTATTACACGTCAAACTGTGATGACAATCGCTAGAGATCTTGGTTACCAAGTTGTTGAGCGCCGTATTACACGTGACGAATTCTATATTGCAGACGAAGCATTCTTCACAGGTACTGCTGCTGAAGTAACACCAATTCGTGAATACGATGACCGTCCAATCGGTTCGGGTACTCGTGGCCCAATTACCACTGAAATCCAAAAAACTTACTTTGATGCGGTTCAAGGTAGAAATCCGAAATATGAACACTGGTTAACTTACGTAAAATAAGTTAATCCGTTAACATAAAAAGGCGAACATAAGTTTCGCCTTTTTATTTTTTGGCTTAGGGAGCTTCTATGCATATTGTCTATGTGTCTGATGGTAAGGCAGGGCACCGCTCACAAGCATTAGGCTTGTTTCAGGCAATGCAAAGACAACAGCCAGAAACAACTTTTGAAGAGGTCCTAATTTCTGAGTTACCTATTATTTCCTTAATTCAGGCACTTTTCTCTTCAAAAAAATCTTTGTTTAAACAAGCGCCTGATTTTGTATTTGGGGTGGGTAGCCACACACATTTTCGTGTTTGGTTGCTCGGTAGAATTTTTAAAAAGGCTAAAACGA
Organism: Acinetobacter sp. AOR43_HL; assembly: GCF_027854635.1. Classification (NCBI taxonomy): domain Bacteria; kingdom Pseudomonadati; phylum Pseudomonadota; class Gammaproteobacteria; order Moraxellales; family Moraxellaceae; genus Acinetobacter; species Acinetobacter sp. AOR43_HL. The sequence goes on from NZ_JAKTHX010000036.1 coordinate 34,291, forward strand.
TTATTTTAATGAAGCCGAGTTTACCTATTGGTTGCTTTGATTATGCTGTTATTCCGGAGCATGACGGTATTCACGCCGATAGCCATGTGATTGTCACGCGTGGTGCATTAAATCCCATTCGTAATGAAAATCGCCATCAAACCGCGAGAGTTTTAATCGCTTTAGGTGGTTCGTCTAAACGACATCAATGGAACCAAAATAAAGTATTAACCAGTGTTCAAAAAATTGTTGAGAATAATCCAGACGCTGAAATTATTCTGACCACTTCTCGTCGAACCCCAGCAGAGTTTGTCGATATTTTAGGACAACAAAGTTTTGCCCAGCATTTACACATATTTCCAGTTGATCAAACACCCCAAGGCTGGATTTTCGAAGAAATGCAAAAAGCAGAAGCTGTCTGGGTAACAGAAGACAGCGTCTCTATGATTTTTGAGGCACTTACTGCGGGTTGTCGAGTCGGGGTGATGGCTATGGATCGTTTGAAAGACGACCGGATTACGCACTCAGTTGACCAAATGTTAGAATCAAAATTAATTTCACAGCAGACTTGTGTTGTACAGTTACCACAACCTTATGCTTTTAAAGAAGCAGACCGTGTGGCAACATATCTTTTATCAAAAAATTAAATTTTTTATTTTGAGTAAATAAATGAAAATATTGCATATTGCAAATTTTGGCTTTAATAAACAAGGCGCCCATTTTTACTGCACAGACCGTAAAATTTCTGCCGGATTAATTGAAAATGGCCATTTCGTTTATGATTTTAGTTTTCGCGATATGGCTCGAATGGGTACCATTTTTAAAACAAAAAAACTGGGTGCCAATTGGGCTAATAAAGAAGTACTAAAGGTCGTCAATAATATTGAACCTGACTTGGTACTGATTGGACATAGTGACTTAATGAGTCCAGATGTTCTAAGACAAATTAAAGAATCTTATCCAAATACTAAAATTGCATTTTGGTATGTTGATCCGCTTTATCTTGAAAACAAACTCGACTTTGTTAAAGCATTCTCGCCATATTTGGATGCTATTTTTTGCACAACAGGTGGGGAATATCTACAAAAGTTAAAACAGCCTCATTTAAGCGTAGCCTATCTGCCAAATGTAGGTCACCGTAATGTAGAAACACTACAGCAATTTTCAAATTCTAAGACTGACAAGACTTTTATTTTCTGCGGCGTGGTCTATAAAGAACCTGAGCGTGAGAAGTTCTTAAAGGACTTGGCAGATGCTTTACAACAAGGCCATGTGAACTATCAATATTATGGTTGTTTTGAACAACCTGGTGTTTATGGTAAAGCGTATTATAAAGTTCTGTCTGAAACAAAAATGGGACTTAATTACTCACGTCGTAATGATGTAACCTTGTATAGTTCTGACCGTATTGTACAGCTGACTGGTAATGGTTTACTCACTTTTAGTCCAAGAATTCCGGGTTTTGAGAAGCTCTATACTGAGCAGGAAGTGGTTTACTTTGATGATCAGTTTGACTTGGCCAACAAGATCCAATTCTTTGATCAAAATCCAGAGCAGGCTGAAAAAATAGCGAAAGAGGGCTGGGAGAAAACACGTAAATCTTTCAATGCTAAACGCATCACCCAGTTTATGGTTGAGGTAACATTTAAGCAGCCCCTTTCAGAAAATTATGAATGGTCACATGAGGTTTATGCATGATGTGGTTTTTGTACGTTGCGGTGGGCCTATTAGTACTTGCTGCACTGTTATATGTGCTGGGTAATTATACATTCTGGCTTCCGTTTCGTTCGAGTAAACTACCTCGCATTGTGATGTTGCATCAGGTTACCCCTAAAGATGCGGCCTCAGGCATGAATATGCCTCCTGAAAAGTTTGAACAACTCTTAACGTTGTTGACGCGTAAGGGGACTACTTTTTGCTTTGTTTCCGAGCTTGAGCAATATCGTAATCAAAAGAATGTCGTTGCTTTAAGCTTTGATGACGGTTTTATGGATAATTATCTCTATGCTTATCCATTACTCAAAAAATATAACGCGAAAGCAACTATTTATTTGGCAACTCAAATTGAAGGCATCGAAAAGCTCACTCATGAACAAATTCATGAAATGGCGAATTCTGGTTTAATTGAATTTGGTGCACATACCCAACATCATGTGAACTTACTTAAGCTTGATGATCAAACTGCTTATGATGAGATGCTTCAGTCTAAACGTGACGTTGAAGCATTAGTTGGAAAGTGCCCGAGTTTTGCTTATCCATTTGGTCGATTTAATGAAAAGCACCAGAAAATGGCGCAAGAAATTGGCTTTAAAAACGCAGTATCGACTCGTAAAAAAATCGAAGCGTATGAAGCAGATAACCAATTTAATATTCCACGTGTCAGCACGCATGGTGCCATGAATGCTTTACAGATGCGTATCGCCCTTGCTAAAGGACGTTATAAGTTATGAATAAAATTCCATGTAGTGTCTATATTGTTACTTTAAACTGTGGCGCTTGGTTAGAGCGGACTTTGCAAAGTGTCAGTGAGTTTGATGAAGTCATTATTTTAGACTCTGGCAGTACTGATAATACTTATGAAATTGCTCAGCGCTTTGAAAATACGCAAATCTCTCACCAAGACTGGCAAGGTTACGCTGGGCAAAAAAGTTTAGCTTTAGAAAAATGTCGAAATGATTGGGTACTCAATCTAGATGGTGATGAAGTCTTATCTAACGAGTTAAAACAAGAGATTGTTGAGACTATTCAACAGAACAAGCTTGATGCATTAATCACACCAATTAATGATGTGTTCTTAGGTGTTCCAAACAGCAAACATACTAAAAAACATGCAAAGGTACGTTTTTTCCGCAAGTCTAAAGGGCATTATGACCTTGCTAATAAAGTTCATGAAAATGTGATTGTAGACGGTGAATCTCAGCGTGCTCAACATGATATTTATCATTATGGTGAGTCGAGTATTTTCGTTAAGGTCGAAAAAAATAACCAATATTCCAACCTCAAAGCACTAGAGAAATACCAAAAAGGAAAGTCTCCAAGCGTTGCAAAATTGGTTTTGGTAATGCCAGTAACTTTCATGAAGTCTTATTTTATTCGCCGTAGTTTCTTAAATGGTTGGCGTGGTTTCGTAAATAGTATGATTAACGCATTTTATGCATTTCTAAAAGAAGCCAAACTGTTTGAACAGACGATGAATAAAGATAAAAAATAAGTAGGCAAGCTATGAAAATTGTTCAGGTATTGGCAACGAGTGGTGGAGTTGGTGGTTTAGAGCAGCACACTTTTAACCTTGTTAATGAGCTCGCTTTAAATCATGAAGTACATGTGATTGCACATCCTTGCTATGTAGACAAGTTTAGCCAACAAGTACATTTTCATGCTGTCGATTTTGCGCGTAGCCGTTGGAATATTTTTTTACTTTGGCAACTTAAAAATCTTATTCAGCAAATCCAACCCGCTATTGTTCATGCACAAGCAGGAAAAGCGGCTGAGCTGATTGCCCGCATTAAGCCATTTTTATCTGGTCCAAAGTTTGTAACGACTGTTCATGGTACTAAAAAGAATAAGTCTGCTTATTTAGCAGGTGATGCAGTTATTGCGGTGAGCCAAGCGCTCACGCAAGGCATACCTGAGTCTAAAGCACACGTAGTTTATAACGGTGTATATCCTCAACCCGTACTTACAACTGAAAATAAAGAAAAGTTACTTCAATCGATTCAAAAAGATTTTGCTGAGCTAGACGCAGGCAAAAAAGTTGTTATGTGTATTGGGCGTCTAGAACCCGTAAAAAATATCAGTTTATTGATTGAGTCGATGCAACAGATTGATGCCAATTTATGGATTGTTGGCGATGGCTCACTTCGAGCAAGTTTGGAAAAGCAAGTCAGCGAATTGAACATGCAAAATCGGGTTGCTTTTCTTGGGTTTAGAACTGATGCGCGTGATCTGGTGCAACTGGCTGATATTGTAGTTTTATCGTCAGACCGTGAAGGTTTTCCACTCGTCATGGTAGAAGCTTTACAGGCTGATAAAGCAATGGCTTCAACTAAAGTGAACGGTGTGATTGAGTGGTTGCCAGAGCAATATCTAGCCGAAATTGGAGATGCACAAAGTTTAGCAAAAACCATTGAATATGCACTGCAACTTGAGGCTCAAAACGACTTTAGCCCTTTGTATGCAAAAGCCAAGGCTGAACTGACTGTACCAGCCATGGCTGAGCAGACACTTAATATTTATAAAGGCCTGCTGAACACTTAATTATTCTTCGGTGTAAGGCGGATGGCATCAAGTACTACGAAGTTATCTTCGACATTAATAGTATGGCAACCGTCATCTGCTTGATTCCAGTCTGGTAAAACGACTTCTAGTAATTTTTCTTCATAAGCTATTGAGCTAAGCTGAGTAATCGCTTTTAATTCGATATTGCCGCCATATCGCTTTAAAGAATCTTGGCTTGGTCGAACCAGTTGCCCTTTATAAATAAAAGGTTTGCCTGCCATACGGAACTGCTGACTGCCTCGGCACACTGGGTTCATTGGGTGCTCTTGCCAGTTCGGATTTAAAATATCTTCGGTAAAGAACAGGTCTAAACGGTCACCAAATTTCTTACAATCACGACGCGTTGAAGTAAAAAGATACCATAAGCCCTCATGGTAAAAAGGGGTGCTATCGACTGCTTCGATATTCTCAATCAGATTAGAATGCTTTTCCCATTTCAGTGGAAATTCAGTACATTTCCAAAGTTCAATCGTCTTGTTGGCAGAAGTCTCTGGGATCATGTACCAAGTGTCTTCTAACTTAAATACACAAGGATAAGAAAGGTGATAGTTGAGCTTTAAGATTGTCTCTGGTGGTGTGTAGGTGCCATTTTTAAAGACTTCTAAAACAGAAAGAAAACCTACTGGATGCTGGTCATCGACTTCTTCAAAAAAAATGAAATGACGCTCATTTTCATAAGCATAAAAGCTATCTGCAAATGTAAACTTTCTAGGGGAATGGATCTCAAAGAGTGAATCTAATTGCTCAAGTGTAGTAAAAGGTTGCTCTAACCAGCCAAAACGCATATACCAATGGGAGTCAAAAGTTTTCGCTTTTTTTGCTTGTTGGTACTTGTACCATTTTTTTTGAATCAGGCGATTTAGCATTAAATTTTACACTCGATATAACTATAATTAGATAGACTATCCCTGACTCATTTTAACATTTGAATGAAATGAAAAAATATTTAATCAGTATTGAATCTGCTAATAGTGAACGTTTAAAAAAGTTGTACTCTCAAGCAACATTTTACAAATATCGCGATGAATTTAAGCAATTTGGGGTTATAGGAAAAAATTTAAGTGTTAGTGAGTATTTTCAACAGGGTGTAGCAGGTAAGAAGAAACCGATGACACCAGGTGAGCTTGGTTGTGCAATGTCACATATAGCTGCATTAAAAGATTTTTTAAGCTCTGATGAAGAATATGCAATTATTTTTGAAGATGATGTGATCGAACGTTTTGAAATTGATTTCCAAGATTTAGAAAAACACATTCATTCTTTGAGTTTAGGTCCTTGCTTTTTCTTAAGCTTGGGCGGTATTCAAATGAAAATATGCAATCGTGTTCGTGGAAAATTTTTACCCGAAGAATTGTATAACCAAAAAGTCTTAAAAGTTGATTACGACTATCTTGAAAAACTTGCCTATGCTTATGCCTATGTTGTAGATCGTAAAATGGCTCAAATGTTGGTTGATTATCATCAACCGATAAAAATTTATGATCATTGGCAGGACCTTGTTGGGCGAGGGGATTTTAGTTTCTATGTCAGCTTTTTATTCGATCACCCAATTATTGAAAATAATGATGCATTAAGTTACTTAGAAAAGGAAAGGAGTCTAGTGACGCCTCTTTCTCAAGATGATAGTGATTTATTACGTTACTTAAGAGTTAAACTAAAGAAATATATACTTAATAAATATATAATTTAGTCATTTTTATGGGTTTTATTGATAATTTTATGATTAAGCAAAAAAATATTATTATCGGGTCAGCTACTGGATATGATGCTGACCTCATCTCTTCTTTTGTATATTCTTTGGAAAAAGCAAACTTTGATGGCATATTGGCTTTAATTATATATAAAGAGCAAATGACAGAATTTGTTAATGCATTTTCAGATATCAAAAATTTTAAAATTGAATTTAAAGTTTCAACTATTGGAAAATTTAAATCAAAGTCAAAATATTCAGGTGTTTATAAATTCAAGTTTGTAAAAAATATTCTTAAGAAAATTATTGGCTTAACTGTAAATGAAGAAAACGCTGATTCAAAAATAAAAGCGCTTAAAATTACAGGTTATCCGCATGTGAGCCGTTTCTTTGAATATAAGGAAATTGTAGAAAGCCATCCGGATGCATCACATGTATTGCTGAGCGATGTTCGAGATGTTTTTTTCCAAAGTAATCCTTTCAAAAATCTTGGCAAAGGACTATTGGTTGGGATGGAAAATCCAAATTTCACCATAGGTACTGAGCAATATAACCAAAAATGGATCTTGGATGCGTACGGAGAGGACTTTTATAATCTTGCAAAAGATGAGCAAGTTTCTTGTTCAGGCGTCACTATTGGTGATCATGAATCAATTAGAGTCTATATCAATAAGATGATCGAAGAATTCTGCAAACAGCCATATCAAAAAATGTCTGAAAGAATTTATGATCAAGCTATGCATAATAAATTATTAATTACTAATAATTTAGCTGATGTAACACGTTGTCAGCCATTTGAATCCATTATTGTAACCCTAGGGTTATACCCAATAGATCAAATTGCAGTTAATGATCAGGGATTTATTATCAATCGCAATCAAGAAATCATTCCTATTGTCCATCAACATGATAGACATCCGGAACTGATTCAGTTATGTGATAATTATATTGGGAAATAAATTTAAGATTTTCTAAAAATTTATGTGGGATGCGGATATTAATTTTTATCCGCATTTCCTTTTAAAACCATATAAATCAATGCAACAAATATAAGCAATGCACCAACCAAGCTACTTACACAGAAAAATAAAATTCGTTGATTTGTAGTCATGTTAAATAATTCATTTGCAAGAATATAGCGCATGAAAAACCATTGTGCGAGAGAGAATACAATCACGACTAAAGCATGTCGACGAACGTCAGGACGCATTGCCATAATGAATTACCAAGGGAGAAAAGAAAGAGTGGGGGTATTATGCCATTTGCCTACTACCATCTCAATAGAGTCTTAATTAAGCAAATTCTGTAGAAAAAGTAAAATTATGGATAAATTGTGAAGTTTTATTAACATTAATAAACTTGGTATCCGATTTTTATCGAATTTTATCTAGTAAATTGCTGAATTTATTTGGATATATGTTTGATGCAGCCTATAGATTTTGTAATGATTTGGGTGGACTCAACCGATACGAAATGGCAGCAACAATATCTATATTATAAATCCAAAGAAACTAAAACTAAGATCGATGAACTCGCTGACCAATGTCGCTATCGCGATTGGAATAATCTTCATTTTTGGTTTAGATCTGTTGAAAAATTTTGTCCTTGGGTTAGAAAAATTCATCTTGTGACCTGTGGTCATTTCCCAGAATTTTTAGTCAAGAATCATCCCAAGTTAAATCTAGTTACCCATGATCAAATTATAGAACCAGCCTGTTTACCGACCTTTAACTCACATGCCATCGAAATCAATATTCATAAAATAGAAGGCTTAGCAGAACACTTTGTCTATTTTAATGATGACACCTTTATTAATAGCACTTTAGAGCCAGAGTTCTTTTTTAAAAATGGTTTACCTTGTGATGGTATTCAGCTACAACCTTTAATGGTCGTGGGAGAAGAGAACTTTTTAGGCGCAGTTGCATTGACTGATGTCGCAATCATTAATAAGTATTTTGATAAGCGGAAATTATTTCATAACAATCCCTATGCACTTTTTAATCATCGCTACTCTATGAGTAATAATTGGGGGAATTTTTTAAGTTTATATAACCGAAAATTTTCGAGCTTTTATAGTACTCATTTGCCTCAACCATTTTTGAAATCAGTGTTTGAAGAAGTTTGGCAAACTGAAGAGACTTATTTAAAAGGAGTATCAAGTCATCGTTTTAGACAGCCTTTAGACGTTAACCAATATTTGTTTAGGTTATGGCAGTTATGTTCATCCCGTTTTTATCCTGTAAATATATTTGAGCGTGGCCAAAATTTTAATTTAAGACTGCAAAACCTTCCCGAAATTAATCAAATTATTAAAAATGGACGGCTTCCACAAATTTGTCTAAATGACGATGAACAAGTGGTCGATTTTGAAAAACTAAAAACAGAAGTTATTCAAATTTTTGAACAAAAATTTAATACGCTTTCAAGTTTTGAAAAAGAAATATCTCATTAAATTTTTCTCAATAAAAAACCCTGCATAAGCAGGGTTTTTTAATTTGAAGATCTAAAAAATTATTTAGATTCTTCAGCTTTTGGCTTTTCACGTAAGCGGATACCCAAGTCACGAAGCTGGTTTGCTTCAACAGGAGCAGGTGCTTGAGTAAGTGGACATTCAGCAGTCTTAGTTTTCGGGAACGCAATAACGTCACGAATTGAAGTCGCGCCAGTCATAAGCATAACTAAACGGTCAAGACCAAATGCCAAACCACCGTGAGGAGGAGCACCATAACGAAGCGCGTTAAGTAAGAAGCTGAATTTCTCTTCTGCTTCTTCATCAGAAATACCAAGCGCTTCAAAAATCGCTTTTTGCATTTCTAATGTGTAAATACGAAGTGAACCACCACCAACTTCAGTACCATTCAATACCATGTCGTAAGCAACAGAAAGTGCTTCACCTGGATTGCTCTTCACGTCTTCTACGCTAGATTTAGGTAGCGTGAATGGATGATGAACAGAAGTCCATTTACCATCGTCAGTTTCTTCAAACATTGGGAAGTCAACAACCCAAAGTGGAGCCCACTCACAAGTTGAAAGATTCAAATCGTGACCAATCTTGACACGAAGCGCACCCATTGCGTCATTTACAACTTTAGCTTTATCAGCACCGAAGAATACGATATCGCCATCTTGTGCGCCAACACGTTCCAACAGCTCAAGTACAATCGGTTCAATGAATTTCACGATTGGAGATTGAAGACCTTCAATTCCTTTAGCGAGTTCATTAACTTTAATGTACGCTAAACCTTTAGCACCATAGATGCCAACGAATTTGGTGTATTCATCGATTGCACTACGTGGCAATGAAGCTGCACCAGGAACACGTAAAGCAACAATACGGCCTTTAGGATCTTTTGCAGGACCAGCGAATACTTTGAACTCTACTTCTTGCATTAAGTCTGCAACGTCAACGAGTTTCAACGGAATACGCAAATCTGGTTTGTCAGATGCATAGTCACGCATTGCTTCGCTATATGGCATACGGCGGAATTTTTCAAATTTTACGCCAAGCAAGTCGTTAAATAATTTAACAGTCATGCCTTCCATCAAATCCATGATTTCATCGTCGTTTAAGAACGATGTTTCAATATCGATTTGAGTGAATTCTGGCTGACGGTCAGCACGTAAGTCTTCATCACGGAAACATTTCGCGATTTGGTAGTAACGATCAATACCACCCACCATCAATAATTGTTTAAACAATTGCGGTGATTGTGGAAGTGCGTAGAAGCTACCATTTTGTACACGACTTGGTACTAAATAGTCACGTGCACCTTCAGGAGTTGCACGGGTTAAAATCGGAGTTTCAACGTCTAAGAAACCGTGATCGTCTAAATAATTACGGATCAAGTTAGTTACTTTAGAACGGAAACGTAAGCGATCTAACATTTCTGGACGACGGATGTCCAAGAAACGATATTTTAAACGGTGTTCTTCTGACACGTTAATGGTGTCATCATTTAACGGGAATGGCGGAGTTTCAGAAGCAGCAAGAACTTCGATTTCTTTGCCTAAAACTTCGATTTGACCACTCACCATATTTTGGTTTTCAGTACCTTCATAACGGCGACGAACACGACCTGTAATTTTTAATACATATTCAGAACGTGCTTTATCTGCTGTTGCAAATGCTTCTGGAGTATCTGGGTCAATAACCACTTGAACGAGACCATCACGGTCACGCATATCAAGGAAAATAACACCGCCATGGTCACGGCGACGATGTACCCAACCGCATAGTGTAACGGTCTGGTCGATTTGGGCTTCAGTTAAAGAGCCACAGTAATGAGTTCGCATCATGATGAAGATTATCCAAACTATATTGGCTGAAAGGACGGATGCGTAAACCGCGCACCGTCAAAAAAGTAAGTTTTCGATTATGCCTTGTTGGATGGTTTGTCACAAGAACTAGATCAAAAAACCGCAGAAATTAACCTGAAAATGAGCAATTTGGCAGCGATTTTAATTATTCATCCCATTCTTTGTTGTCGATCTAAAACCAAGAATAGTAAGCATCCTAAGCTAAAGGTACTTAACCAACCTTGCATAAATTCATTAATAGAGCGGCCCGTAAAATAATACGTATCGGCATGCCAAACTTCATGAGGAATGTAGCGGGCATAATCCCAAAAAGAAAATAGGCCTAACACTGTAGATAAAATCAAAAGAAACCATGCGAAAATTTTAATTTTTTTACTTACTTTCCAGTGTTGTTTATAGCGCTGATAATAGTGAACACACATCCAAACAATAAAAGGTAAGGCAAGAGCAGAGGAGCCTAACTGTAAAAGACGATGTAAGGGATAAGGGTGTCCCAAAAGATGAACTGTGGTCGCTAATACATCTTTAAATACAAAGGTCCGAAAGTCTGAGTGTGTTAGACCATCCCAAATTAAATGAGTGGCAATCCCTAAAATAAGCGCGAGTAATGTTCCAACCAAAAATAAAAAAATACGTTTTAAAGAGTTGAGGCCAAGATCATGCTGAATACCGAAAAAACGGTAAATTACAGGTCGATATAGAAAGTACCAAATAGCACAAAAAATGAGGCCTAAGGCAAGGTTGGGATAAATCAGGCCTTTCCATTGATGTGTCAACATACCTGATTGCATTGTAAATAAGCGGTAAAGATCGGGTGTCATACTTCCAATTGCTAGAGCTGCAACTGGTAAAGTGTTTCGGCTAAGCTTTGAAAGAGGGGGTGCTATAACGGCATGAGAGATTGTAAAAGGCATTATAAAACAGAGATTACTCACATCATTTAATTGCCCAGTCTAACGAATCAGCCGATTGGAAATGTTTTTTATTGCAAAAAGACTGAAATGTTATAATATAACAAAACAAAAGGCGTAGCGATCAGAGAATCACCTCATGTTGTTCTATAAAAATATTTTGACCTTATCCATTTTAGCTGTCATATCCGTACCTTCGTTTGCAGCAGAAAGTGAAAATGTTGAAAAGCTAGAAACCATCCGAATTAAGGCTCATCCACTTGAGCAAACTTCACAAGATTTTGCTGTGGCAGATACTGTTGTTGATCAAAAGCATCTGTCGCAAGGCGCTGCTACCATTGGGGATGCACTCAGTAGTGAAGTCGGAATTTACGCGAATCAGTTTGGGGCTGGTTCGAGTCGTCCGGTTATCCGTGGACAAGATGGCCCACGCGTTAAAGTACTTCAAAACTCATCAGAAAATATTGATGTCTCGACCTTGTCTCCTGACCACGCTGTCACTGTAGATCCTGTGCTTGCGAAACAAGTCGAAGTAATTCGCGGCCCTTCAACTTTACTGTTTGGTGCGGGGACTGTCGGTGGTTTAGTCAACGTCATTGATAACAAGATCCCTACGCAAATGCCTGAAAATGGTTATGAAGGACAAGTTGGCTTACGTTACAACACTGGAAGTGATGAAAAACTGGCGAGTGCTGGTGTAACTGTAGGGTTGGGAAGCCAAGTTGCATTACGTGTTGAGGGGTTAACACGTGATGCGAATAACTATATTGCGCCCAATTATATTCATGAAGGTGAAAAAGAGCGCCGTGTAGACAATACTTTTGCGCAGGGTGACTCGGTTAATGTTGGTTTGTCTTGGATTTATGACCGTGGTTATACGGGTATTTCTTATAGTAACCGTCGTGATCAGTATGGCTTACCGGGGCATAGCCATGAATACGAAAGTTGTAGCGCTCATCTAGGTGGAAGACCGCATTTGCATTGTGGAGACCATGAACATGAAGAGGGTGAAGAAGGTCACGATCATGAGCATGAAGAACATGAACACGAACATGGCGGCCCATGGATTGATTTAAAATCTGAGCGTTACGATTTTAAAACCGAGTTAAATGATCCATTTGCAGGCTTCCAAAAGTTACGTGCGCAAGCAAGCTATACTGACTATCAGCATGATGAAATTGAAGAGGGAACAATTGCGACCCGATTCCAAAACAAAGGTTATGATGGACGTATTGAGTTAGTACATAACCCGATTGCAAGTTGGGAAGGCGTAATTGGCGCACAGTTAGGTCAACAGAAATTAGATTTAACTGGCGAAGAAGCATTTATGGCTCCGACCACTACCAAAAAGTGGAGCGTATTTGCTTTAGAACATAAACAATGGAAAGACGTACATTTTGAGCTTTCTGCCCGTGCAGATCAGCAAGAAATTGATGTAGATGATAACTCTAAACAAGATTTTGATGGTTCTGCATTTTCTTACGCAGGTGCTGCGAATTGGGAGTTTGCACCGAACTATAAACTGTCTTTTGTCGCTTCACATCAAGAGCGTTTGCCTTTAGCTCAAGAGTTATATGCAAATGGTGGACATTTTGCGACGAATACTTATGAGTTAGGAAATGATCAACTCAGTAAGGAAAAATCGAATAATGTTGAGTTAGGTTTGCATTTTGATAATGACAAACTTGATTATCATCTTCATGTGTACCATAACTGGTTTGATGACTACATCTATGCGCAAACCCTTGACCGTTATAAAGACTTCCGTTTAGTTCAATACACTCAAGATAAAGCACGCTTCTATGGTGCAGAGGGTGAAATTGGTTATCAAATTACCCCAATGTACAAGATCAGTGCTTTTGGTGATTATGTGCGCGGTAAAATTGATGCAGAAGGTAATGCTCCACGTATTCCAGCAGGACGTTTAGGTACTAAAGTCGATGCAGATTTTGGTGATGGTTTTAGTGGTTCTGCCGAGTACTACCATGTCTTTAACCAAGATAAGATTGCAGCTTACGAGACCGAAACTGAAGGCTATAACATGCTCAATCTTGGGGTGGCATATTCTGGACAATATGGTGCAAAAACTGATTACCGTGTTTATATGAAAGCAAATAACTTGTTAGATGATACGGTTTATCAACATGCTTCATTCTTATCAAATATTCCACAAGTTGGACGTAATTTTACTGTAGGTGTTGATTTTAGTTTCTAAGGCTTTAACACGAAACTAAACTTGAAAAATCAATCCAAAAGACCTAATTTGAAACCATTAAGTTAGGTCTTTTTTATGCGTATTTTTCAACGAATTCATCAAAAAATAAATTGGTCAGGGCGTCGTTATATGGCGGTATTACTTTGCGTTGTTGCTATTGCATATCTTGCGTCAGCAATTTACCACACAGTAAAACCATTACCACAAGGGATTAACTTTAGTGGCAAGCTTAGACATGCCGATGTTAAATTTTTAGCAGACAAAACTTATCTTGATGCAAAAGGGCAACAGCAGGTTGATCAGCATATTTTTGATGAAATCTTGAAAATGATTGATGAGGCAAAAACCACGATTGTGGTCGATATGTTCTTGTTTAATTCTGAAGTGGGTGACTCAAAACTTAAGCAAAGACCATTAATGCAAGAGCTAACCGATGCATTAGTAAGTAAGAAAAGACAAAACCGCCAAATTCAGATTGTTATGATTACCGACCCGATTAACTCGGTATACGGTGGTATCAGCCCTGAACACTACCGTCAGTTACGTCAGGCAGGCGTTGATGTGATTGAAACGAATTTAACGCCTTTGCGTGCTTCTAACCCATTCTGGTCAGGCTTCTGGTACATCTGCTGTCAAAATATTGGCAATAACCCTGAAAAGGGCTGGTTACCGAATCCATTCGGTGATGAAAAAATTACACTGCGCAGCTATCTAAACTTATTTAATTTTAAGGCCAATCACCGTAAGACTGTTGTGGTCGATACCGATGCTGGTTGGAAGTCATTGGTGACCTCAGCAAATCCACACGATGGCAGCTCTAGACACTCTAATGTCGCGTTGGTTGTAACAGGGGCAACAGCTGCTGATGTTCTTCAAACTGAAGCTGCAGTTGCACAAATGTCAGGCAGTAGCTCTCCATCGCTCATTTTAGGTGACTTTGAAAAAGACGTTAGCAAGCCTCAAGTGCAGGTGTTAACTGAAGGCGCAATTTATCAATCTGTATTGAAATTGATTAATTCAGCGAAGCCGAAAGAGCATCTTGATTTAAGTATGTTCTATTTGTCTGAACGCAAGATTATTCAGGCGCTAAAAAGTGCCCAAGAACGTGGTGTTATTGTTCGTGTTTTACTCGATCCAAATAAAGATGCGTTTGGTCGACAAAAGAATGGTATTCCAAACCGTCAGGTGGCTTCAGAGTTACATGCTACCGGTATTCCAATCCGTTGGTGTGATACTCATGGCGAGCAGAACCATAGCAAAATGATCTTGAAATATAATGCCCAACACGCTGAGTTGATTGTAGGATCTGCCAACTTTACGGCCCGTAATTTAAAAAATTATAACCTTGAAACAGATATGTTGGTCATTGGCAAAGTTCAAGATCAAGTTTTTAAAGATGCACAAGATTACTTCAATACCTCGTGGTCAAACCTAAAAGATAGACAGATGAGTGTGGATTACGTGAAGTATGCAGATGAGTCTAAAGTGAAGTATTGGATTTATCGTTTTATGGAATGGTCAGGATTATCGACTTTCTAATTCTATTTTTTTATATAAACGTTGAGGCTATATGTTCACGACGGAGTCTTACTTAGTCTCACCCTAAAACTAGAGCTCATTCGTTACTTTGGTTTTGCCCAAAGTAACCAAAGGCATTTGTCATCCACAAAACCTGTTCAATATCTTCATTTAACCGATTTTATTGCAAATACAATATATTCATAAATTTCGGGCAGGTTGTGGATGACATTTAGCACAAGCGAATATTGGAAAATATTAATTTCTATATCACTTAGCCTACCCATCATTGAAATAATTTAAGGTGCAGGCGGAATCAATTGATCCAACGCTTTATCATCAAGTTTTTCGATTTCACTCAAATCCGTTTTAATTTTCCACTGCGACTCATCGTCAACAGGATTCGGCAAACGTGCTTCAAGCCAATCACAAACCACATCCGGAGAGAATTCAGGATGGTTACATTGAATAATCCATGATAAAAAATCTTTGGCTTCACCATTCATGTAAGGTGGCGGTGAAACAGGGAAGAATAATGTGGGTAGGCGTTCATTCGTCGATAGATAATTTAAAACATGACCTAGTTCTTGAACTGTTTGCCATGCAAGCACATGCTCTACGTCAATACTGAACTTAAACCACCAAGCATGTTCGCCATCTGCTCCATGAGCCATAATACGGGCTTCTTGTACACTTGGAACTTTGCAAAAAAATTGATGAAGACGCTCAAAACTGATTTCAGACACAGCAATTGACCTAGTTTGAAAAATGCTAATGGTAGCACAGATACAGATTCTTCATATTTTCTTTATAGTCATTACAAAGTTTAGCAATCAAAGCTGTTTTATTCATGGTTTCTCCTTGAGTCTCTTCTAATCTAGCTTCATATTAAGATTAAAAGGAAATAGGCCATGAAAAAGCCAATCGTTCTTGTACTTTCGACATTAATGTTAGGTATATCAGCTACCGCGATGGCCGATTCTGGACACCGTTGGAACAATGACCATGGTAAAAACTATGATCGATATGAGCATCGTGATGACCGCCGTCATGATTATCGTAATGATCACCGAGCGCCAGTTTGGTCAAATGCTGATCGTGGTAAGCATTATGGTAACTATGTTGCTTTTAAACGTGGTGAACGTATTCCTGCTCAATATCGCCATCGCCGTTATTATGTTTCGGACTGGAGAGCGCACCGTTTATATGCGCCACCACGTGGATACCACTGGGTTAAAACCCCTAATCAATACTTATTAGTAGACTCAAGACACAACATTTACCGAGTTCGTTAAACGTAAAAATAAAAAGGCCTCAATATTGAGGCCTTTTTCTATGCTAACTCGTCATCTTGCGGTTGAGGGGTTTTCAAATTATTTGAGGTTTTTGCGTGTTTCTCTTTCATCACTGATGGGTAGTGCCATGAAGCAAATCGAACGACTAAAATAGATAAAGCTAAAATCAAAATTGAGCCCGTAATAATGACTTGATCGATATCGGCTTTATGATCATGTTGAATGTCTGAAATGAGTAGACGGGTTAAGGCCGTAATCGCGACATAAATAAGAAAACGTACAGGCATATGGTTGGTTTTAAAGTAAATTCCAACCATTGCTCCAAGCTCTAAGTAAATAAATAATAATAAAATATCATCAATTGAAGCATACTTTTTGACGGTCAGAATTTCAAAAACCGTATTGGCTGCCGACCATGCCACCATACACCCGATAATAAATAAGGCTAAATAATGGAAGGCTTCTACGGCGTAATGTCCGAAACGGTCGAGTATTCGTTCGTATTTTTTAGGATCAGGCATAATAAGATCTTTTGTTCACTTCGTAATGTTTAGAAATTAAACAAATTTTGTGCCAATGGAAATAGTAAATACAAAATAAAAAACGCCTGATTATTCAGGCGTTTTTATGAAGAACTTAATTAAGCTTGATTTGTAAAGTAATCTTCACTAAAGCTCATAATTAAGTCAGAACCAGCTTTGATTTTAGCAATACGCGCATCAATATCTGGCAAGATACGTTCAACAAAGTACTGAGCCAAAGCAAGTTTGTTCTGATAGAAATCACCAGACTTATCTTTAGCAGCGGCAGCAATTTTTGCAAACATATATGAGAAGCTGAGTAAACCAACCGCATGTAAATAATCAACCGCAGCTGAGTTCGGGAACTCTACATTTTCAGCAGCTTGCTCAATAATAAACTGAGTGATTGCTTCGATTTCAGTTGCAGCATCTAAAGTTGCATCTTTAATGAAGTTCAAATCAGTGTCTAAATCATTTGCAAAGTCACGAATTTCAGTGATGTATTCAGCAATGAAAGCGCCGCCACACTTAATGGTTTTACGACCAATTAAATCTTGAGACTGAACGCCGTTGGTTCCTTCGTAGATTTGAGCAATACGAAGATCACGAATACATTGTTCCATACCCCATTCACGGATGTAACCGTGACCACCGAATACCATTTGAGCATCTAAAGTTGCTTGGAATGCGGTATCTGTGAGGTAAGCTTTTGCAATTGGAGTTAAAAGCGCAACACGGTCATTGGCTTTTTTCACTGCCGCTGCATCAGTTGAGAATTTAGTGATATCGAGTTGTTGACCTACATAGACTGCAAATGCACGAGATGCTTCATTATTTGCACGCACATTTAACAACATACGACGTACATCACCATGCACTAAAATGCTGTCAGCAGGTTTATTTGGCGATTGAACACCAGCTGCACTGCGGCCTTGTAAACGGTCAGTCGCGTATTGAGCAGCATTTTGATAAGCAAATTCAGAAGCGCCTAAACCTTGAATACCCATTGATAAACGTTCGTAGTTCATCATAACGAACATTGCAGCAAGGCCTTCGTTTTCTTTACCAACGAGGTAACCTTTAGCTCCATCAAAGTTCATTACACAAGTTGCAGATGCTTTGATACCCATTTTATGTTCAATAGAACCTGGGCCAACATGGTTACGGTCGCCTAAAGAACCATCTTCATTTACAAGGTATTTTGGTACGATAAATAACGAGATACCACGTGAACCAGCAGGGGCATCTGGAGTTTTAGCAAGTACCAAGTGAATGATGTTTTCTGCTAAATCGTTGTCACCACCAGTGATGAAGATTTTAGTACCGGTAATGTTATATGTACCGTCTTCATTACGTTCTGCTTTGGTTTTGATAATCCCTAAGTCAGTACCTGCATGTGGCTCAGTTAAGCACATGGTACCTGACCATTCACCTGAATAAATCTTAGGTAAATAAGTTTCTTTTTGTTCTTGAGATGCGTAGCTGCTTAAAGCCATACCTGCACCCACTGAAAGAAGAGGATAAAGCATGAAAGATGGGTTAGTCGCAAATAACATTTCATCAGAAAGAACGGTGAGCATTTTTGGCATGCCTTGACCGCCCCATTCTTCATCGGC
This sequence comes from Acinetobacter sp. AOR43_HL, assembly GCF_027854635.1. Classification (NCBI taxonomy): domain Bacteria; kingdom Pseudomonadati; phylum Pseudomonadota; class Gammaproteobacteria; order Moraxellales; family Moraxellaceae; genus Acinetobacter; species Acinetobacter sp. AOR43_HL. Next base: position 52,631 of record NZ_JAKTHX010000036.1, read on the forward strand.
ACCTAGGCCAATCCAACCACCTTCTGCATATTGACGAAATGCATCTTTAAAACCAGCTGGTGTGAATACTTCGCCGTTTTCATAGCGAGCACCTTCTTCATCACCAGTACGGTTTAATGGATGAGTCACGTTCTGAGCAAATTTAGCCATTTCTTCTAAAATTGCTTCAGCTGTTGCAGCATCTACATGAGCGAGTTTCTCATTAGACTGCCAAAATTGTTCTGCTTTAAATACATCATTTAAGATGAATTTCATATCAGCTAAAGGAGCATTGTAAATTGGCATAATCGTTCACCTTTTTTGTGCACATTGGCCTGTGCTAGATATCCTGTAAAACGAAATGGATATGGAATTTAAAGTGTAAATTTATCATTGATTTTATAAAAAAAGGACCGTCAAAACTGAGCAGTCCTTTTTTGTTTTTTAACATTGCATATCGCAACTAACTATGGTTAGAAAGCGAAATGTTCAGCGTCTAATGACATTAATGGATCTAGACCACCAGCGATCACATCTACGTGAGAACGTACACGTGGCAAGATTTTCTTGAAGTAGAAACGAGCAGTAGTTACTTTCGCATTGTAGAAGTCAACATCGGTTGTACCTTCTGCTAATTTCTCTTGTGCTACAAGCGCCATACGAGCCCATAGGTAAGCTAAAGTGATATAACCTGCGAAGTAGAGGTAATCTACAGCAGCAGCACCGACTTCATCTGGGTTTTGCATCGCACGCATACCGATTTGCATAGTAAGATCGCCCCATTCTTTGTTAAGCGCCGCAAGCGGTTCAACAAATTCTTTCATAGCAGCGTTGTCTTTGTTTGCTTCTACGAATTTATGGATGATCTTAGTGAAGTCACGTAGCATTGCACCTTGAGTTTGCAATACTTTACGACCTAACAAATCAAGTGCTTGAATTTCAGTTGTACCTTCGTATAAGCAAGCAATACGTGTATCACGTACGATTTGCTCCATGCCATGCTCAGAAATAAAGCCATGACCACCGAAGACTTGTACACCGTGCTTAGCAGATTCAGAACCTGTTTCAGTTAAGAATGCTTTTGCAATTGGAGTCAATAAAGACAAGATGTTGTCAGCAAACTTACGCTCTTCTTCAGTTTCGCCTTTTTCAACGATATCTGCGTATTGAGCAAGTAAGTAAACAAGAGCACGACCGCCTTCAGCAAAAGCTTTTTGAGTTAAAAGCATGTTACGAACAGCAGGGTGAACGATAATTGGATCTGCTTCTTTTTCTGGAGCTTTAGGACCAGAAAGTGAACGCATTGCTAAACGTTCTTTCGCGTAAGTTAACGCACCTTGGAAAGATGATTCAGACGCTGCTAAACCTTGAACAGCAGTACCAATACGTGCTGTGTTCATGAAGGTGAACATACAGTTCAAACCACGGTTTTCAGGTCCAATCAAGTAACCTTTAGCTTGGTCAAAGTTAATGACACAAGTTGCGTTACCATGAATACCCATTTTGTGTTCGATAGAACCACAACGTACCGCATTACGTTCGCCAATAGATCCATCTGCATTTACATTGAATTTAGGAACGATGAATAATGAGATACCTTTAGTACCTTTTGGTGCACCAGGTAGGCGAGCAAGAACGATATGGATGATGTTCTCAGCCATGTCATGTTCACCAGCAGAGATAAAGATTTTCTCGCCAGAGATTGCATAGCTACCATCAGCATTTGGTTCTGCTTTAGTACGGATAATACCCAAGTCTGAACCTGCATGAGACTCAGTTAAGCACATCGTACCTGTCCAAACACCTGAAACAAGGTTTGGTAAATAAGTATTTTTTTGTTCATCAGAACCGTGATGCTCTAATGTACGTACAGCTCCGTGAGACAAGCCTGGGTACATGCCCCATGCCCAGTTAGAGCTACCTACCATTTCAGAAATTGCGATACCTAAAGAGTTAGGTAATGCCTGACCACCGTATTGTTCTTCTGCTGATAAAGACGGAAAGCCAAGTTCAATATATTTTTGATAAGCTTCTTTAAAACCTGTTGGAGTGGTAACTACGCCATCATTCCAAGTACAACCTTCGCGGTCGCCAACTTGGTTTAAAGGAGAAAGCTCATTTTCACAGAAGTCCGCCGCAGCTTCTAAATATTGATCAACCAATTCACGGCTTACGTTACCTTGGAAATCAGGTAATTTTGCATAGTGTTCTTCAGCATTTAATAATTCATGCAAAACGAATTGCATATCACGTAAGGGCGCTTTGTATTGTGGCATATCGGGTTCCTCAATACTGGTGAAACCAGAGTTATAATCTTAATCTATGATAATGTGCCATGAGGCACCTTGGACTATTACATCGTGCAACAACTTGCATAACTGTACAAGCACCTCAGGACCTTTACTTTGTGACTGCAAAGTCAAGAAAAAAAAGCTGAAACTATGTAAGTGCTTTGAGTGTAAATACTTTTGGTTATGTTTATATGATACAAATAGTCAAAATCGTAAACACTTATGTATAAACAAAAGGCGCCTATAGGCGCCTTTTGTTTTATGATTTTTAGAATTATTTTGCTTGAACTGGTGCAGGAACAGGGGCATTAACAGGTGGTTGAGGGCGTTTTGGTTCAAAACGAAGGTTACAAGTACCTTCAAGTGTCTTATCCCCAACTTGAACACTTACGGGTTGTCCATTGGCCTTACCATCACATGCTTTTTGAATTTGTTCAAAGCGAGCTTTACGTTCTGCGCGGTGCTGTTCCCATGCAGCTTTTTGTTCTGGAGTAAATTCACGGTGCTTCATACGGTGGTGCCCCTCACGTGGGCCATCTTGCATCATTCCATGCTCTGGTTTAGGTGGTTGAGTTGTCGATTGACACGCAGCCAAACTTCCCATTGTTACAATTGCCGCACTGAATAATGCAATTTTTGCCGTCATTTTCATATTTAAAGCCCTTTAATGTTGTGTTTTCTGATGGCTTAAAGATTAGATAATAAAGATGTAGAAACAATGGAGAGTTTTTCTTTTCGTTGTTGGTTACAATGCAAAATATAGGGTAAAAATGAGAGAGTGCTTTTGAACGTTCTACGTGTTCCCATTGCATTACGGTTATTTTTGACAGTCTTGCTCACCACATTACTTATTGCGACTGCAAGCTTGAGCGTTTTGCACTGGACAATGCAAAAGAACTTTGCCAAATATGTGGCTGACGTTGAAATGCAGAAACTAGACCGCCTCATTACCAATCTGGGCGATGTCTACACGGTGTACCATGATTGGGGGAATGCGATTCAGGCACAGATTTTACAAATCGAAGGAACTGCGGCTCCCGATGACTACGATCGTCTCTCGCAGTGGTGGCTCCGTCGTCAATATGACATTGCAATACAACAGCATTCTTTCGATGAACATGCCCTTATTAATATTTCACCGCAAGTTGCACCGACCAATAAAAATACTATTTTTAGTGATGAGGAATTAAGAGCACTCGAGCAAAATTTACCTTCCCAGTATCAACCCTTTGAAGGGCTAAGATTCCCTTTAAGCGCAAATCAGTTTCGCCCAAGTGATGATAAAAATAAATCAAAGAAGGGAAGCTTAAAAGATATTGAAACCCAAAATGGCAAGAAACGTTTTATTGCTTTACCAGACCGTTTAGGATTGAGTTCGCGTTTATCTCTATATGATGCACAGCACCAGTTTGTGGTAGGTGAACCGCCTTCATCAGATCAGATGTCATTTCGCCCAATTATTTTAAATAATAAAGTCGTGGGATATTTAGGTTTAAAGCCTGTTTTAGATAAAGAAGACGCTTTGAGTATTAATTTCTTTAGTAATCAAAAGCGTTATTTACTCTTAATCTATGCTTTAACCTTACTATCAAGTTTAGTTGCAGCACTGTTAATGGCGACTTATTTTAAAAAGCCAATTCAGCGTTTATTAAATGCAACCAATGAATTAACCAAAGGAAATTATCAACACCAAGTGGTCATTAAGCGAAATGATGAGCTAGGTGATTTATCAACCCAGTTGAACCATTTGGCAGAGATTTTACATCAGCATGAAGAGTCACGACGTCAATGGGTGGCAGATACTTCCCATGAATTAAAAACGCCTTTGGCTGTATTGCAAGCACAAATTGAAGCCATGCAAGACGGGATTCGAAAAGCCACACCTGAACATTTAGATGCAATGATGCGTCAGGTTTCAAGTCTGAAAAAATTGACCCAAGACCTTGCAGACTTGGCACAGGCAGATGCCCAGCAGCTTAAGTGTTATTTGAGTTCTGTTAATCCATGGGAAGTGGTACTACAAGAAGTTGAAAACTTTAAACCAAAACTTGAGCAGGCTGGTCTCGAAATTCAGGTTGAAGGAACAAGTTCTCCGCTATTATTAGACCGTGACCGGTTTAAACAGATTATTGTTAATTTAATTAGTAATAGTATTCGTTACACAGAAACAGGTGGCAAAATTCATATTCATACAAGTCAGAATCCTCAAGAGTGGACTTTGTATGTCGATGATAGTCCTTATGGTTTAAGTGATGAGCAGTTAAACCGTTTAGGTGAACGTTTCTATCGCGTAGATGATTCGCGTACGCGTAGTACAGGTGGAACAGGGCTGGGCTTAGCTCTGTCTTGTAAGATTGCGCAGGCGCTTGGTGGTACACTCAGTTTTGAACATTCACCATTAGGTGGTTTACGTTGTGTACTTACTTTTAAAAAGCAGAGTTAAATATAAAAGGAAAAATATCTCATGAAACATGTGATGTTGGTTGAAGATGAAATCGAATTGGCGCATTTGGTGCGTGATTATCTTGAAGCTGCCGGTTTTGAAGTAAGTATGTTTCATGATGGTCAAGATGCCTATGCGAGTTTCCAGCAACGTAAACCAAATTTGATGATTCTGGATCTAATGGTTCCACGAATGGATGGTTTAACGATTTGCCGTAAAGTTCGTGAACAGTCAGATTTACCGATTATTATGGTCACTGCCCGTACCGAAGAAATTGACCGAGTATTAGGTCTTAACATGGGCGCTGATGATTACGTATGTAAACCATTTAGTCCAAAAGAGTTGGTTGCCCGTGTACAAGCTGTTTTACGCCGTTTAGAGCGTAAGGCAGAGCCTGAGCAAAATGATTCTTTCCGAATTGATAAAGCACAACAAAGAATTTGGTATCAACAAAAATCATTGAGTTTAACGCCAACCGAATTTCGCTTACTTGAGCTATTTTTAGAGCATGTGGGGCAAGTTTATTCACGTGCACAATTATTGGATCATATTAATCCAGATAGCTTTGATGTTGCCGATCGTGTGATTGACAGCCATATCAAAAACTTGCGCCGAAAAATTAGTGAAGCAGCAGAAACTGGTAACCGCCATGAGTGGATTCAAGCAGTTTATGGTGTAGGTTATCGCTTCGAATATCCTGAAGAGTAAGTCTTCATAAAAGTTATTCTGTGGATAACCACAATGTTATCCACAGAAAATGTGGATAGTTTTAAAGATTTTATGGATAAATTATAATCTTGGTTTGATTGGGTACTAATTGCCAAATTTCATCTATATCTACATTTCTAACCGCGATACATCCTAACGTCCAATCCTTATGGGGCATATAAGTCGAGCTAAAAGGCAGCGAGAGTAATGATTTCGGAACAGATCCATGAATCATGATATCTCCTCCTGTTGGTTGATTATGTTGCTTGGCATAAGCAATATCTTTCGCATCGGGATAGGAAATATGCAAAGATTTATAGTAAGCACTTTGTGAGTTTCGCCAATCTATAGAATAAATCCCTTCAGGTGTTCTACCATCATTTTCAAAGTGTTTATGTCCTTTGGGATTAAAACCGAGACGAATCGGATATTGCCGAATCACGTCCTGATTACTCTTGAGCAGAAGTAGGCGTTGGTTTTTAAACACTTCAATTGAGGTAACAGGCTTGGTCTTGATTATTTCTTGGATCTCTTCATTTGAGAGGGCTTGATGGCTTGACGTAAAAGTCGGTAAATATTTTTCATAATTATAAAAAGCGATTCCCAGTGGAACTATAAGAAATGTACAAATAATGAGGGGTTTAATTTTCATATATTATTCTTTGATGTGTAAGAAACTCTCTTAAGCTAAGTGGCTTAAGAGAGTTTAGTTTTTTAATATTAAGATGAACAGCTCACTGCTACATCTGGAACATCACTTGGTAACGGACTTAAATCTTGTGGTTGTTCGAGTTCTGGTTGTCTTGTGTATGGCTGATTAAGTAGCTTAAATAAACGATCTACTTCGCTAAAATCATCTCTTTCCGCTGCTTCAATAGCACGCTGAGCCATGTGATTCCGTAAAATATAAATCGGATTTGCTTTTTGCATATTTGCATCAAGTTCATCAGTATCTTGATGTTCACGAATACTTTGATATTGGCTAAGAAACTCATCAAACTGTCGAATATCAAGGCAATCATCTCGTAGAGTTTTATATTCTTTATTTTGAAGACGAATAAAACTTTGAGTGTAATCGAGTTGTTCAGTTTGTAAGATTCTTAAAAACGCAAAACTACAATCAAGGCTGTCTTTGTGGAAATGGGGAAGTCCCATTTTTTGACATAAACCTTGTCCATAGTGTTCTAAAAAGATTGGTTCAAATTGTTCTAAGCAACGTGCTAACTCTTCTTTAAACTTATCTTTTTGTTCAGGTTCAGCGAGAGAAATTAAGTTGTTTAGCCACGTCCATAAGTTCCAATGGCCTATACTTGGTTGATTTTGGTAAGTATAACGACCTTGATAATCGGAATGGTTGTTGATCCAGTTCGGGCGAAAACGCTCCATAAAGCCATATGGACCAAAATCGAGTGTTGAACCTGTAATATTTAAGTTATCGGTATTCATCACTCCATGAGCAAATCCAACCAATTGCCATTTCGCAATCATAATTGCAGTACGTTCAACTACCTTTTTGGCAAAGGATAAAATTGGATTTTCAGTTTCTAAGCATTCTGGATAATGCCATTCAATACATTTTTGAGTGAATTCTGACAGCAATTCAGGTGCATATTGATTAATCCATTCGAAGTGTCCTAAACGAATATGACATTCAGATGTTCTAAGTAGCATTGCACCTAACTCTAATTTTTCACGCTGTACGCCTTGAGTCGAGGTTGTGAAACCGACTGCATGACTAGATACGACGCCTAAAGCATTTAAAGCATGTCCTGCTAAATATTCACGGACCACAGAACGTAATACTGCTCGCCCATCTCCCATTCTTGAATAAGGCGTAGGACCTGCACCTTTGAGATGAAGGTCGATGGTTTGGCCCTTTGTATTTAGTATTTGCGCAATGAGTAAGCCACGTCCATCGCCGAGTTGTCCTGCCCATTGTCCGAATTGGTGACCTGCATAGACCATCGCAAGAGACGGAAATTCAGGGAATGTACGCTGTCCACTACAGATCTCAACCCATGCATTTTTATCGTCTTCTGAACATTGCAGTTCATCAGCCAAAGCACTGTTAAAATGTCCTGCTTTTGCACCACGTAAAGGTGATGGTTGCTGAACATGAAATAATTTAGACGGAAGTGAAGGGTAGAGCGGATTAAACTGCATAGGCTTAGCAAAATAGAGAGAGCAGATTTCACTATAACACAGTTAAAAAGCAGGCATAAAAATAGCTCCCGAAAGAGCTATTTTAGATCAGAATTTATTTTAGTCTGACACCACATTGGTATTCTTTTTAACACTACGCATAAGTGTTTCTAAGCATTCGCGGTGATGACTTAAACGGTGTTCAAGCAATTGGAAATCAACTTTAAGCTTATGATCCATTCTATGAATCTTTTCAGCCATTGCTGCTTTTTTAGCTTGTAACTCTTGTTCTTTAAGTTTTGCCCAATCATTTAATGTATGTGTAAATGCTTCGTACTCTTGTGCAATACGTTGCTTCATTTGAGTAATGTCTGCATTTACATCATGACCATAAATAGCTAGGTCTTGTTCAGCGTATTTAAATTTCATCGCCAGTTCTGCTTTTTTAATATTAAAGCTTGGAATACGACGTAAATTTTTAGCTAAACCAATTTTAGAACATGACCAGATCAACCATTTTGTTGGGTCATATTGCCACCATTTCACACCATTACGATAGTCGTATTGGAAGATATGGTGATAGTTGTGGTAACCCTCGCCCCAAGTGGCAATGGCTAACCAGAAATTATCACGTGCTGAGTTTTCATCTGTATAAGGACGTTTACCAAACATATGGCAAAGCGAGTTAATAAAGAATGTAACTTGATGGCTGATGATTAAACGTAACAAACCACCTAGGAGGACTACACCCCATAGATCACCTGTTGCCCAACCGATTAAACCTAAAATACCAACATGAACTGCAACTACAAGTAGCGCGTAATATTTATGCTGGAACATGACCAATTTATCATTGAGTAGGTCTGGTGCATTTTTAAAGTCTGGCTCAGATGGTGAATGATCGCGGATCATCCAACCCATATGGGCATACCAAAAACCACGCTCAATCGAATACGGATCTTCATCAACATCATCAACATGTCGATGGTGAGTACGGTGACCAGATGCCCAGAACAAAATACTATTTTGCACGGCAAATGTTCCACCGATCATTAAAAGAATTTTAAGCGGTAACGACGCTTCATAAGCTCGGTGAGCCCAAAGGCGATGGTAACCAGCAGTAATCCCCATACTACTTAGAGCTAAAAGAAAAAATAAGCTTACCCATGCGCTTACACTAAAATCATAATAATACGCATAAATCGGGATTATGATTGCGGCAAGAATTGGTAAACCAATTAAGGTAATGCTAGCGGTCCAGTTAATTGGGGCTTTGAGTGGGGCGGAAGTCATATCCGGCAGCGCTCCTAGAATCCTTGTGAAACAAGGTACAAAGACAAAACGACATAGCAAAACCAATCATCAAGATATATTGCTATTCTATCCTTCATATTAGCACGTGCTTAGTGAGAATCACTAGCATTATTGTACAGATGTATTGAAAGAACCGTAACAGAATTAAACTATGTCAAAGAGTTTTTCAAGCAGGAGAAGTTGTTTAATGAACGTACAACGATTGAAAAAAAAGAACAGCATTGATATTTCAAGAAAATTATCATTGAAGTGTGTCTTGGTCACAATCAGTCTTGTATTAGCCGCATGTCAAAGTACACCCGAACAAACTACGAAAAAAGTTCAAACAAAAAGAACAGTTCATCAGACTCAAGCACCTGTTGTAAAAAAGAGAGTGAGTCCAGATGGCATTCAAGATATTGATTGGCAGATCACTCAGATCAGTGGTCATAAGGCAAAATTCTTTAACCAATGGCCAACTCTTTCACTGAACTCAGCAGTCAAAACAGTATCGGGACATACTGGTTGTAATGCTATTTTTGGCCGTTATACATTTAATTTCAGCCAGCAAAAACTTGATATGCAAGTAAATGCAGGCCATTCAAGCTGTGATGGTGCTTTGGCTCAAGAAGCAGAGCTAGTAGATGCTTTGCAACGTATTCAACGCTTCCAACTCGTAGGTAATACGCTATATTTACTTGACCAGAGTGGTCAGCGCCTCATTCAGGCACAAAAGAAATAAAAGGTGGTTTTTACCACCTTTTTTATATTTATAAGGCTTGTAGCATCGTGGTTGGAATATCTGTAATTAAGCCCTGAATCTCTAAATCACACAGCCTATTTGCTCTTTCTACATCATTGACTGTCCAGACACTAATGTTCAAACCAGCTTGATGTGATAATTGAATCATTTCATCTGTTGCCAGTTGGTCGTGCCAACCAATATGACAGCACCCATATTGATGTGCGAGTTCAATTGCCGTTGCCCCAACTGGAAGCTCAACTAACAATCCGCGTTTAAATTGAGAGTTTATATCGCTTAAGGCAGTTAAAATTTGAAGATCAAAACTTGTGATGGTTACGACTTTTTCAAAGCCCTGTAATTCCGTCTCGAGTTTTTGAACGAGCTTTTCGGCCAATGCCATATCTCTTACAGCTTTAACTTCAACTTCAATATGATCGAAATTATCAAGTAAGTTTAAAACACCTGTAAGGGTCGGTGTTGGTTCAGAAGTTGGCCAATTGGGCCAGCCTTGCCGATGATCGAATGACAACGCTTGAGCCAAAGTCGATTGCTCTACAATTTGATCGACTCCAGCTGTACGCAAAAAATTGTCATCATGAATAACAACTAACTCTTGGTCTTGAAGCTGGCGAATATCGAATTCGACACCATGAATACCTAAATTTTTTATGTGCTGAAACCCACCAAGTGTATTTTCAGGAGCTTCTCGGCGTGCACCACGATGACCAATAATGCGCATGATTTTCTTCTATGAAATATTTTGACTATGGTCTCTTTAAAAAGAGCAGAGACCATGTTTAATCTAATCTATTTTTAAATAATCTCATTAATATTTTTTTGCCAAAGCACTTCCTGGCCACCTTCAGCACGCTGTAAAGCACGCGATGCAACAAATAACCAGTCAGATAGACGGTTTAAAAGTTGGAGTGCTGTAGCTTGAATATTTTGATCACGAGTTTGCACCGACATGAGTGATCGCTCTGCACGGCGGCAAACGGCACGGGCTTGATGAGCATAACTACAAGATAAAGAACCAGACGGTAGAATAAACTCCTTAAGCATCGGTAAGTCTTCATTCATACGGTCAATTTCTTTTTCAAGAAATTCAATACAAACTGGCTGGAGTAGATTGTAATTTGGAATACAAACCTCTCCACCTAAATCAAAAAGCCAATGTTGAATCAGACTTAAGCTTTTATCCCAATCAGCCTTATCAGTTACTTGGCTATCTGTGATTTGAGCACGAAGTACCCCAATAATGGCGTTGAGTTCATCAACATCACCAAGTGCCGTAATTCGTAAATCATCCTTGGCAACACGAGAACCATCGCCTAAACCTGTTGTACCTGAGTCGCCTGTGCGTGTATAGATTTTGCTTAAACGGTGTCCCATGATGGATATCCTGAACATAAAAAAGGGATAATGTCGGTCAGAACATTACCCCGAAACTGGAGTTAAGAAAATATTTTTATAGTTGGCGTGAGAAATTAATAACGGAAAGTTACCCCAACAGAAGCTTGACGGCCTGTATTAACATACCAGTCATTTGAAGGATAAGTATTTAATACTTCACGATACTGAACATCACCTACGTTTTGAATATTGGTAAATACTTTCACGTTAGGAATAATATTCCAGTAAGCATTTAAGTCCACAGTCGCGTAACCAGGCACTCGCATAGAATTGGCTGAGTCTGCATAAGATTTCGCTCTAGCAATTAATGAAGCACTAATTCCATATACTGCATTTTCTAAACCTGTGCTTATAGTGAGAGTCTGGCGAGGACGGTAGGCAATTTCTGTATTATCTTTTTCATTTTCTGTTTTTACGTAAGCATATTCAGTGGACAAGAATAGATCATCCTGACGCCACTTAATTCCAGCTTCACCACCTGTAAAGTTTGCTTTAGCTATATTTGTATTAGTACCAGCATTGTAGGCGATAAGATCTTTAATTTTTGTATGATAAACAGAAAAATTAGTACTCACATTTGATGTAAGATCGTAGTTCATACCCATTTCATAAGAAGTACTTTCTTCTGGGGCTAAGTTCTCATTGCCTCCCCATTGAGAATATAGTTCATTTAAGGTCGGAGCTCTGAAAGCACTGCCGATATTTGCATATACACTAGCATTAGGTAAGAAATGATAGCGTATAGCACCTTGTCCAACAGTATGAGTACCAAAGCGTTGGTTGTCTTCTAAACGAACACCGACTTGGGTGTCAAAAAGATCATTTTTGAGTTGATGCTGTAAATAATACCCTGTGCTATTTACACTTTTATCTGAGTTAAGAATGGTATTACTTTTATAATTTGCATCGTTATAGGTAGCACCAACTAAAATATTTTGGTTTGGAGTGAATTTCCATTTCAGGTTTAAATCACTCTCATTATTTTCAGTATTGTAATATGAGCCATAAGCAGGAACATTTTGTTTATCCTGAACATTTGCATAGTGTGCATTAATGATGAGATCAGGCAAAATATTATAAGCAACTTTAGTGTTAATAACTCGATTTTCGAATTGGCGTTGTGCTGTATTGGTTATGTAGTCATTACTAAAAACATTAGTGCCTTTATTTTCACTAATTGAAGCAGAAGCATCTATTAAGTTTTCTTGGAAGAAACCTATTTTAGCGTGATAGCCTTTTTGATCATAACCGGCTTTTTCATTTTCTGGCTGGCTTTCAAAAATACGTGTTCCATCACTTTCTAAGCGTTGCCCACCTACTTGTGCATAGAACCCTTGGTCAGTCACGAGATTGGCATTAACAATAGCCTTATAAGTATTATTTTCGCCATAAATACCAGTTAGCTCAGCTCCTGTTTTCTCTGGTTTTTTAGAAATTAACTGGACGACACCACCAATCGCATCACTACCATATTGAACAGATGCCGGCCCTTTTAAAATTTCGATTTGTTGAACATCTGTTGTATCTAAAAATGCCGGATATAATGGACCAAGCTCATTTTGACTATTTAAACGAGCGCCATCTTTAAGAACTAATGTATGAACTGATTTAGTGCCGCGAAGTGAAATTTCAGAAATCTGACCTAGACCACCGCTTTGTTTTATATAAACAGAAGGATCGCGTTGGATAATATCTGAAACGTTTAGTAATGGATTCTGTTCAATTGTTTCTTCATCAATTACTGAAATTCGAGCCGGAACTTCACTTGCTTTTTCAGCACTTTTTGAAGCAGTCACTACAATTGGATCAAGCTGAGTTACATTCGTTGTATCTTCAGCAAAAATAACAGGTGAACACCCCATCGCAATAGCGATAGCCCCTACCAGATGAGTAGGTTGAAAAGACTTAGACATAACATGCTCCATACATTCACCCCACGTGAATGATCGGGTAGATAGATGAAACAAGTAGGTCTCCGGACTTCAGCGCCATATTTAATTTATGGACATATTCACCTTCCCACATTACTGCAGTGGCGTAAGTCGAGAACGACTTAAAAAATATGCTTTACATTGTTACCGTTGCGGGGGCAGTGCCGGACTTTCACCAGCTTCCCTAAAGCATGAATTGCTTACACTTGCTTCCAATTTTACGCAGTATAAAGTGGCGATTTACTTCATACAATGTCATTTGGAGCAATTCCCCGAGAACTTTTACGCAAGGGACAAAAATTGCATTACAATGGCGCTTATTTTAAGAAATGGTTGTAGTTTAGGCAGATCATGAGCCCATCAAACCAAAAACGTACACGAGCAAAAATCTGTGGAATTACTCGCATTCAAGATGTTCAGGCAGTTGTTGCTGCTGGAGCTGATGCGATTGGTTTTGTTTTTTTTCCGCCAAGTCCAAGACATGTAACGGTTGAACAGGCCCAAGAATTAGCAAAAGTAATTCCACCTTATGTACAAATGGTAGGTTTGTTTGTAAATGCGAGTGCTACTGAAATTCAGGATGTACTTGATTGTGTTCCCCTAGATGTATTACAACTACATGGCGATGAAACTCCAGAACAATGCCAAGATATTGCTCGCCATTGTAAACGTCGCTGGTATAAAGCGATTCAGGTTAAACCTGATCTGGATGTAGTTGCTGAAATTCAAAAATATCAGGCAGCTGGTGCCAGTGCTGTATTACTCGATGCATGGCATCCTGAGCTCAAAGGGGGCACAGGACATCAGTTTGACTGGTCTAAATTCCCAAAACTTGATATTCCATTAATCTTGGCAGGCGGTTTAACCCCTGACAATGTCATTGACGCTATTCATACTACCGGTGCTTTTGCAGTAGATGTGAGCGGAGGCGTAGAGTCCGCAAAAGGTATAAAAGACCAACAACTCATTGAACGATTTATGCAAGGAGTCCAACGTGGATCAGCAAAACAATGTGATTGACTATACACAGTACCCAGATGCTGCAGGGCATTTCGGTATCCATGGCGGACGTTTTGTGTCAGAAACTCTAATGGCGGCATTAGAAGATTTAGAAAATCTCTATTCCCGCATGAAAAATGATGAACAGTTTTTGGCAGAATTCGACCGTGACCTCGCCTACTATGTAGGTCGTCCTAGTCCACTTTATTATGCTGAGCGATGGTCAAAAGAGTTAGGTGGTGCGCAAATTTATCTTAAACGTGAAGACTTAAACCATACAGGTTCACACAAGGTAAATAACACGATTGGTCAGGCGTTATTGGCAAAGCTTTCGGGTAAAAAACGTATTATTGCCGAAACTGGTGCAGGGCAGCATGGTGTAGCGACAGCAACAATTGCAGCACGTTTAGGTCTCGAATGTGTTGTTTATATGGGCGCTGAAGACGTTAAGCGTCAAGCGATGAACGTTTATCGTATGCGTTTGTTGGGTGCTACAGTTGTTCCTGTACAAAGCGGCTCTAAAACGCTGAAAGACGCCATGAACGAAGCGATGCGTGACTGGGTAACCAATGTTGATACGACGTACTATGTGATTGGTACAGTTGCAGGCCCGCATCCATATCCTCAATTGGTTCGTGACTTCCAGTCAATTATTGGTCGTGAAGCGCGTAAACAGATTTTGGAACAAGCAGGTCGTTTACCAGATGCATTAGTTGCCTGTGTAGGTGGCGGTTCAAATGCAATGGGCTTGTTCTATCCGTTTTTAAACGATGCCAATGTGAAAATGTATGGTGTTGAAGCAGCTGGTTTTGGTATTGAAACTGGTAAACACTCTGCGCCGTTAAATGCGGGTCATGTGGGCGTATTACATGGTAACCGTACTTATTTAATGAGTGATGAGCAAGGCCAGATTATTGAGACACACAGTATCTCAGCTGGTCTTGATTATCCGGGTGTTGGTCCTGAACATAGCTTCTTGAAAGATATGAAGCGTGTAGAGTACGTGCCGATTAATGATACAGAAGCTCTACAAGGTTTCCGCGACTTAACTAAAATCGAAGGGATTATTCCTGCACTTGAAAGCTCTCATGCGATGGCATACGTTTCTAAGCTTGCACCGACGATGTCTAAAGATCAGATTATTATTGCGACTGTTTCAGGTCGTGGTGATAAAGATTTAATGACAGTTGCACGTATTGATGGCGTAGAAATGGTCGAGATGTAAGAGGATATAATGCCAAGTTTGTTTATGGTGATGTTAGGCGGGCGTCATGCACGCGCTAATACAGAAGTTCATGATGTAGTCATGGCTGTAGGAGATACTTTGGAAGAGGTTTATCCTCAACTTAAACAGGCTTGGTTTGGTGAGGCTCAAGGATTGCATATTGATGCTTGGGCCAAGCTCTCAGGAGTTAGCTCTCAAGGGCAAAATTATCAAATTCATTTTACAGATGCTGCTCCACAACCAGATGATTTAAAATTATATTTAATTAATCTGGGCGGATATAATGCAAGTGAATTCGGTGAACTTCACCGTTATGAGTTTGTGGTTGCACCGAATGCGGTAGCTGCCAAACAATTAGGTAAACAATTTATAGATCGGCAGTGGCAAAAAGCACATACAGATCGAGTCATTGATATTGATGACTGCTTAGCAATAGATTGTGTAGCAGGGCGCTATATTCATTTAATAAAAGGCGATTTTGCTGAAACAATTTGGGAAAATACGTATTTGACCGTGGTATAGGTCATTTGAAATCTAATATTCATATGGAAGTGGGTAAATGGATTTAATTCAAGAAAATGGACAGCCTCGCTACGGGCGTTTTGAATCTGTACCGTCAACCATTCACGTACAACATTATATTTATAAAACCCCTTATGGTAAGGTCCTTAAAGGCTGGCGTAAGCAATTAAAATATAAAAAATTTAAATTCTGCGGCATTCAACATAAACACTATAGTATTGGTCTGGCAATTGCAGATATTGGCTGGGTTGGGCATGGCTTTTTCTATATTTATGACCATGAAACAGGGCAGGTCATCGAGTGGAATGCCATTCAGCCTTTAGGTCATAAAACCTACCTTGATGAACAACCTTTATTTAATCAAAGTTATTTTTCTAAATCTCCTTATCAGTTTGATATCCAGCATGCCAATGGTGTGCGGTACATTCGAGTCACTAAATATGGTGAGATTCAACTTAGCGCTCGTATTTTTTGTGCTGGAACCGATATATTAAGTTTGTGTACACCAACTGGCATCAATGGTTGGACTTATACCCAAAAGCAGACCACATTGGCTGTAGAGGGAATGTTTATTAATAAGCAAAACCAAGTCGTACAATTTGATGAAAAGACATTTGCCTCTTTAGATGATACCTGCGGTTTTTTGCGACCTGAAACGGCTTGGTTCTGGCTTTCATGTAATTTCTGGGATGAGCAAGGGCGTCGTATTGGTTTAAATTTAGCTTCTGGTGTTAATGAAAGTTTTGGTAATGAAAACTGCTTATGGATTAACGGAGTCTTATTTCCACTAACTGATGTTTTATTTGAAAAAGTAAATGATGAGCTTTGGCAAATTAGCTCTTTAGATCAAAAGCTTAATCTCCAAGTGCATATTGGTTGGTGCCGATATGAAAATATAAACTTAAGAATGATCGGCAGCCAGTTCAATCAGTGGCAAGCTAAAATTAGCGGCACGATTGGGCATGAGGCAACCGATATAATCAATTGCAATGAGCAATACGGTTTACTAGAACAACATTATGCGAAATGGTAACAAGCAGGTTATAAACCTGCTTGCCAGAATGCTTCACCAGCTGCAATAGGATCATTTGTCTTTTCGAGTGTTTCAATCCAAACAGGATATTGACGAATGACTGGATGTTGACTTGGATGAAAGTCTTTTTTAAACCAATCTAAATATTGGTTTTTCATAGCGGTTAATGTGCCATTTTTGCCAAAGAACCAAGGTAAACCTTTAAGGTTCATCAGGAGTCTTTCTCTTGGACTAAAGCCATCACATTTCAACATGATGTTGGTGCGATAGAGTGTAAAACCAAACATCAGTACCGTCGTAAGAACCAATACAAATCGACGAGTCGACTCAGGAACTTCACCTACTTGTTTCATGACATCAAAAGCAACATCACGGTGCTCCATCTCTTCAATGGCATGCCAAGCGAACAGCGCTCGGACATATGGGTGAGCATTTTCCAAAGTTTTTTTATTGCTATAAAACGTTTCTGCCATTAATGCAGTTAAATGTTCAGCTGCTGCCGTCATTGCAATATTGTATTGCGGTGAGCGTTTGGTGAGCTCAAAACGGAAAATCCTTTTAAGTGTGGCTGTGAACTGGTCAACAGGCATGCCTTGCTCTTTCATGAGCTGATTCATTTTGTCATGGGCAATACCATGTTGAGCTTCTTGTTTAATAAAATCGGCAACTCGCTTTTGTAGTTCCGGGTCATCAATTTTGTCACGGAACATACGGACACATTCAATAAAATAACGCTCTCCATCTGGAAAGGTTAAGCTGAGCGCATCAAACATACGAGTCAAAAAAGGATCATTATTAAACCAAAAGCGAGGCGCTTCGTTTAAATGAAAATCCAGATCTTTACGAACCACTGGCTCGACCTGATAAGAAACATGTGCGTTCATATTTTTATTTCTCGCATCTAACATGTTCATTAGTATGTCGCCAATAGTCGGCTTTGTTTTGACAGTTATTGCCAATTTTTATACAGTTTGCGACAAGATGGCGTTAAAAAAAAGGATGAGCCATGCAGGATTTTACGATTTCAAATGGCTACTTTTATCTGTGGAATACTTATCTAAAAGAGAAAGGAATCGATTGGCAGGCATTAAACCTTACAGATGTTCAGGCCCGTCAAGTTCAAAATATTTTAGCTTCATCTATTGATGCTCAATCTTCTTTAAACTTTTTTCTTGAACTTTTAGAGCTGACAGAGTCTCGTCTGCAAGTTTCTAATTTAGCTCTAGAAATGGCAACTTGTATTACACCTGCCAATTTTGGTGTACTGGGATATATGGCTTCTCGGAGTGGGAGCTTTGCAGAGGTTCTTGAATATGTCATGAAATTTCATCGTCTCGTGATTGACGGTGAGCAAGTCGTGCCTATGCAAGTTGAACAAGATGCTTCTAACATTCGTTTGTATTGGCCTTTGGTTGATGCCAGTAATATCATACTTTGTGAGCTGACTTTAGCTGCTATGGTTCAGCTTGCTAAACAAATTGCTCCTTTCCATGATTTTCTCTTGCAGCATGTTGAGTTTGTGCACCGCTCACGTGGTCCCTTAGTTCACTATCAGCGTTTCTTTCAATGTAAATTATCATTTGAGCAACCTTACTATGCATTAACTTTTGCAAGTGAAGGATTGAATGTTCGTCCTCGACATGCAGACCCCAGCTTAATGCAACTTTTAGTGAAACAAGCAGAAGAGGCATTGGCTCAGCGGAAAATACATACAGATTTAGCTCAGCAAATACATTGGATTGTTCATGAATATTTCAAACATAAGCAACAAGCTCCGAAAATAGAGGATATTGCCATCGAGTTGAATATTTCAGTACGAAGCTTGCAGCGTCAATTACAGTCATTAAATACTTCATTTAAATTAATTTTAGATGCTGAACGCATGAAACGCTGTGAAATATTACTTCACCAAAATGAAAGCCTCACCGCAATTGCTGAACAGTTGGGATATTCGGATCAGTCGGCACTTGCACGGGCTCATAAAAATTTGACAGGACAAACTTTACTCATGCGGAAAAGGGAATTACAACTCGCCAATAAAAATATTGAGAAATAAGTTTTGTGTGATTGTTTTTTAACCAAGTGACAATCTAATAATGGCTCGAAAATAGGAAGCTTTGATCATTGAGAAAAGTTTCAAAATATTGATAAATGTACACCATGGGTTGTATGAATCATACAATCGAATATCGCCATAACGTTAGACCTGTTCAATGGACAAAAAATAGCGTTAAAATGCGATGTTCTTGTATTTCTACAAACAACTCCTCAATTTTAAATAATTCAAGGAAAGCACAACCCTATGTCACGTCTTGCCACCCGTTTTGAAAAGCTTAAGTCCCAACAACGTAAAGCGCTTGTATCTTATGTTATGGCGGGTGATCCACAGCCACAAGTAACGGTTCCGTTACTGCATAAAATGGTTGCGGCAGGAGTAGATGTCATTGAGCTTGGTTTACCATTTTCAGATCCAATGGCTGATGGTCCGGTAATTGCGCTTGCAGCTGAACGTGCGCTTGCAGCAGGGACTAACACGTTGGATGCACTCAACATGGTAAAAGAGTTCCGTGAGCAGGATCAGGAAACACCTGTTGTTTTAATGGGTTATCTGAATCCGGTTGAAGTGATTGGTTACGAGAAGTTTGTTTCTCATGCGAAACAATGTGGTGTAGATGGCTTATTACTTGTGGATTTACCACCAGAAGAGTCAAAAGAGTTTGGTGCTGTGTTGAAACAACATGATATGGACCAAATTTTCTTACTTGCGCCAACTTCTACAGATCAACGCATTCAACATGTGACTAATCAGGCAGGTGGTTTTATCTACTATGTTTCACTGAAAGGTGTAACTGGAGCAGCAACACTTGATACGGCAGAAGCTGCTGCACGTATTCAAAAAATCAAAAATGCCACTGATATTCCAGTGGGTGTTGGTTTTGGTATTAGTGATGCCGCTTCAGCAAAAGCAATGGGTAATGTTGCTGATGCCGTGATTGTAGGTAGTGCTTTCGTTAAAAATTTTGCAACGTTGGCAGCGGATGACGCTGTTGAACAGACGGTGAGTAAAGTCAAGGAGCTTCGAGCAGCGCTCGATGAGTTAGTATGAATCAAGAAGTGAAACCAGGGAAAGTTCTTAGCCCTTCGACACCATGGACAAAACGTCCGGTTCCAGGTATTGAAGTCGCAGATGAGCAACAAATTCTCAAAGCAACATTTACTGAGCCAACGATTGAATGTCCTGAATGTCATGCACTAGTGACACGTACAGCAATATCTTTCAATGCATATGTTTGTCCGCAATGTGATGAACACTTACGAATGAAAGCTCGTGACCGCTTGAACTGGTTCTTCGATAATGTTGTAACTGAATTGGGTCAAGAATTTACTGCAAAAGATCCATTAAAGTTTGTTGACTCTAAACCGTATCCAGATCGTATGCGTGAAGCGCAAAGCAAAACTGGTGAAACGGAAGCGTTAATTGCCATGCAAGGTAACTTAAATGGCGTAGATATGATTGCATGTGCTTTTGAGTTCGACTTTATGGGCGGCTCAATGGGTACAGTTGTAGGTGACCGTTTTGTACAGGCTGCCGAGCTTGCAATTGCAAAACGTCAGCCATTAATCTGTTTCGCAGCTTCTGGCGGCGCGCGTATGCAAGAAGGTATGTTATCGCTTATGCAAATGGCGCGCACTTCTGCTGCGATTCAAAAATTAAAAGATGCTGGCTTACCATATATCGTTGTGTTAACACATCCTGTGTATGGTGGTGTAACAGCTTCTTTAGCAATGTTGGGTGATATTCATATTGCTGAACCTAAAGCAATGATTGGCTTTGCTGGTAAACGTGTAATTGAGCAGACTGTACGTGAAACTCTTGAAGAACCGTTCCAACGTGCTGAATATTTGCTTGATCATGGTGTAATCGATCAGATTGTTCATCGTCATGCTTTACGTGATACTGTATCTCGACTTGTATCGAAATTGATGAACTTACCTTGAACCAACAAGCTCCACTTTCAATAGACTCTTTAGATACATGGCTCAATTATTGGAGCCATGTTCACGTTACAGGGATAGATCTTGGTCTGGAACGTGTAATTCCTGTTGCAGAAAAGCTGGGTGTAACTCAGCCTAATGCTAAAGTTTTTACAGTAGCCGGAACGAATGGTAAAGGCTCAACCACAACCACACTGGCTGCGATATTAAAGGCACAGGGTTATAAAGTTGGGTTATATCAGTCACCGCATATCTATCGCTTTAATGAGCGAGTTAAACTAGGTGGAGTTGAAGTCGATGATCAAAGTCTGATTGATGCTTTTGTTCAAGTCGATCAGGCTCGTCGCGATTGTGATTTAAGCTTATCTTTTTTTGAAGCAACCACTTTGGCTGCTTTTGTTATTTTTAAACAACAACAATGTGATGTATGGGTGCTCGAAGTCGGTTTGGGCGGGCGTTTAGATGTCGTCAATGTGATTGATCCCGACATTGCAGTGATTACTAATATTGGCCTAGATCACATAGACTGGTTAGGCGATACCATTGAAAAAATTGCTTTTGAAAAAGCAGGCATTATTCGTCCACATATTCCGGTTATCTTCGCTGGTGAGCAACAATTACCGCAAGCAATTCAAGATAAAGCACAAAGTTCACAAGCAGACTTATATACCGTTAATCGTGATTATTTTTATAAGCTCGCAGAAGATGGACAAAACTGGTACTTTGCTTCAGAAGGAACCACTTTAAAACTTCCTTTAGGTACATTAGCGATTGAAAATATTGCAGGAGCAGTTGCGGCCATTTTAAATAGCGGACTTGAGATTTCTCAGTCAGCATTAGAAAAAGGTATTCAATCTGCTCGCTTAGCAGGGCGTTTTGAACAGCGTCAAGTAGATGGGAAGACGGTCATTTTTGATGCTGGGCACAATCCACATGGTGTTGAATTTTTGTTAAAGCAATTGCGAAATTTCTTAGAATACAATAAACAGTACACAGAAGTTGTCGCAGTATTTTCAATGCTGGCAGATAAAGATATAAAATCAGTAGTCGATTTATTGAAACCTACTGTTTTACATTGGAAAATTGCTGAATTGAATGTGCCGCGTGCTGCACCGATTCAGCAACTCAATGATGCCTTGCAAGGCCAGACAGTACAACAATATGGCAATATCAAAGAGGCTTTTAAATCAGCGCTTGAGCAAACAAATAACAATCAGCTGATTTTGGCCTGTGGTTCGTTTCATACTTTAGAAGCGATTTGGGAGTATTTGGAAGAATGTCAATGAATAACAAACAACGCTGGATGGGTGGCGTTGTTTTACTAGGAGGTGGTGTTTTATTGGCAGCATTACTTCTAAAAGGAAATGAGGAAATAAAACAGGTTGAAGCTCAACCATCCGCATCCACATCGCCAAAAACTCAAACTAAACCAAAACAGACAACTGAAGGGCAAATGGTACAACTACAACCTCTTGCGGTTGATGTTGAAACTGAAAAACGTTTGCTAGAAGAACAGCGTCGTGCACGTGAAAAGGCCGTTGCTGAACAAGAAGCACGTGCAGCTGAGTTCTTAGCAATGCAGCAGCAAGCTGAAGCTGATGCTGCTCGTAAAGCTGCAGCAGAGTACGCTGCGATTAATGCGCGCCGTACAGCGGCTCAAGAAAGTTCAGATAATATTCCACCGGAGTTAGTGGGTGAGGCGAAAGCTAAAAACCAGCAAGCTAATACGGTGAATAAAACAACTGATACTTCAAAAATAGATACAGACAAAAAAGCTGCTGAAGCAAAACGCCAAGCAGAAGCAGACAAGAAAGCGACTGATGCTAAGCGTCAAGCAGAAGCAGACAAAAAAGCAACTGAAGCAAAACGTCAAGCAGAAGCAGACAGGAAAGCAGCTGAAGCTAAACGACAGGCAGAAGCTGATAAAAAGGCTGCAGAAGCGAAACGCCAAGCAGAAGCAGACAAAAAAGCTGCTGAAGCCAAACGACAAGCAGAAGCTGATAAAAAAGCCTCTGATGCTAAACGAAAAGCTGAAGCTGAGAAAAAAGCTGAAGCTGAAAAAGCACGTGAACTGCTTGAAAATGGCGATAAAAAGTGGATGGTTCAAGTCGCTTTGGCTGCTAACCAAGCAAATGCAGATGCCGTTGTTTCTAAATTACGAGCTAAAGGCTACAAGGTCACTACAAGCCCAACCAGTAAGGGAATTCGTATTATGGTTGGTCCTGCAAAAGACCGTGATACCGCAGATGCTGCTCGTAAGAAAATTACTTCTGATTCAAGCTTAAATATGAAATCAGCTTGGGTAATTGACTGGGTACCGTTAGACCAACGTTAACCAGAGTAAAAATTCTACTCAAGATGTCATTAAGATGGATTCGACAGTTGTTGTTGAATCCATCTTACATTTTCAGGGGTAAATAATCGGTCAATGTTCTTCCAAATAATATGATAACCGTAACCCCCTTGTTTCATTTCCTTAACCGCATCATTAATTGCCCAATTTTCAAAAATAATGCGATACATGGCAACGCTGGCCCCTGTACGATCTGAACCATGGTAGCAGTGCAATAAAACGCGCTGATCATTCTGCTTGGCAATTTTGATTTGTTGCATGACTTCTAAAAGATCTTGTCGGTCAATTGCCCAAGTGTTGATAGGAATATGTACAAGATTAAAATTTTCATTTTTAAAAACTAAACTATCTGCGTCTTTGGCTCTTAAATTAATGATCGTTCCAATTTGATGATTCTTTAATTCAGAAATCATTGCTGTATCAGGTTGTTCACTGCGATAAACATCATTACTAATTTGATAAAAGTTATGAGTCTGAGAAACTAAGCTTCCCCAATCTTGTGGTCGATGCTCATGGGCGATACTTTCGTGCTGCATACATCCTTGTAAACTTATACAGATGACAAGTGTAAGGAGCGATAATTTCTTCATGTTTGATACCGTTTAAGCTCATCAGGGTCGTGAGCACAAATTATTTCAATCGTGGGTTCATGTTGAGCTAAATGCTGTAAACGCTTGAGATTAAAAAGACGCTTTTGATTGTCTTCTGCAAATGTTTTTTCCACCAGATCAAGTGATCTTAATTTATTTTTAGGGTTTAACTCTAGGTGTGAGTAGTAGGCATCTCCACAAAATAATACCCATTGATTTTGTTGCTTTATGGCAATCCCGCAATGTCCAGCTGTATGTCCTAACAGCGGTATCATTAAAATTTCATCTTGAAACAGCGGAAAACCTTTAACTTTTTCGAGGTTGAACCATGCTTCACCTTTTTGATATTCAACGAAGTTCCAATACCGATGATCTTTATATTGATTGGTTCTATAGCGAAGTTTGCCTTTAAAATTTGGAAGTTGGGCAGCGTTGTATTCTGCTGCTAAAACATGAACTGTGGCATGAGGAAAATCTGAGATACCACCAGCATGGTCGAAATCAAGATGAGTGACAAAAATATGCTGTACATCTTTGGGGCTAAACCCGAGCTTTTGGATTTGTTGGATCGCACTAAATTCAAGATTATACTCAATATTGCCTAAGCGTTTAACTAATGAGCCTAGGCGCTGCTTCATATGTAAGTAATCTTGCAAGCCAAAGCCAGTATCGATAAGCACTAAGCCTCGATCAGTTTCAACTAAAAGACAATGACAGATTACTTCAGCTCGGAAGCCTTTTTGTCCAAATAAGGGTGCACAAACTGGGCACATGCTGCCACACTTTAAATGATGAATTTTATAGATCATGATTTTTATTTTTTTACCGAATCGTTTCGAGTTATAACTGATCTGAACAATAAAAACCATGAGTATTCAATACATAAATAAAAAAGCCATCACTACAGATGACTTTTTCGGGTGTGATATTTAATCTAAGTGTGCCTACGCGCTTTGCTTGTCTTGTAGGGAATTTTTCAGATATTTGCCTACGCACTGCGTTTGTCTTGCAAGCAATAAAACCTTTAATCGGTTTTATTGCTTTCAGGCTGTGGCGTGAGGCGTAAATAAGGTTTAACAGCCGTATAACCTTTAGGGAAACGTTGTTTAATTTCTTCTTCATCTTTAAGTGATGGCACAATAACGACATCTTCACCTTGCTGCCAGTTCGCAGGTGTAGCGACTTTATGCTTGTCTGTTAATTGTAATGAATCCACAACACGTAAGACTTCGTTAAAATTTCGGCCCGTTGAAGCAGGGTAGGTAATGATTAAGCGAACTTTTTTGTTAGGATCAATAATTACTAAAGAACGCACCGTGAGTGTTTCACTGGCATTAGGATGGATGAAACCATAAAGCTCAGATACTTTACGATCTTTATCTGCAATGATTGGAAAGTTTACAGTTGTATTTTGTGTTTCATTGATGTCGTTGATCCAGCCTTTGTGAGACTCTACATCATCTACTGACAAAGCAATCGCTTTAACATTACGCTTCGTAAATTCATCTTTTAATTTTGCTGTATAACCTAATTCAGTTGTACATACGGGAGTATAGTCGGCTGGATGTGAAAATAAGATTCCCCAACTATCCCCTAAAAAATCATAAAAATTAATTGTGCCTTCACTCGATTCTTGTTGAAAATCGGGAGCAGTATCTCCTAATCGTAGTGTCATGATCTTTCCTCAATTACGCATAATTTGTTATTCGATTGAATGAATATGCAGCATTTACTTTATGATTAAAATTATTGTTTTTGTATTTTATTATGAACTTTTTATATAAGTGTAAATATATATGACTAAAACTCATTATTTTAAGTGCTTAATCAATGTAACTTTAAGGTAAATTTGCTAAATTAGATTTCTCGGAAGTTATGCTTAATCGATGAGCGTTAATGGTGTGTTTTTGGTGCTCGGCACATTAAGGGGAGATTAGATGAATGAAAAACCATTCGTCTAACTATCAGATTTTTTTTAGGGGTTTTGTGCAAACCCCTTGTACTTCAAATTTCTGGCACCATAATAAACGACTGAGAAAAAGTTTATTCATTTGACCAAGCAAGATTTAGAGAGTTTATCCATGTTGGCAAGTCTGATCGGAGGTATCTTCGGTACAAAAAATGAGCGTGAACTCAAACGCATGCGCAAAATTGTTGAGCAAATCAATGCGCTCGAGCCGACGATATCAGCTTTAAGCGATGCAGACTTATCTGCAAAAACTCCAGAATTCAAACAACGTTATAATAATGGCGAAAGTTTAGATAAATTACTTCCAGAAGCGTTTGCAGTTTGTCGTGAAGCTGCTAAGCGTGTGATGGGTATGCGTCACTATGACGTTCAGTTAATCGGTGGTATTACCTTGCATGAAGGTAAGATTGCCGAGATGCGTACTGGTGAAGGTAAAACCCTTATGGGTACTCTGGCGTGTTATTTAAACGCTTTGAGTGGCCAAGGTGTACATGTCATTACTGTGAACGATTATTTGGCACAGCGTGATGCCGAGTTGAACCGCCCATTATTTGAATTTTTGGGTCTATCAATTGGTACGATTTATTCAATGCAAGGTCCGTCAGAAAAAGCGGCAGCTTACCTTGCAGATATTACTTACGGTACCAATAACGAATTCGGTTTTGACTACTTACGTGACAACATGGTGTTTTCTTTAGCAGAAAAGAAACAACGTGGTTTGCACTATGCCATTATCGATGAAGTTGACTCCATCTTAATTGATGAGGCTCGTACACCATTAATTATTTCTGGTCAAAGTGAAGACTCTTCACACCTCTACAGTGCAATCAATACGATTCCACCTAAATTACATCCGCAAAAAGAAGAAAAAGTAGCAGATGGTGGTCATTTCTGGATTGATGAAAAGCAGCGTTCAGTTGAAATGACCGAGGTTGGTTATGAAACTGTTGAACAAGAACTTATTCAGATGGGCTTGTTGGCTGAAGGCGAAAGCTTATATTCAGCAACAAACTTGAACCTTGTTCACCATGTATCTGCTGCTATTCGTGCGCATTTCCTATTCCAACGTGATGTTCACTATATTATTCATGATGGTGAAGTGGTTATTGTCGATGAACATACGGGTCGTACGATGCCGGGTCGTCGTTGGTCAGAAGGTTTGCATCAAGCTGTTGAAGCAAAAGAAGGCTTAGAAATTCAGCCTGAAAACCAAACTTTAGCAACAACAACATTCCAGAACTATTTCCGTCTCTATAAAAAGCTTTCAGGTATGACAGGTACTGCTGATACTGAAGCTGCGGAAATGAAAGAAATTTACGGTCTTGATGTTGTGATTATTCCAACTCACCGTCCAATGATTCGTAACGACCAAAACGATTTAATTTATTTAAACCGTAATGGCAAATATAACGCGATTATTCAAGAAATTATGAATATTCGTGGGCAGGGTGTTGCTCCAATTCTTATTGGTACGGCAACCATTGAAGCCAGCGAAATTTTATCTTCTAAGTTAATGCAAGCTGGTATTCATCATGAAGTGTTGAATGCAAAGCAGCATGAGCGTGAAGCTGACATTATTGCTCAAGCGGGTAGTCCGAATGCAGTAACGATTGCAACTAACATGGCTGGTCGTGGTACGGATATTATTTTGGGTGGTAACTGGAAAGCGAAACTTGCCAAACTTGAAAACCCAACTGCAGAAGATGAAGCGCGTCTAAAAGCACAATGGGAACAAGACCACGAAGATGTATTGCAAGCCGGTGGTTTGCACATCATTGGTTCTGAACGCCATGAATCACGTCGTATTGACAACCAGTTACGTGGTCGTGCCGGTCGTCAGGGTGACCCTGGTGTTTCTCGTTTCTATTTATCTCTTGAAGATGACCTTATGCGTATTTTCGCAGGCGATCGTGTTGTTGGCATGATGCGTGCGATGGGTTTGAAAGAAGACGAAGCGATTGAACATAAAATGGTGAGCCGTTCGATTGAGAATGCTCAGCGTAAAGTTGAAGCGCGTAACTTCGATATTCGTAAGAACTTATTAAAATACGATGACGTGAATAATGAACAGCGTAAGATCATTTACTCACAACGTGATGAAGTATTAGCTGAAAATACCTTAAAAGAATACGTTGAAGAAATGCATCGTGAAGTGATGCAAGGCATGATTGCCAACTTTATTCCACCAGAGTCAATTCATGACCAGTGGGATGTGGAAGGTTTAGAAAATGCTTTACGTATTGATTTAGGTATTGAGCTACCAATCCAGGAATGGTTAGACCAAGATCGTCGTTTAGATGAAGAAGGTTTAGTTGAACGCATTAGTGATGAAGTGATTGAGCGTTATCGTCAGCGCCGTGCTCAAATGGGTGATGAATCTGCAGCAATGCTTGAGCGCCATTTCGTTTTAAACTCTCTTGATCGCCATTGGAAAGATCACTTGGCTGCAATGGATTATTTGCGTCAAGGTATTCACTTACGTGGCTATGCGCAAAAGAACCCTGAGCAGGAATATAAGAAAGAAGCTTTCAACCTGTTCGTAAACATGTTGGGTATTATTAAAACTGATGTTGTGACTGATTTGTCTCGTGTACATATCCCAACACCAGAAGAACTTGCAGAAATGGAAGCTCAACAGCAGCAGCAAGCTGAATCGATGAAGCTTTCTTTTGAACATGATGATGTAGATGGTTTAACTGGTGAAGTTACACTTTCTCAAGAAACCATGAACGAGTCTGCCGATCAGCAAGCTTTCCCTGTTCCAGAAAGCCGTAATGCCCCATGCCCATGTGGTTCAGGACTAAAATATAAGCAATGTCACGGTAAGATCTAATCTGCCTTTACAAAAAAAGCAGAACAATTGTTCTGCTTTTTTTATGTTTGTAGTAAGCCTGTGAATAATGTTTGCAGTTTTAAGCATTAAATGCTATTTACTTCTCATCCAGAGTGTATGTTGGAAAGACAATGAAAAAAGTATTACAACCTTTATTTTTAACTGTTCTTGCTGTACCAAGTTTTGTTTTTGCAGCAGAAGCAGCTTCAGCCCCTCAAACGACAACGGTTGACAAAGTACTTGCAGCAAAAGGCCCAACTTCGGCTCAAGCTGTAGTGAAGCAAGAAAATACTACAGTGATTAGTCCACGTACAGGTATTCGCTATACGTTGGGTAACACAGGTAATCGCCCAATTATTTTACAAACTACTGCGATTGCTCCAGCAAACTCAGCAAACATTAATCGTATTGTGGCAAGTAACCCAGCTCTTTCTGCAAAAAGCCAAGAAAAAGCAAAAGTTGCTTTAATCGGTGAAGCAGCTGTAGCAGGACCAGCAGCAGTTGCAGCAAGCAATGTAACAGCGCCAGCTGCAACAAATAGTGTTGCTCCAGCAAATCCTGCATCAATGAATTAATTCATATACGTATAAAAAAGCCAGTTCAAATTGAACTGGCTTTTTTATGGGGGTGTCTTTAAAACTTTAAATCTGATTATTTACATCATCATTTTTTGTTTCACGAATAAGTAAGAAGGCAACTAATGATAAAAGTGATGCAGCCGTAAGATAATAACCAACCGCATATAAACCATAAGTTTCAGCAAGCTTAGTCGCAATGAGTGGGGCAAAAGATGCACCAAAAATACCAGCCAAGTTAAAAGTTAATGCTGAACCTGTATATCGAACTGAAGTTGGGAAAAGTTCAGAAAGAACTGTACCGATCGGACCGTAGGTCAATCCCATAATCGCCAAGCCAGTACATAAGAAAAGGAATACGATTAAGGTATTTCCAGACTCTAACATACTAGAGAAGAACAAGCCGAAAATCGCAGCAGCAATACAAACGCCAATAGAAGTCGTTTTACGACCAAATTTTTCTGCAAAAATAGCCGATAAAGGAATAAATGCGGCGAAGCAAAGTGTGGCAAAGAGTTGAAGTTCTAAGAATTCACCACGCGCATAACCCAGTTTAGTGGTTCCCCAGTTTAAAGCAAATACGGTAGTAAGATAGAACACGACAAAGGTACAGATTGCTGCAACTGTGCCAAGAATAAGCTTACCTGTATGTTTGGTTAAGACTTCTTTAAATGGAATATTAACTTCTTTTTGCTTATCTAAAACCTTTTGGAAAGCTGGAGTTTCATGAAGTTTTAAACGGATATATAAGCCAACAATAACCAATACAGCACTGGCAATGAATGGAATACGCCAACCCCATTGCATGAATGCTTGCTCAGGAATAACTGCACTCAATAATAAGAATGAACCTGTTGCCAGAATAAAGCCGATTGGAGCACCTAGCTGCGGAAACATGCCGTACCATGCTCTTTTACCTTCTGGGGCATTTTCAGTCGCTAATAATACTGCGCCACTCCATTCACCGCCTAAACCTAAGCCTTGTCCTAAACGACAAACAGCTAATAGTAATGGTGCGACAATCCCGATTTGGGCATAGGTGGGAAGTAAACCAATACATACGGTTGAAATACCCATGGTCAGTAAAGCTGCAACTAATGTGGCTTTACGACCAATACGGTCTCCTAGATGGCCAAATAATGCGGCACCGATAGGACGAGCAATAAAGGCAATTGCAAAGGTTGCCAGAGATTGTAAAACTGCGGCACTGCCACTACTAGCAGGGAAAAATAGGTGAGGAAAGATAATCACAGCAGCTGTTGCATAGATATAAAAGTCGAAGAACTCAATAGTTGTACCGACTAAGCTTGCAAACAAAACTCGTGTTTTTGAATTAGTGGCTACTACAGGAGCAGCAGTCGCAGAGGTTGACTCCATATAAGTCCTTATATCCGTTAAAATTTATTTTTAATGACTATTCTTTTTAAAGACGTATTTTTCTCAAAGAATAGCGTGAAAGAACATCATCCATGACTCTTTCAGGATCACTGAATATGAGTGAAAAATGGACTAAACTACGTACCAATAGATTGCAAGAAAATGTGCCCCTGCACCTAAAAGCACAAAAATATGCCAGATCGCATGGGTATATCTTACCTTTTTTAACGCGTAAAACAATGCTCCAACCGTATAAGCTAATCCGCCAATAATTAACAAAATCAACGCGTCTTTACTTAGATAGGTGCGCATATCATCCATAACAAATACAGCAAGCCAACCCATAAGAACATAAGCAAGTAGCGAAATTTTCTGAAAACGATGAATAAAAACTAACTTGAAAAGTGTACCAATTGCAGCAATGCTCCAGAGAGTAATAAGTAAAATATGAGCTTTTTGCGTAGGTATAGCAATGCTTAAGAACGGGGTATATGTTCCCGCAATTAAATAATAAATAGCAGTATGGTCGAGTTTTTTATACCAGTAGCGTAGGTTTTGTGTTTGAGCAAAATGATAGAGTGTAGAACTGGTAAAAACTAAAATTAGGCTAAATGAATATACCCATAAACCCACCCACTGAGCAGTTGAAAGATAGGATCCCTTTATAATTAAAAAGATAGAAGCTACAACTGCCATAACAACACCAGCACCATGACTATAGGCATTAAATAGTTCTTCTTTTGGATCGTAAGTTTCCAACACAGATTTACTCATAACTTTAATTTTTTTGATTAAAAATACAAATGTATAGAAATACAAAACAGTCGTAAAGTTATTTTATTTTTAATCCTAGACCCTTTAAACTTCTATTTTATATGAGTCTTCATTTTTCAGGTATATCCGTGTCGGTTTTCTCCTTTGAGCAAGAACAGCAATTCTTTTATGAAATCAAGCAAATGCTTGATCAACAAACTTTTGAGCGTTTGATCTTGAGCCAATATAAGGGAGAGTTGGCGCAGCTGGAAAAAATTACTTTCCGCATTGTAGAGCTACATGGACAAAAACAGCTTTCAGCTCTATACCATCACACTACTCAAGATGTGACTAAAAACTATTTATTTCAAGAAGGTTTGCAACAGATTGAGCAATTAATCGCACAGTGTAAGCAAGCAAACTTATTTTCAACCACTCAAGAAATTCAACTTAAAAAAAATAAGAAAAAAGCCATATTAAATATGGGTAAAAAGCAGGCCGTAAATACGACACAAACGGTTCAGGCGCATGACCGTGAAAAGCAGCGCTATGTACAGCAGGGCAATGCATTTTTAAAAGAGCTGGGTATTACTGATGAGAAAGCCCAAGTTATTCCAAGCATGGCTCGTAAATGGAAACAGATTAATAAATTTATCGAAATTTTTGCGAGTGCCTATGAACAGATTGATGCGTCTCAACAAGAGTTACGCATTGTCGATTTTGGCTCGGGGAAAGGTTATTTAACTTTTGCATTGTATGAT
Organism: Acinetobacter sp. AOR43_HL; assembly: GCF_027854635.1. Classification (NCBI taxonomy): domain Bacteria; kingdom Pseudomonadati; phylum Pseudomonadota; class Gammaproteobacteria; order Moraxellales; family Moraxellaceae; genus Acinetobacter; species Acinetobacter sp. AOR43_HL. Next base: position 84,562 of record NZ_JAKTHX010000036.1, read on the forward strand.
TATCTGCAACAACAGCAGAAAACACCATTGATTACTGGTGTAGAGCTGCGCCGTAATTTGGTGGAATTTTGCCAGAACGTTGCAGACAAAGTGCATTTTAACCACTTAGACTTTTTTGAAGGCGATGTTCGTAGTTATCAACCAGAAAAGTTGGATGTAATGATTGCCTTACACGCGTGTGATATTGCTACAGATTTTGCCATTCATACTGGAATCCGTTTAAACGCTTCAATGATTATGTGTGCGCCGTGCTGTCACAAAGAGTTGCGTCCACAACTACATAGTCCTGAAGTTTTACAACCCATGCTACAGTTTGGTATTCATGCTGGACAACAAGCCGAGATGTTGACCGACACTTTACGTGCGTTACTTTTAAAAGCATATGGCTACGAAACCAAAGTTTTTGAGTTTGTATCGCTTGAACATACCAGCAAAAATAAAATGATTTTGGCAACAAAACGCAAAAATGTTTCACAACCTGATCCCAAGATTATGGCTCAAATCCAAGCATTGAAAGAAATGTATGGAATCAAAAAACAAACGTTGGAATTGCTATTACAAGATCAGTTGCCGATCGAAAATATCGGCTGTAAGTGCTAGGAAGGTGAATGGATGTATAAAATTGTAGAGGGTGGTTGGGAACAGCTTGAGCAAGATGCCAAATACATCCGTGAACAAGTCTTTATCCGAGAACAGGGAATTGCACCTGAAGATGAATGGGACGACTTGGATGCCACAGTTCTACATTTTATTGTCTATGACAAAGAGCAGCCTATCGCTACAGCACGTTTGTTGCCGCAGCATAGCGTAGGGCGTGTTGCTGTTTTAATGCCTTATCGAAAGCAGGGTATTGGTAAAATTTTAATGCAGCATATTATTGAATATGCGCGTCTTAATAAACTGCCTTACTTAAAGCTTTCAGCGCAAACCTATGTGACCGCTTTTTACGAAGCTTTAGGCTTTAAAGTACAAGGTGAAGTTTACCAAGACTGTGGCATTCCACATATTGATATGGTTTTGAAGTTAAATTGAGACTTCTTTTTAGAAATCTCAATTTTAATTTATTTCATTGCATTCCAACTTTCAATTGCCTGTAGACCTGTTTCTAAACCGACTTCATAACTGTAGCGAAGCTTTTTCGGATTGGTAGTTAAACGGCCAGCCATATTTTTAAGAGGAGGTGGACACACTTCTAAAATTTGCTGGTCTGAGTTTTGACCACGAACGAAATCTACTGAAGCGTTATAACGAGCACAGCGGCTACGCAAACTACTAGCGAAACCATAATGATGTTTAAAAGCATATTTTGCGAGGAATTGATCACCTCGACTACTTGCTTTGAAATAGTTTTTCGGACGAGTACGTAAAACTAACAGTTTTTTGACACCACTTTGCTGAGCTGTCCAGCGAACGGGTAAGGCATCTGCAACACCACCATCAAAATAAGGTTCACCCATAATATCGACGGGATGACGCGTTAAAACTGGAATTGAGCTAGAAGCACGAAGCGCATTGAGTAAATTGTCTTTACCCGCACGAAGATATTCTGCATGACCTGTTGTAGCATGCGTCAACACCATATAAAAATCTGGATTTTTAGCGAAAAGACTCTGTTGATCAAGAGGATGCTCTTGCTCACCAATTTCCCACATCCATTTTAAATCAAGTAAATCGCCGCCCTTAAAAAAGCGCTTGTAATCGATAAATTCAGGACGCAGTGAATGATCAATATAAAATGTTAAAGTGCGGCCTTGCTGGCCTGCTAGGTAGTTGGCGACATTAGTTGAACCAGACGATACACCAACATATAAATCGAATGGGTTGAACTGTTGTTGTAAAAACGCGTCAAGTACACCACTGGTAAAGGCACCACGCATGCCTCCACCTTCTACAACCAGTGCGTTGCGGGAAAAATCTGTCATTTGAAAAATATCTGATTACTGAGTTGATTGCTTATGTTCTTGCATATCCATTTCAGGCATGTTGTCACTATGTTGAGCGTGTTGCTCTGTAGAGTGCTCAGCCTTTTGCTGCATTTGCTCTTGTTGTGCTTTGCGCTGTGCACCTGGCATATAGTCAGGTTCATTACTCATTGCTAAATAGAAAAAGCCAAGGAAAATTGCACTTAAAACACCAACGATCAGAACAAATTTCCAGCCTAAAATTGCTGACTCGGAAGAATTTTTATCGGACATAAGAATTTCTCGAATGTGCTGTAGAAGCACAAAAATGAAGTCTATTTATAGCATATTTAGGCAGGGGGCAGGAATCTTAAAGGTCATAAAGAAAAACCCATATAAATAAAATATATTTATATGGGTAAGGTTTATGCAGTTTTTTAAATATTCAATAAGACTAAATTACTGAATATTTTGTTTCTGCTCAGCTTTGGTTTTTAGTAACGTAGGCGGTGTGAAACGTTCACCATATTTGGCAGCTAATTCTTCGGCACGTTTTTGTGCTTTATCAGTACCATACTGATTTAGGAATTGAATTGCTCCTCCAGTCCAAGGTGCATAACCAATCCCAAAGATAGAACCGACATTGGCATCAATTACAGACTCCAATACGCCTTCTTCATAACAACGTAAAGTATCTAAGGCCTGTACAAACAGAATGCGATCAATCATATCTTGTTCAGAAATATCATGATCTTTTTTCCAGCGGTTTAAGCCTTCCCATAGATGCTTTTTACCATTTTCAGGGTATTCATAAAAACCAGCTCCAGCAGCTTTACCTTTACGGTTTAACTCATGAATCATGGTGTGAACCACTTCATCTACAGAAGTTTTAGGTAAATCTTTTCCTTCGGCCTGAAGAGCTTTGCGTGCTTCACTGGCAACATGTTCGGTTAATGTTAAAGATACTTCATCTTGAATAGCGAGGGGGCCAACTGGCATACCAGCTTTCAGTGCTGCCATTTCAATACGCGCTGGGTGGACACCTTCGGCAAGCAAGCGCATACCTTCTTGAATGAACGTACCAAACACACGACTGGTAAAGAAACCACGGCTATCATTAACAACAATCGGTGTTTTTCCAATTTGTTGTACAAAGTCGTAAGCTTTGGCAAGTGTCTCTGCGGAGGTGTTTTTACCTTTAATAATTTCAACCAACTGCATTTTGTCGACAGGGCTAAAGAAATGCAGACCGATAAAAGCTTTATCATCCTTACTTGCTTGCGCTAAACCTGTAATTGGCAGGGTTGAGGTGTTTGATGCCATCACACCGTTAGGTGCTAGATATTGCTCGGCTTCTTGAGTGACTTTCGCCTTGAGTTCTTGATTCTCAAATACGGCTTCAATAATTAAATCACAACCTTGTAAGTCTTGAGCTGAAGCTGTAGCGGTAATGAGTGATAAAACCTGATCACGTTTTTCTGCCGTCATGCGGCCTTGTGATACACGTTTATCTAAGAGCTTTTGTGAATATGCTTTACCTTTCTCAGCATTTTCAACAGATACATCTTTAAGTACAACTGGAATGCCTTTAATGGCTGTTGAATAGGCAATGCCCGCACCCATCATGCCTGCACCCAAAACACCCACTTTAGTCGCTTGCCATTTTGCAACGTTGGCAGGGCGGCTCGCACCAGACTTAATTGCATTTAGACCATGCCAGAAAGTGCCGATCATATTTTTAGAAATTTGGCCTGTGGTAAGCTGAGTAAAGTAGCGAGACTCAATACGTAGTGCAGTATCGACATCAACTTGAGCACCTTCAACTGCGGCAGCCATAATCGCTTCAGGGGCAGGGTAACAACCTTTGGTTTTGTCTCTTAACATGGCTGGCGCAATTGCAAGAACTTGTGCAACTGCTGGAGTTTTTGGATCACCGCCTGGAATTTTATAACCCTTCACATCAAAAGGCTGCTGAGATTTTGGATTGGCCTTGATCCAAGCAATTGCTTTATCTAAAAGCTCTTGATCATTTTCGGCAGTGTCATGAATTAAACCTAAAGATTTTGCTTTATCAACACCGAACTGTTTGCCTTCCATTAAGAAAGGAAATGCATTTTGAAGCCCAAGCAAACGTACCATACGTACAATACCACCGCCGCCTGGTAACAAACCTAAAGTGACTTCTGGTAGGCCAAATTTGCTTTTTGGGTCATTAATTGCAATACGGTGATGGCAACTTAATGCGATTTCCCAACCGCCGCCTAGTGCAGTGCCATTTAATGCTGCAACCACTGGAATCCCTAGTGTTTCAATTGTACGTAAATGACCTTTTAGCCTTTCAACCATGTTGAAAAAGTCAGTTGCATGTTCAGGCTGAACTTGAATCAGTTCATCTAAATCGCCGCCTGCAAAGAAAGTTTTTTTAGCCGAGCGGAAAATAACCCCTGAAAGTTCTGTTTCTGCTTTAAGTTTCTGAGTCGCTTCATCGAGCGAGTCACGAAACTCGGCATTCATGGTGTTCGCAGATTGACCAGTTGAATCAAGCGTTAAAATGACAATATTGTCGGCATTTTTTTCGTATTGAATTGCACTCATCTTTTATATCCCTAATTTTTATACGCGTTCAATAATGGTGGCAATACCCATCCCACCGCCAACACAGAGCGTCGCTAAACCGCGCTTTTTATCTTGTCGTTCAAGCTCATCAAGTAAAGTGCCTAAAATCATGGCACCTGTTGCTCCTAATGGATGACCTAAAGCAATCGCACCGCCATTTACGTTGACTTTCTCCGCTGGGACGTTGAGTTCATTAATAAAACGCATAACAACTGCCGCGAATGCTTCATTGACTTCAAACAGGTCAATATCGTCAATCGTAAGACCAGCTTTTTCTAAAGCTTTACGTGCAGCAGGAGCAGGGCCAGTCAGCATGATGGTTGGATCAGTACCGACTAATGCAGTTGCCAAAACTTTAGCGCGTGGTTTTAAATTTTGTTCTTTGACAGCTTTTTCAGAAGCTAATAAAACTACAGCTGCTCCATCGACAATACCTGATGAGTTACCTGCGTGATGAACATGATTGATTTTTTGTGCTTCTGGATATTTTTGTAAAGCAACTGCATCAAAGCCCATTTGTCCCATCATTTCAAAACTTGGGTTGAGCTTCGTTAGACCTTCGAGTGTGGTATTGCCTTTAATAAATTCATCTTTCTCTAAAATCACCACACCTGCATGATCTTTTACTGGCACAACTGATTGGTCGAAATAACCATTTGATTGAGCCGCCGCCGCTTTTTGCTGTGACTTTACAGCAAAATTATCAACATCTTCACGGCTATAGCCATCTAAGGTTGCAATGAGGTCGGCCCCAATACCTTGTGGAACAAATGATGACTTAAGATTTGTTTCTGGATCTAATGCCCACGGCCCACCATCCGAGCCCATTGGAATGCGTGACATTGATTCAACGCCACCAGCAACCACTAAATCTTCCCAACCAGAGCGGACTTTCATTGCTGCCATATTGACTGCTTCTAAGCCTGATGCACAAAAGCGATTGATTTGCACCCCAGCAACATCATCATTCCAACCTGCTGCAATCGCTGCTGTTTTGGCAATATCACCACCTTGATCGCCAATTGGTGTTACGCAGCCCAAAACAATATCGTCAACTTTAGAGGTATCGAGTTGATGGCGCTGCTGTAATTCATTTAATAAGGTCGTCAGTAATGTAATTGGTTTTACTTCGTAAAGAGAGCCATCTTTTTTTCCTTTTCCGCGTGGGGTGCGAATGGCATCAATAATATAAGCCTCGCTCATAACAGTTCCTTTTTATTACTTAAACTTTGTTGTGTTTTGAGTGTACTGGTTTTAAAAGGCAACGCAATGACGATAAGCGCACCAGTCAGGTGATGATTTTTGCCAATAGAAATACAAAAAAGCCCAAGTTGAACTTGGGCTAAATGTGAAGCTAAATAGATTTAAGAATTAGTGATAACCATGTAGCTGGCGATATAGGCCAGGGGTTACACCCGTCCACTTTTTAAATGCACGGTGGAAAGTACTGGTTTCACTAAAGCCAACTTGTTGGGCAACATCTTCAAGTGTTAACTCAGGGTTGAGTAACAAGTGAATCGCAGCATCTCGGCGTAGGGCATCTTTTACGCCTTGGTAGCTTTTACCTTCGGCAGCCAAGCGGCGGCGTAAGGTTTGCGGAGATAAATACAACATTGATGCCACGTCATTAAGCGTTGGCATTTCTTCACCAATTTGGCTTTTGAGCACTTCACGAATACGAGAAGTTAGCGAGTTGGTGTTTTTGAATTTTACTAAAAGCTGAGCAGGAGCTGCTTTTAAGAATTCTTCTAGCGTTTTCTCATCTTGGCGGATTGGCAAATCAAGATAATCAGCTGCAAAGGTAATTTCAGTACGCGGTGCATCAAACTGCATAACTGGTGCAAAAAATAATGCATCATATTCATCTGCATGTGCAGGACGTGGATAGCTAAAATGAACACGTTCTAATGGCAAGCGGCGTTCAATCAACCATGATGCTAGACCGTGCCAAATCATGAGCATGCTTTCAGTAATGAAATGGTCTGGATCTAAAGTTTTTGGAATGAGGGGAACTAGACGTGCTTCATGTTTGTCACGCTCTAGAGTTACAGACCATTCATCGCCAAATAATTTGTAGAATTGAGATGACAGTTCAAGGGCTTGGCCCAATGTTTTTGCGTGAATAATCAACTGACACATAATGGCAAAAGTGCCCAGACGACGCGGTTGTACGTCAAATCCAACGTGTTCATCCTGTGTGACCATCCACAACATTTTTATAAAACGAGTGTATTGTTCTGGTGAGATTCGAGCTTTAGGTTGACGTAATAATTCCGCTTCAATACCCACATGTGAAAGGAGCATTTCAACATCCATGCCAAGGCGTTTTACGCCTGTCAAAGCCGCATTCACGAAGTGGATGCTAATCGTATCGCGACTCATATTGAATCCTTCAGTCTCTTTGATGTTCACTTTAAATTGACCTAAATGACCGTCTAAAAAAATAAATTGGCGATTTACAACAGAGTAAAAGCACTTTTTACATGTTAAATTGCCGAAATGATCAAGGTAAATGGCTGAACATGACATTGTTTTAGTATATTTGCTTAACTAATATAAAAGAAAATTCGAATAATAGTGGTTAAAAATACGATGACGACAGCATTAAATGGACTTAAAGTTCTCGATTTCTCGACGCTCTTACCTGGACCTTTTGCCACAATGTATCTGGCCGATATGGGGGCAGAAGTCATCCATATCGAATCTCCATCACGTCCTGATTTAATCCGAATCATGCCACCATACGCAAATGGTCAAGCAACAGCACATAGTTATCTAAACCGAAATAAACAGTCGATTGTTCTCGATTTAAAAGATAAAGCGAGTATTGATCTGATTAAAGCTAAAATTTCTGAGTTTGATATTGTTATAGAGCAGTTCCGACCTGATGTTATGCGTCGTCTCGGATTAGACTACGCGACACTTGCCGAAATTAACCCACGTCTCATTTATTGTTCAATTACAGGTTATGGACAAACAGGGAGCTATAAAGACAGAGCTGGGCATGACATTAACTATTTAGCTTTAGCAGGTATTGCTGGATATAGCGGCCGACAAGACAGTGGTCCACCACCACTCGGTATTCAAGTTGCAGACATTGCAGGTGGTTCACTTCATGCGGTCATTGCGATCTTGGCTGCGGTCGTTGAACGCGGACGTAGTGGGATGGGACAATATATTGATATTTCCATGACCGATTGTGTTGCTAGCCTCAATAGTATGGCCGCATCAGCAACACTTGCGGCACAAGTTGAACAGGCTCCAGAGCATGGCATGCTCAATGGCGGTATTTTTTATGACTATTATATGACTCAAGATGGTCGTTATCTTTCAATAGGTAGTCTTGAGCCACAATTTATGTCTGGTTTATCAGTGGCACTTGATTTGCCTTTATTATTACAAAAAGGTGCTTCCTTAGATGTGGAAGACCGACAAGAAGTTAAACAAGCTATTCAAGAGAAAATTAAAACGAAATCATTTAAAGAATGGCATGAAATTTTTGCAAATCTTGATGTGTGTGTAGAACCTGTTTTAAGCCTAACTGAGTCCTTAAACTCGCCTTTAGCACAAGAACGTGGATGGATTGTGGATGTACCTTTGCAAAATAATACAGCGGATACAGAACCACAATTGGCTTGTCCAATTAAGTTTTCAAGATCGAAAATGAGATATTCCTTTATAGGTCAAAAACTTGGTGAAGGGCAGTGGTAAAGAGCTGGGGCCATTTTTCATACAATGTGTATTAAGATTATTATTAGATTAATCAATCGATTAACATTTTGAATAATTTCTTTACATAAAATTAGCGTACCCTTTATAAACAAAGACATAAAAGGTATGTAAACATGAAAACACATAAATCCTTGATGGCTTCCTGTTTATCCGTTTTATCAATTACTCTTTTTATACAGCATGCACAAGCTGCTGCTGCATTCGACCCAAATAGTCCTTGGATGTTGGGTGATTGGAACGGTCAACGCACCGCGTTACAAGCACAAGGTTATGATTTTTCTTTTGGATATACCGGCGAATATGCCGGTATTTTAGATTCAAAAAATACGTCTACGCATGGTAGTGCTTATACGGGGCAACTTGCACTAGGAACTCATTTTGACCTAAATAAAATTTTAGGTTGGCAAGATACTGAAGCTCAAATCACATTAACTTATCGTGATGGGCAGTCGCTTTCTGAACATTCACCAGCTTTAGCAGGGCACTTAAGCTCGGTGCAAGAAGTGTGGGGGCGTGAGCAAACTTGGCGTTTAACAGATTTGTGGATTAAGAAAAAATTCATGGATCAAAAATTAGACGTTAAAGTTGGTCGTTTTGGTGAAGGTGAAGACTTTAACAGTTTTGATTGTGATTTCCAGAACTTGGCGCTTTGTGGTTCACAAGTCGGTAACTGGGTGGGCGATCAGTGGTATAACTGGCCAGTAAGCCAATGGGCAATGCGTGTTAAATATAACTTGCAACCTGATTTATATACGCAAGTTGGTGTATATGAATACAACCCGGAAAATCTGGAGCGAGGTAAAGGTTTTAACTTAAGTACTGATGGTTCTCACGGTGCAATCATTCCTGCCGAAGTAGTGTGGTCACCTAAATTAGGTGCTCAAAGTATGGCTGGTGAATACCGTTTAGGTTATTACTACAGCACTGCTGACGCTGAAGAAATTACGAATAAGGCTCAAACATCTCATAAACAAGGGGTGTGGGTAACTGCAAAACAAAAATTATTCCAGCCTGCTGATCAAACAGATCGCGGTTTGACAGGTTTTGTGAACCTGACTTTCCACGACTCTGATACCAACAAAATTGATAACATGCAAAATGTAGGCTTAGTCTATAAAGGTTTGCTCAATCAACGTCCTCAAGATGAGTTGGCACTCGGTGTGGCTCGTATCCATATCAATGATGATTGGAACGATGTTCAAACTAAAGAATATGACACCGAATACAATACCGAGCTTTACTACGGTATTCATGCGACGAACTGGCTGACTATTCGTCCAAATGTGCAATATGTTCGTCATGTTGGTGCATTAAAAAATGGTGATAACACTTGGGTAGGCGGTATTAAATTCTCAACCGCATTCTAAGGGTAATTACTCCGAAAAACGGATTGTCGAGGGCTAACTCATTGATTGAATTATCCTGACCTTCCGTTTTTTCTTGATGCCTGAATTTGTTTTAGATGTATTGGTGATGCCATTTTTCTATAAGGTTCTTGGCACATCTTTCCTATAAAAATGATGATTGATAAGAGGTGGTTTATGAATCAACCTACTTCAAGATCAGGTTTAACGACTTTTACCGTAATTATTATTGGGTTACTGGCGTTATTCCTGTTAATTGGAGGTATTTGGCTCGCTACACTAGGCGGTTCAATTTACTACATTATAGCTGGAGTATTACTCCTCATTGTTGCATGGCAACTCTACAAGCGTGCTTCTACTGCTTTGTGGGTTTATGCTGCATTAATGCTAGGAACTATTATCTGGAGTGTCTGGGAAGTTGGAACAGACTTTTGGGCGCTTGCACCACGTTTAGATATTTTAGGTATTCTTGGTTTATGGTTATTGGTTCCGGCTGTAACTCGTGGAATCAACAACCTTGGATCAAGTAAGGTTGCCTTATCTTCAACTTTAGCAATTGCAATCGTGTTGATGGTGTATTCTATCTTCAATGATCCGCAAGAAATTAATGGTGAAATCAAAACACCTCAACCAGAAACAGCTCAAGCGGTGCCTGGTGTAGCAGAGAGTGACTGGCCAGCTTATGGTCGTACTCAAGCAGGTGTGCGTTATTCTCCATTGAAACAGATCAATGACCAAAACGTAAAAGACTTGAAAGTTGCTTGGACTTTACGTACTGGCGATGTTAAGACAGATAATGACTCTGGCGAAACGACTAATCAGGTTACACCGATTAAAATCGGTAATAACATGTTTATCTGTACAGCTCACCAGCAGTTAATTGCGATTGATCCTGCTACAGGTAAAGAAAAATGGCGTTTTGATCCGAAACTTAAAACGGATAAATCGTTCCAGCATTTAACTTGTCGTGGTGTGATGTATTACGATGCAAACAATACAACTGAGTTTGCAACGAGTCTTCAAAGCAAGAAATCTAGCTCTACACAATGTCCACGTAAGGTATTTGTACCAGTCAACGATGGCCGTTTAGTGGCTGTAAATGCTGACACTGGTAAAGCATGTACTGACTTTGGTCAAAATGGTCAAGTGAACTTACAAGAGTTCATGCCATATGCTTATCCAGGCGGTTATAACCCAACATCTCCTGGTATCGTGACTGGTTCAACTGTTGTTATTGCTGGTTCTGTAACAGATAACTACTCCAATAAAGAGCCATCTGGTGTGATTCGTGGATACGACGTTAACACTGGTAAACTTCTTTGGGTATTTGATACTGGCGCAGCAGATCCAAATGCAATGCCGGGCGAAGGTACTACTTTTGTTCACAACTCACCAAATGCGTGGGCACCTTTAGCATACGATGCCAAACTTGATATTGTTTATGTACCAACAGGTGTAGGTACACCAGATATCTGGGGTGGTGACCGTACCGAGCTGAAAGAGCGTTATGCAAACTCAATGTTAGCGATTAATGCTTCTACTGGTAAATTAGTGTGGAACTTCCAGACAACCCATCACGATTTATGGGATATGGACGTACCATCACAACCATCTTTAGCTGATATCAAAAACAAAGCTGGCCAGACTGTTCCTGCAATCTATGTATTGACGAAAACAGGTAATGCCTTTGTGCTTGATCGCCGTAATGGTCAACCGATTGTTCCTGTAACTGAGAAACCAGTTCCACAAACAGTTAAACGTGGACCACAAACTAAAGGTGAGTTCTATTCAAAAACTCAGCCATTCTCTGACTTGAACTTGGCGCCACAAGATAAATTGACTGATAAAGACATGTGGGGTGCCACTATGCTTGATCAGCTCATGTGTCGTGTATCTTTCAAACGTCTAAATTACGATGGTATTTATACGCCACCATCTGAAAACGGTACTTTAGTTTTCCCTGGTAACTTGGGTGTATTTGAATGGGGTGGTATGTCAGTTAACCCTGATCGTCAGGTTGCTGTAATGAACCCGATTGGTCTGCCATTCGTAAGTCGGTTAATTCCTGCTGATCCAAACCGTGCACAAACTGCAAAAGGTGCGGGAACTGAGCAGGGCGTACAACCGATGTACGGCGTACCGTATGGTGTTGAAATTAGCGCATTCTTATCTCCGCTTGGTTTACCTTGTAAACAACCGGCTTGGGGCTATGTAGCTGGCGTTGATTTGAAAACTCATGAAGTGGTATGGAAAAAACGTATTGGTACAATCCGTGATAGCTTGCCGAACTTGTTCCAGTTACCAGCTGTGAAAATTGGTGTGCCTGGTTTAGGTGGTTCAATTTCTACTGCCGGTAATGTCATGTTTGTTGGTGCAACTCAAGATAACTACTTACGTGCGTTTAACGTTACTAACGGTAAGAAACTTTGGGAAGCGCGTTTACCAGCAGGTGGACAAGCAACACCAATGACTTATGAAATCAATGGTAAGCAATATGTTGTGATCATGGCTGGTGGTCATGGTTCATTTGGTACGAAAATGGGCGACTATTTAGTGGCTTATGCCTTACCAGATAACAAATAAAAAGCTTTTATAGAAAGGGCCTGGATTTATCTGGGCTTTTTTTATGTCGATTTATATTAAAGCTTATCAATAAAACCGTTATTAAATATGCAAAAAAAGCATTTTATTGATGAATAAAAGCTCGCTATGCTATCCGCCTTAATAATGAATCTACTAGCCATACGCCATGTATTTATATACCGATTTCGACCAGCAGCTGGTTAATGAACGAGTTGCTCAGTTCCGTGATCAAACAGAACGCTATTTAGCTGGCAAACTTTCTGAAGACGAATATCGTCCATTACGTTTGCAAAATGGTTTATATGTGCAACGTTATGCGCCTATGCTGCGTATAGCTGTGCCGTATGGCTTAATGAATTCTAAACAATTACGTAAAGTTGCTGAAGTTTCAACTGCTTATGACCGTGGTTATGCACATGTATCTACACGTCAAAACATTCAGTTAAACTGGCCTGCGCTTGAAGATGTGCCAGATATTTTGGCTGAACTTGCAACTGTACAAATGCATGCCATTCAAACCAGTGGTAACTGTATTCGTAACACCACAACTGACCAATATGCAGGTGTGGTTGCTGGTGAAATTGCAGACCCACGTCCAACATGTGAGTTGATTCGTCAGTGGAGTACATTCCACCCAGAATTTGCATTCTTGCCACGTAAGTTCAAAATTGCTGTTTCTGCACTTGAAGAAAAAGATCGTGCGGCAACTGCATTCCACGATATTGGTGTTTATATCGTGCGTAATGAAGCAGGCGAGATCGGCTATAAAATTATGGCTGGTGGTGGTTTAGGCCGTACCCCAATCATCGGTAGTGTGATTCGTGAGTTTTTACCACGTGAAGATTTAATTGCTTATTTAGAAGCGGTTTTACGTGTTTATAACTTGCATGGTCGTCGTGATAACAAATATAAAGCGCGTATCAAAATTCTAGTTAAGGCATTAACTCCTGAAGTGTTTGCACAAAAAGTTGAAGCTGAATTTGAACATACACGTGAAGCATTAAAGATTCAGCCAGAAATCTTGAAAAAACTGGATGAAGAATTCACACCGTTTGACTATCAAGATTTAGCAGATGAAGACTTCACAGCTTTATTTGCTGAGCATCCAAAATTCAAACAGTGGTTCAACATCAATACGCATGCGCATAAAGTGAAGGGCTATCGTATTGTTACGATTTCTCTAAAACGCGCAGGTATTGCGCCAGGTGATATGACCACCGAAGAAATGAATTTTATTGCAGACCTTGCTGATAAATATACTTTCGGCGAACTTCGCACGACTCATGAGCAAAACATTGCTTTGGCAGATGTGCCTCAAAAAGATTTGTTTGATGTATGGCAAGCGCTTGAACAACAAAATATGGCGCGTGCACATATCGGCTTTATTACCGATATCATTAGTTGCCCAGGCGGTGATTTCTGTTCACTTGCAAATGCGAAATCAATTCCAATTGCTGAAGCGATTACACGTCGTTTTGATGACTTAGACAAAGTTTATGATCTTGGTCATTTAGATCTAAATATTTCTGGTTGTATGAATGCTTGTGGTCACCACCACGTAGGTAACATCGGTATTTTAGGTGTAGATAAGAAAGGCGCTGAGTTCTATCAAATTACATTAGGTGGTAATTCAGACCATGATGCATCAATTGGTGACATCTTAGGCCCATCATTTGCAGCAGATGCAGTGCCAGATGTCATTGAAGAAGTATTGAATACTTATCTTGATCTACGTACTGAAGGTGAGCGTTTTGTTGATACATATCGCCGTGTAGGAATTCAACCATTTAAGGAGCGTGCATATGCTTAATACAGCTCTACCAGTGCTTTATAAAGATGGCACGATTACAGATAATACTTATCAAATCATTGCTGAAGATGGTGTTATTCCCCAAGGTGATGTTGTTGTAACAACAGCTCAACTCGATCAATTAGCTAACGTTCAAGGCAAAAAAGCTTTGTATGTGACTGTAAATGATTCACCTGAAGAGCACACATTTCCATTAAATGAACTTGATGCAATCTTCATTGAGTTTGCGGGTTTTGGTGATGGTCGTGGTTATTCATTCGCTGCACTACTACGTCGTCAAGGTTTCCAAGGTGAGTTGCGTGCAACTGGTGATGTGTTTAAGGATGTCTTAAACTATTTAAAACGTTCAGGTTTTGATAGTTTTGTGATTAAAGAAGGTAAAGATGTGCAAGAAGCGGTAGCTGGTTTGCAAGACTTTACCAACCCATACCAAGCCTCAACAGCCGTACCGCAAGCAAGTTATCAAACTGGCGCTTAAATAGTTTTTAAATATAAAGGCTGAACTCAGGTTCAGCTTTTTTTATGAAGAATTTTTAAATGACTCAACTGAAGAACAACAATGTTTAGTTTAATTTCAAAAATAAATCCTGGTGCTTGGTGGCTACTTTTTGCTATTGCGACAGATGTACTCTCAACATTTTATTCTGCTAAGGGGAATGGCTTAGTCAATAAAACAGCTCAGGGTATTGCTCTGGTTTTGTATATTATTTCTTTTGCATGCGCTGCTATCGCTTTGAAATATATGCAAGCTGGAATCTTATATGTGCTTTGGTCTGGGATAGGTGTATTAGCAACAGCTTTTTTGGCAAAGATTTTTCTTGGTCAGAATATTGATGTGGCAGGATGGGTGGGAATTGGTTTTATTACTGTAGGTTTAATGATTATTGCACAATATTCCAATATCGATGTTTAAAGCCCTTATAGAAATAGTAAGTATCTCTATAAGGGCTGAATATTGAAAATATTAGGTGTCAAGCTGGCAGTTAACCATCCACTTTATACCGAACTGATCGGTAAAAGCACCGTACAATGCTCCCCAGAACGTTTTTTCTAAAGGCATTTCAATTTGACCATTAACAGATAAAGCATCAAAAAGTTGTTTTGCTTTTTCTTGCTCATCTTTTTCAAGGTTGATCGAGATATAGTGATTATTTCCTTGGGTAAAAACGCTGTTAGGGGCACAAAACTGATCATTTGTATCTGAGGCCATAAGCACAGTGTATTCATTAATTGGCAGTGAAACATGTAGAACCAGATTTTTGTCGGCTTCCGATAACGTCACACCTTCAGGCGCTGGCATATCACCATAACGGCTTAACATACCGAATTCACCACCAAATACTGATTTATAAAAGTTAAAGGCTTGTTCTGCTTGACCTTGGAAATTGAGATAGTGATTGAGTTGCATTGTTATTGTCCATTGTTGTTTTCGTTTAAAGGAATAAGTTAAAACTTAAAAGTGATTTTGTGGGTCATTTTTTGTAGTTTTTTCATAAAAAATCCCACCGAAGTGGGATTTTAAAATAATGAATTTGGATTAAATGAGTTCAATTGCAACTGCTGTTGCCTCACCACCACCAATACAGAGTGCAGCAATACCTTTTTTACCGCCAGTACGTTTCAGTGCATGAATAAGTGTAAGAATAATACGAGAGCCCGTAGAACCTACAGGGTGACCTAGTGCACAAGCACCACCATTGATATTTACTTTCTCTGCATCAAGTTTGAAATCATCAATTGGGCACATGGTAACCATAGCAAACGCTTCGTTAATTTCCCACAGGTCAACATCTTGCGCATTCCAGCCCGCTTTTTTAAGCACTTTTTCGATAGCACCAACTGGAGCGATCGTAAATTCTGAAGGATGCTGAGAGTTTGAAGCTGTCGCGATAATTTTCGCAAGTGGTTGTAAACCGCGCTTTGCTGCAGCTTCACTTGAAGTTAATACTAATGCAGACGCACCATCTGAAATAGAACTTGCATTCGCTGCGGTAATTGTACCGTCTTTTGCAAAAGCTGGTTTGAGTGAAGGAATCTTGTCAATCTTGGCATTTAAAGGTTGTTCATCCTGATCAACAACGACATCACCTTTACGACTAGGTACGGTAACTGGAACGATTTCGTCTTTGAAATAACCTTCAGTAATTGCTGTTTGAGCACGTTTTAAAGAGCGAATCGCAAAGTCATCCATTTGCTCACGTGTGTAGCCACGAGTATTTGCCATATCTTGAGCAAAAGAACCCATTAAACGCCCAGTTTCAGCATCTTCAAGCCCGTCAAAGAACATATGATCTTTAATTTCACCATGGCCCATGCGGTAGCCAGCTCGTGCTTTTGGTAAAACATAAGGTGCATTTGTCATAGACTCCATGCCACCAGCAACAACAACTTCAGCACTACCTGCTCTAATCATATCAGCGGCTTGCATAACAGCTTTCATGCCAGAACCACAAAGCTTGTTAATCGTTACTGCACCTGTAGAGTCTGGTAAGCCAGCTTTACGCATCGCTTGACGTGCTGGACCTTGCTTTAGGCCAGCAGGCAGTACACAACCCATAATAACTTCTTCGACATCAGTAGGCTGTAAACCTGCTCGTGCGATTGCTTCTTTAA
Organism: Acinetobacter sp. AOR43_HL; assembly: GCF_027854635.1. NCBI lineage: Bacteria > Pseudomonadati > Pseudomonadota > Gammaproteobacteria > Moraxellales > Moraxellaceae > Acinetobacter > Acinetobacter sp. AOR43_HL. The sequence goes on from NZ_JAKTHX010000036.1 coordinate 101,181, forward strand.
TCGTTACCGCGCCCAATTCAGGCGCTGTAAGTCCTGATAGTGATCCTTGAAAACCACCCATGGCAGTACGAGCACCATTTACAATTACGATGTCAGTCATTGTTGTAATCTCCGATTGTTCTTAATCTCAAAATAAGAAATGTTTAAAACCTAGGCAGTATATTGCAAAAATCAAAGAGAGATATCTTCTGCATTAGACTGTAGAGTTCTAACAATTTTTAAGGTCTTCTAAACGGGTGTGTCCCATTTTGCTGAGAATTAATTTAAAGTTTTTAAGCTGGTTATAAGAACAGTAAGTAAATGTGCCGTTAGATTCGCGTGGGAGTCCTGTGTCGCCCTGAAATACAATACTATTTAGTTTTTTTCCAAACTTTTGAAATTTTAAAGAACCGTAGCGATGAGCAAGTTCAACATTGGTTAATACTTCTTCATTGTTTTCTCTTTGTAGATTCTGATTCGTGTCTATAAAGCTTATAAGACTTGTATCCCAGTTACTATTACATGTAGACAAATCAACACTTGGGCAAAGTACGACACTCTTATGTCGTAGAATTGCATCGTATTTGGCTTTTTGTATATGAATTGTGAGTAGTCGAGACGAATTTTTTAATTCTACAGAAGCCATAAATTGATGATATAAAGGAAGCGCTATAGTGGCCATGATCATAAGAATTGCGAGCGTTATAGTGAGTTCCAACAACGTGAAACCGGGAGTTTTAAACATTAAAATTCCTTAATATATAAAGAAATATTTTGATTTTATGCTTTCTATCAATGATTTATAATGATTTTTATAGTGAGGAAACACAAAATTAAATAAAGGTTATCAGGATGCTAGAATACTGGTAAAATCACCGTAAGCGAAAGAAAGAAGTTGTTCATATTTGCTAGTTGAGTGAAAAATTACCGAATTACAACGGAAATTGTAAGTAATTTTGTCAATAATTTACTTGATTAAAATTATCAAGCACTTGGAAAGTCTATCAAGTGTTTGTATGATTCAAATGTGAATAGCTTAAAAATAATACTGGGGTGAAAATATCTCAGGGGCCAATAAATTTAGGCTGAGCTTGAACAACAATTGTTATCTCTGGAGGATATCCATGAAATTGAGTCGTATTGCACTTGCTATGCTTGTCGCTGCTCCATTAGCTGCTGCTAATGCGGGCGTAACTGTTACTCCTTTACTAGTAGGTTATACTTGGCAGGATAGTGACCACAACAACGATAAATTAACAAGTCATGCTGAATTACAAGATGATTTATTCGTTGGTGCTGCACTAGGTGTTGAGTTAACTCCTTGGTTAGGTTTTGAAGCTGAATATAACCAAGTTAAAGGCGATCTTGAAGGTACTGGCGTAGCTGGTTCTGAATATAAGCAAAAAACTATTGCTGGTAACTTCTACGCAACTTCAGACTTAATCACTAAGAACTACGACAGCAAATTCAAGCCGTATGTATTATTAGGTGCAGGTCAAACTAAAACTGAGTTTGATGGTATCTATGAAGACAAGAAAGACACTATTGGTAATGCCGGTGTTGGTGCTTTCTACCGTTTGAACGACGCACTATCACTTCGTACAGAAGCTCGTGGTACTTATGATTTTGACGAAAAATACTGGCGTTATACAGCTCTTGCTGGTTTAAACGTAGTTCTTGGTGGTCACTTGAAGCCTGCTGCTCCTGTAGTAGAAGTTGCTCCAGTTGAACCAACTCCAGTTGCTCCACAACCACAAGAGTTAACTGAAGACCTTAACATGGAACTTCGTGTGTTCTTTGATACTAACAAATCAAACATCAAAGACCAATACAAGCCAGAAATCGCTAAAGTTGCTGAGAAGTTAACTGAATACCCTAACGCTACTGCACGTATCGAAGGTCACACAGATAACACTGGTCCACGTAAGTTGAACGAACGTTTATCTTTAGCTCGTGCTAACTCTGTTAAATCAGCTCTTGTAAATGAATACAACGTTGATGCATCTCGTTTGTCTACTCAAGGTTTCGCTTGGGATCAACCGATTGCTGACAACAAGACTAAAGAAGGTCGTGCTATGAACCGTCGTGTATTCGCGACAATCACTGGTAGCCGTACTGTAGTAGTTCAACCTGGTCAACAAGCTCAATAATTTGAGTTCTTGAACAGTAAAAAAGCGACTNGTCGCTTTTTTTATGGCGATTTTTAAAATATTTAGTCATTTCTGTGTCTCCTTAATAATGGCTTTCGATCTTGGTTTAAATTAGTTACCAATTACCTTTCTTCAATTGCTGTTTAGTGTCTTGTCTATCTCTGCGATGTTGAGCACGAGGTTTTTCCGTTTCGTGCATACCACCTTTGTGAAGTAAAGGGGATAGAACTACTTGATTACGGACTTTGATCTTTGGCATTTCTTTAATTTTCATGCTTTAACCTTTAATACATAAAACTTGTTTTAGAGTATGAACGACTTCAATGAGATCTGACTGATTCGCCATGACTTCATCAATGTCTTTATAAGCGCTTGGAATTTCATCGACAACGCCATTGTCTTTACGGCATTCAATACCTTGGGTTTGTTCAATAAGATCTTGCTGATTAAAAAGAACTTTTGCTTTACTTCTGCTCATCTTGCGACCCGCGCCATGAGAACAAGAACAAAATGATTCAGGATTTGCTTTGCCTTTAACAATATAAGATCGTGCTCCCATTGAACCTGGAATAATACCTAGCTCATCTAAGCCTGCTCTAATTGCACCTTTTCGGGTAATCAATAGATTTTCGCCAAAATGTGTTTCACGGCTTACATAATTATGATGACAATTAATCGCTTCTTTTGTCATTTGAAAAGAAGGTAGAAGAGGGCGGATCGCTTCTAAAATTAATCGCATCATCTCTTTGCGATTTTCAAAAGCATATTCTTGTGCCCACTCTACAGCTTCTACATAATCATCAAAACTTTTTGAGCCTTCAGCAAAATAACTTAAGTCTTTATCTGGAACATGTCCAAAGCGATGTTGAGCTTCTTTTTTGGCTAACTCAATAAAATAAGTGCCAATAACATTGCCAAGCCCTCTGCTGCCAGAATGTAGCATCACCCAGACATCTTGATTCTCATCAATACATAACTCTATAAAGTGGTTACCACCACCTAAAGTCCCAAGTTGCTTTTGCCATGTTGCATCAAATTGTCGAAGCATTCGAACAAGTCCAGGATGCTTTTTGATAATTGGTTCTAAGCGTTTTTCAAGTGGAATAATGCTAGAAGCTTTCGCTTTGACTTGTTTATGCAAAGCAAAGCCAACCGGTACTTTACGTTCGATCGCATCACGCAAACGACTTAAGTTATCAGGTAATTGTGAAGCCTTTAAACTCAAGCGAATTGCATTCATTCCACATCCAATGTCAACTCCTACAGCAGCAGGAATAATGGCGTGTCTAGTAGGAATAACACTACCTACAGTAGCACCTTTGCCCACATGCACATCAGGCATAACTGCAATATGAGAATAGATGAATTGCAGCTGTGCCATTTTCTTGAGTTGTTCGATACTTTCACTATCTATGTCTTGAGTGAAAATTTTAACAGGGACACCATAGAGTGCCTCCTTGTTTAATATTTTTTGTATGCCCATAATTTTTCTCTTATTTTTGTCCGAGCAGGCATAAAAAAACCTAGCGAATGCTAGGTTCTAAATTTAAGCATTCGGACAAGTGGTGTGAATTTGTACACTTGTCCGTGAGCTGACATCGTGCCAAATAATTTAATCTGTTTTACCTTGTACTAATGGCATGATGTCCTCCTTATTAAAAGTGCCGTTGAAAATCTGAACGGCATTTTACGCTTTTTAAATCAAAGATCAAGCTTTTGATCTTTGATTTACTTTAATGACCAGTTTTAATCTTGCTCAGGTTTGACGTTCATTTGATCGTAAGAGATCAATTTGGTTTTATTTTTCCACTTATAACCTAACCAAATGATCAAGAACAGTGGCAAGCTAATATAAGTTGAAAGTAAGCCTAACCAATCAATTTTTCCACCTAAAATGGCTTGGTAGTTCTGTCCTAAGATAATGATTGAACAGAGAATAAATGCAAACCAAGGTGCAAATGGGAAAAATTTGGCACGATATGCTAAATCTTCTAATTTATAGCCTTGAGCAATATATCCTTTACGGAAACGATAATGTGAAATCGCAATTCCTAACCAAACAATAAAACCGCACATACCCGACATATTGAGTAGCCAGTTAAATACTTGTTTTTCACCAATAAATGTCGTTAAAAAACAGAATGCAGCAATAAATGTCGTTGCGTATAGCGCGTTCATTGGAACGCCACGACCATCAAGTTTTGCAAACCACTTTGGTGCACGGCCTTCTTGAGCCATTTTAAACAACATACGAGTTGAGGAATACATGCCTGAGTTACCTGCTGATAAAATAGCAGTAAGAATGACAGCATTCATTAAACTCGCAGCGAAAGCAAAACCTACTCTTTCATAAAGCAATGTAAACGGAGAAAGCGCGATATCTTCAGTGGCTGCTGCTTGCAATAAATTCGGGTCATCATAGGCAATTAGAGTGCCGATAATGAAAATACATAGGATATAAAATAATAAGATTCGCCAGAAAATCTGTTTGATTGCAAGTGGAATTGTCTTCTTTGGATCTTTTGATTCGCCAGCAGCAACCCCAACCATTTCCGTGCCTTGGAAAGAGAAGCCGGCAATCATTGCTACACCAATCATGGCTTGTAAACCGCCTACAAAAGGTGCCTCTTTATAGGTCCAGTTTCCGAAAGTTGCCACACCTGGAGTGAGCATAATCTTAATGATCATGGCTAAGCCAATAATAATAAATGCAACAATCGCAATTACTTTGACCATCGAAAACCAGAATTCGCTTTCCCCAAATCCCTTTACTGTCATGGCATTGATCAGAAAGATAACGATAAGGAACAGGGCACTCCAATAGAACCCTGGAATATCAGGGAACCAGAACTTCATAATAAACTGAACCGCAACAAGTTCGAATGCAACCGTAATTGCCCAGTTATACCAATAGTTCCAGCCTAGAGCGAAACCAAAGCCTTCTTCGACATAACGACTGCCGTAAGTAAAAAAGGCGCCGGATGTTGGTGTATGAGTTGCAAGCTCACCTAAGCTGGTCATTAAGAAGTAAATCATAATGCCAATGAGTGAGTAGGCGAGTAGCGCTCCACCAGGGCCAGCGTTTGCAATGGTTGATCCAGAAGCAAGGAAGAGGCCTGTACCAATGGAACCACCAATGGCGATCATATTCAGATGACGAGCCCCAAGCTTACGCTGGAGTTTTTCAGGAGCATGTGTTTCGCTCATGGAGATTCCTTACATAGTTTGTTATGCACAGGCATATAACACCTTAAAGCCTTGATGATCAGTTTTAATCTGACACTGACCAAAGTGCTTCTCAATTAAGATCGGATAGTTTAAAAAACGGTTTGCTACAATCCATAGCTCACCTGATGCCTTTAAATGTTTTTTAGCGTTCTGGCAGAGTCCTTCACTTGCATCATAGTTGGTATGAATACCCTGATGAAAAGGGGGATTACTGACAATGGCATCGAGTTCTGTTGGAGCGTCTGCAATTCCTGTAACAGGCTGCAATCTCAACTGGTCTGAACCTATTCCATTTCGACTAAAAGTCATTTCCGTTGACCGTAAAGCGAAAGCATCAATATCTAGGGCATGAATAATATTACTTGAATTTATTTTTGCCAAATAGCAACTGATAATTCCAGCACCACACCCGAAGTCGGCAATTCTACCTGATTTCACCTGATTAAGATAAGGGAGTAAAACAGCAGTTCCGACATCTAGATGATTTTGGCTAAACACACCGGGAAGGGCACAAATCGTAAGCTCTTGTTCATTAACATGAACAGTGTAAGTTTTAAGCCAACTTTCGAGAGGTTTAATTTGTTCTGTTTTTTCAATCTTTAAGTGCCATAGCTGACAGTGGCGTGCACTATCGAGTTTAAGTACTTTGCCGAAGCTTTGTAGTTGTTTGGCAGCGCGTTCAACACCACCTTTTTTTTCACCTACTAAAAAAACAGACTGAGCAGTTTTAAGATTGCTCATTACGACATGCAGTATGTAATTTAACAGTTCTTTAGATTTGGGAACAAAAATGACGGCTTGATCGAATTCTTGTAATGGAAACTCAACTGAGAAATGCGCATTTGTTCCACTATTTATAAAGCTCTGGTAGTCAGCATGGTTCCATGTCCAGACTGAAGCATCAATATCAGCTGGTAGTTGACTGACTAGGGCATCACTCGGTGCATTAATTAACAAGACTCTACCTTTTAAATAGTCTTGTTGTCTCAATACCACTTCACTTCTAGGATCCATGTACATCTCTCATGAAGAAGAATGCCCAGTGGAAACTGGGCAGTAATCAAAATTAAAAAATAGTTATTTGTGTGTTTCAGGAAGTACAACATTTAAAATTAATGCTGCTATACCGCCTGTCGCTACGCCAGAGCTAAAAATATTTTTAAATAATTCTGGTAGATGTTCCAAAATTTGAGGAACTTGAGCAACACCCAAACCTAATGCAAGTGAAATTGCGATAATTAAAAGTGCTCGGCGATCAAGGTGAATAGATGAGAGAATGTTAATGCCTGATGCAGCTACGGCACCGAACATTACCATCACAGCGCCACCTAATACCGCCTGTGGTACGGCTTGTATTACACCAGCTACTGCTGGAAATAAACCTAATAAAATAAGTAAAGCAGCAATCCAGATACCCACATAACGGCTAGCTACACCAGTGAGTTGAATTACACCATTATTTTGAGCAAAAACAGAACTAGGGAAAGTATTAAATAAGCCTGCGAGTAAAGAGTTTGCACCATTCACTAAAACACCGCCTTTAATGCGTTTCATCCATTCCGGACCATTAACGGGTTGGTTTGAAAGTTTACTGGTCGCAGTCACGTCACCAATCGCTTCTAAAGAGGTCACCAAATAAATGAATGCCATTGGAATGAATAAGCCCCAAGAAAAACTTAAACCAAAGTGCATCGGCGTTGGAATCTGTACAAGAGGCGCATCTTTAATACCTGAGAAATCTAGGTAACCCATAAATCCTGCAAGAATGTAACCAATCACTAAAGCAATTAAAATTGCTGAGCTTTTAATCCACACCACTCGGATACGGTTTAGCACAATAATAATAGCAAGTACGGTACATGACATAATAAGGTTGTCTGCACTTGCAAAAGTATGGTCTTGCATCGCTTGGTAGCCACCACCCATACTAATCAAGCCTTCCTTAATAAGCGTTAAGCCAATTAATAAAACAACAATTCCAGTCACCAAAGGAGTAATTAGTCTTTTTACCCATGGAAGAATTTGCGAAACACCCATTTCAATAAAGGAGCCAGCAATGACTACACCAAAAATTGCAGCCATAACTTGGTTTACAGGCGTTCCTGCGGCAACCATTGCACTACCAATACCAATAATTGGACCAATAAAGTTAAAGCTTGTGCCTTGTACAATCAGAAGGCCAGCACCAAATGGACCAACTTTTTTACATTGTAGGAACGTAGCAATACCTGAAATCACCAAAGACATCGATAAAATCATGTTGGTTTCAGTGCGTGATACACCTAAAGCTAAACAAATTAAAAGCCCAGGTGTAACAATTGGTACAATAATCGCAAGCAAATGCTGGAAAGCTGCTAAAAAAGCGATCAGTGGTTTTGGTCGATCATCTAAGCCATAAACAAGGTCAAGATGGTCTTGAGAGTGTTGATTGGACATGGGTGTCGGTCCGCCGCAATTTTGCAAATTGGCGCTATTCTAATCGAGATACCTATCTTTACAAAACGAAATACAGGCTATTGGAAAATTTTTTTGTCAATGTCAATAAACTGTCACTACTCAAGAGTAGTGTTTTTCTGTATAATTTGCCCTCAAATTTCAGGCGTTTCGAATTTTCATGTCAGATATCAAAAATCTCCGTAATATCGCAATTATTGCGCACGTCGACCACGGGAAAACCACACTTGTCGATAAACTACTTCAGCAATCTGGTGCTCTCGGTGAACGAGCAGGCGAGATTGAGCGTGTCATGGACTCAAATGCGCTTGAAAGTGAACGTGGTATTACCATTCTTGCAAAGAACACTTCTATTACTTGGTTAGATAAACGTACTGATACAACTTACCGTATCAACATCGTGGATACCCCGGGACACGCCGACTTCGGTGGTGAAGTAGAACGTGTTATGTCGATGGTTGACTGCGTATTACTTTTAGTTGACTCTCAAGAAGGCCCAATGCCACAAACTCGCTTTGTGACACAAAAAGCCTTTGCTCGTGGTTTAAAACCAATTGTTATTATCAACAAAGTTGACAAACCAAGTGCGCGTCCAGATTGGGTTATTGATCAAGTATTTGATTTATTCGATAACCTTGGCGCAACTGATGAGCAATTAGATTTCCCGATCGTTTATGCATCAGGTTTACGTGGTGTAGCGGGTCCTGCTCCAGAAGAACTTGCAGAAGACATGACCCCGTTGTTCGAAACGATTGTAGACATCGTTGAACCACCAGCAGTTGATGTTGATGGTCCATTCCAAATGCAGATTTCATCACTTGACTATAACAGCTTCGTAGGTGTTATCGGTGTTGGTCGTATTCAACGTGGTTCCGTAAAATTAAATACTCCTGTTACTGTAATTGACAAAGAAGGCAATACACGTAACGGTCGTATCTTAAAAATCATGGGTTACCATGGTTTAGAGCGTATTGATGTTGAATCAGCATCTGCTGGTGATATCGTATGTATTACTGGTATCGACGCACTTAACATTTCTGACACGATTTGTGATCCGAAAAATGTTGAAGCATTACCAGCTTTATCTGTAGATGAACCTACAGTATCTATGACTTTCCAAGTAAACAACTCTCCGTTTGCTGGTAAAGAAGGTAAGTTCGTAACTTCACGTAATATCCGTGAACGTCTTGATCGCGAATTAATTCATAACGTAGCTTTACGTGTTGAAGACACTGACAGTCCAGACCGTTTCAAAGTATCTGGCCGTGGTGAACTTCATCTTTCAGTTTTAATTGAAAACATGCGTCGTGAAGGTTTCGAAATGGGCGTATCTCGTCCACAAGTAATCATCAAAGAAATTGATGGTGAAAGACAAGAGCCTTACGAAAACGTAACTTTTGACGTTGAAGAACAGCATCAAGGTGCTGTAATGGAACAAATGGGTCACCGTAAAGGCGAGATGACCAATATGGAAGTTGACGGTAAAGGCCGTATCCGTATTGAAGCAACTGTACCTTCACGTGGTTTGATTGGTTTCCGTTCTGAATTCTTGACCATGACTTCTGGTACAGGGATCATGACTTCAAGCTTCTCGCATTATGGTCCTGTTAAACAAGGTACTGTTGCGAAACGTCAAAACGGTGTATTGATCTCTATGGTTCAAGGTACTTGCTTGGGCTATGCATTGTTCAGTTTACAAGACCGTGGTCGTTTATTCGCTAAACCACAGTTAGAAGTTTACGAAGGTATGATCGTGGGTATTAACTCTCGTTCAGACGATATGGTTGTAAACCCGACTAAAGCGAAACAATTAACTAACGTTCGTGCATCTGGTACAGATGATGCTTTAACTTTAGTACCTGCAATTGAATATACGCTTGAACAAGCGCTTGAATTCATTGAAGACGACGAATTAGTTGAAGTAACACCTAAATCAATCCGTATCCGTAAGCGTTATTTGACTGAAAATGAACGTAAACGTAACCGTGATAAATAATTTTTCTTAATTGAAAAAGAAAAAACCGCTAAATTAATTTAGCGGTTTTTTTAATCGTTATATTTGAAATTAAAGTAAGCTTAAAATCATATTTTTCTTGTAAACGAATATGTTGTTAAAGTGTGAAATAGCTTTCTTTTTTTGATAAAAATATTAAATTATCAATATCATGGCGAGAACTATCTAATTCGATAAGATGCCAATGAAAAAGAAAAATATGACGTGTTTCTGCCCCCGACATCTGGAGATGTTTAGATGAGTATTATTCAAGAATTTAAAGAATTTGCCGTTAAAGGCAATATGATGGATTTAGCCATTGGTGTGATTATTGGTGGTGCTTTTGGCAAAATCGTGGACTCTTTAGTAAAAGATATTATCATGCCACTTATCACTGTAATTACTGGCGGTGGTGTTGATTTTTCACAAAAATTCATTGTATTAGGTGCAAACCCTAATAGCTTACAATCTTTAGATGCTTTGCAAAAAGCAGGTATTAATGTTTTAACTTATGGTAATTTCCTCACCATTTTAATTAACTTTATTATTCTGGCGTGGGTTGTGTTCTTAATGGTGAAATTATTAAATAAACTTCGCCGTAATAAAGAAGAGCCAGAGGCTCCAGCTGCAACTCCAGAAGACATTCAATTGTTGCGTGAAATTCGTGATGAGTTAAAAAAGCAAGCTTAATAAGATTTGAAATAAAAAACGGTGCCTTGAGTACCGTTTTTTATTACTTAGTATTTTATGTTGTACTAAAACTATTGGTAACATTGCCAGTAGAGAGAATTTCAACTCAGCATATTGTAAAAGGTATATAAATTAATGAATCAGCTTTTTGTGTATGGCACTTTATGCCCGAATAAAGCCAATGCTCATATTTTAGAGCAGATTGGTGGTAACTGGACGAAAGCTAGTGTACGAGGAGTGATTCATATTTTAGATTGGGGGCCAGACAAAGGTTTAAAAGCGCTTGAGTTAGATTCGCAAGCAGATTGGGTACAAGGCTATTTATTTAGCTCTGAAAAATTGGCTGAAAATTGGCAGATGCTTGATGACTTTGAAGGTTTTCAATACCAGCGTGTCATTGCAAATATAAAATTAGAATCAGGTGAATATGTTAAAGCCTGGACATATCAGCTGAATGCACAGGCTTCTGAAAAACCATAGTTAAAATTATGGAATCAGCGTAAGCTACCCATTCTAAATTTAACTTCTAAAAGATGATAGCCAAACTGGCTTTTAATAGGGCCTTGCAACACGCGTTCAGCAGCCGTAAAAACAATTTTGTCGATGATGGGTACTAATTGACCTTTTTTGACTTCACCAAGTTCACCGCCACGTTTTGCTGAATTACAGGTAGAGTATTGCTTGGCAAGTTTGGCAAAGTCTGCACCACTTTGAAGCTTCTTTTTTAGCTGCTCAGCTAAGTCTTTATCTTTGACTAAAATATGTCGGACAATTGCTGTTTGCATGTTGTCTTCCTCCAAAAAATTAAGGCTTTCTCAGCTTTTTAAGCGGTTGGCACTGTGGGCAAAATACGCTGGCACGCTGACCAAGTTTTAAGTTTTCTAATGTGGTTTCACAGTTCACGCACATTTCTCCAGCACGACCATACGCGAGCAAGGTTTGCTGAAAATAACCATTTTCACCCATGGCATTGCTGTAGTCTCGTAATGTAGAGCCACCTAGATCAATGGCCGACTTTAAAATGCGCTTAATCTCGACAACAAGTTTCTCAATTTGTTGCATGCTTAAGTCACCAGCAGGCTGTGCAGGGTGAATACCAACATTAAACAAACTTTCAGTTGCATAAATATTGCCTACACCGACGACTACATGATTATCCATGAGTGCAATTTTTATGCCGACAGATTTATTCTTGAGTTTTGAAGCTAAATATTCTGCATGAAAGTCGGGACTTAAAGGTTCAGGCCCTAAAGTATCTATGAGTTTGCCTTGAGTCTCGTGGTTAAGCCAAAGAATACAACCAAAACGGCGAGGGTCATGGTAACGTAATTGCTGATCTTCAAATTGAATAATCAGATGATCATGCTTTCTCAGTTCATCATTTGGCTCGGTCAGACGAAAACTTCCTGACATACCTAAATGCCAAAGCATTTGATCTTGTTCAAACTCTGCCAAAATATATTTTGAACGTCGATTTAACCCGATGAGACGTTGTCCGACAAGTTTCTGAACATCAGCTGGTATAGGCCAGCGTAAGCTAGGATTGCGTACTTCAACACTTAGAACTTTTTGATTCAATAAGGGAAATAAACTGGTTTTGGTGGTTTCGACTTCGGGTAACTCAGGCATGCCAACTCGCAGAATTAACAGATATACTGGATTAATCAAGTATAACGTGTGGTATGTAATATTTCAGAGATTACTATGTCAGATATTTTACCATTAAGCTGGTTTCAACGTGAAACCTCAGAAGTGGCTTATGATTTAATCGGTTGCGTATTGTGTAAACGACAACCTGACGGCCAAGTGATCCGCTGTACAATTAGTGAAACTGAAGCTTATTTGGGCGTTCGTGATAAAGCTTGCCATAGTTACAATGACAAACGCACCGCTCGAACAGAGGTAATGTATTGCCCTGGTGGCACAATTTACGTCTATTTAATTTATGGTATGTATGAAATGCTCAATCTTATTACTCAGACAAAAGGTGTGCCTGAAGGGGTAATGATTCGTTCTGCATTCTTAAATGGTGCTTCAACCAAAAAAGAATATAAGCTTTTAGCTGGACCCGGCAAATTGACACGCTATTTAGGGATTGATCGGACTTTAAAAGGACAAACCTTGGGAGAGGAGTCTGGACTGTGGGTTGAAGCAGCATCAACGCAACCAGAAGTTGTTTTAACACCACGGATTGGAATTGATTATGCCGAAGAAGCAAAACATTGGCCTGAACGATATTGCTGGAAAGATCATCCATCTTTGAGTCGATAATTTTAATCTGGAAATCAGTTTTTAGATATCGAGGAAGATTGTTCCAGATTTACAACAATGCAGATCGAATTCAATATCCAGACAAGACACCGCTTTTTGTTATCATAACTACAATATAAATAAAGGAAATAAGCATGTCCTTATTACGCTTAGACCGACTGCATTACTGTATTTTGATGAGTATGGGCTGTATTTCTAGCCCACTTGTTTGGGCAGAAGATTTAACACAAGGCGTAACTGTATTGCCAACATTACATGTGGAAGCAACCCGTACAGATACAACCTATTTGCAGACACCAGCTTCGGTTTTTCGGATAGATGCACCTCAAGTTGATACTTCTTCACAAGTAAATTTAACCGAAGTTGTGAAAGGTGTACCGAGTTTACAGATTCGTAATCGTGAAAATTATGCCCAAGATTTACAGCTCTCTATGCGTGGTTTTGGTGCACGTTCTACTTTTGGTGTCCGTGGTATTCGCCTTTATGTAGACGGTATTCCTGCAACAATGCCGGATGGACAAGGCCAAACGTCTAATATCGATTTAAGTAGTCTGGACCATGTTGAAGTTCTAACAGGACCTTTTTCTTCACTTTATGGAAACTCATCGGGCGGGACAATTTTAACGTCTACTAAAGAAGGGCAAGGAAAAGGTTCAATTGAGCTGAGTTATTCGGGAGGCAGCCACGATAAAAGCCGAGCGGGACTCGTGCTACAAGGTGGAGCAAAGGGTGCGAATGAACCAAGCTATGTTATTAGTTCATCATACTTCGATACTGATGGTTACCGAGAACATAGCGGTGCAGAAAAAGTACTAAATAATGCAAAGCTCAGTTGGAATCTTGATGATGGAAGTAAAATCAATTGGGTAACCAACTATGTCAAAATTCATGCAGACGACCCGCAGGGTTTAACGCATGACCAGTGGAATGCTAATCCAAAGCAACAAGTTCCATTTTTAAAGCAATTTAATGTCCGTAAAGATATTGAACAGACCCAAACAGGGGTGACATGGTCTAAGCCTATTAATGATAAAAATGAACTCTATGCCATGGCATATTTAGGTAATCGCCAAGTCACTCAATATCAATCTATACCTAAATCAACACAAGATGCCAGCATCAATCATGCCGGCGGGGTAATTGATTTTGAACGTGATTATTATGGTGCTGATTTCCGTTGGATGGGCAAAGAGTTACTTCCCAATACTACTCTAAGTGTTGGTGTTGCACTCGATGCAATGGATGAAGATCGTAAAGGCTATAATAATTTTGTAATGGTAAATGGTAAAGAATCTTATGGCATCAAAGGTAATTTGCGTCGTGATGAAGATAATACTTTGTGGAATATCGATCCCTATTTACAAGCATCATGGCAGTTCTTACCAACTTGGCGTTTAGATACGGGCGTTCGCTATAGCAATGTCCATTACAAATCTAAAGATAACTATTTAAGTAATGGCGACGATAGTGGTAAGACTGATTACAGTAAAGTTTTGCCTTCGGCTGCTTTAAGCTGGCAAATTTTACCTGAACTCATGGCCTATGTGAGTTATGCCAAAGGATTTGAAACGCCAACTTTTACTGAAATGGCATATCGCCCAGATGGAGAAAGTGGTTTTAATTTTGATTTAACCGCATCCACAAGCGATACCTATGAAACAGGCTTAAAATCACAAAACCAATTAGGTGATTTTACTTTGGCAGTTTTTCAAACTAAAACCAAAGATGACATCGTTTCAGCAGGAAACTCAAATGGCCGATCAACCTTTCGTAATGCAGATAAAACCTTACGTGAAGGCGTAGAGTTTGCATGGAATAAAAAGTTGTGGCGAGATTTAACAGCGACTGCTAGCTATACATATTTAGATGCAACTTTTGATGCTGATATTCCAGCTTTAGGAAGTATTGCTCAAATCCCATCAGGCAATGCCATCCCTGGAATTGCTAAAAATCAAGCTTATGCCTCTTTGGCTTGGCAGCCATCGCATGGTCTATATGGTGGTGTAGATGTACAGTATATGGATAAAGTATACGTGAATGATACCAACAGTGACGCAGCGCCAAGCTACAGTGTAACCTCAGCTAATGTGGGTTATGCATGGGTAATAGGCGACTGGAAAGTGAATAGCTTTGCCCGTGTAGATAACCTATTTGATAAAAACTATGCAGGTTCAGTGATCGTAAATGATGGTAATGGACGTTACTTTGAACCAGCGGATGGGCGTAACTGGAGTGCAGGTTTACGTGTAATTAAGCAATTCTAGGAATTAAAAATGGCAAAATTATTTGAAACGGTTAACTTTGGTTCACTACAACTGGTCAATAGAATTGTAATTGCTCCGATGTGCCAATATTCGGCTACAGATGATGGTGAAATTACTTATTGGCATGAACAGCAATGGGCAAATTATGCATTGTCTGGTGCAGGCCTTTGTATTGTAGAAGCAACAGCTGTACAACCTGAGGGTCGGATTAGCTATGCTGACCTTGGGCTCTGGAATGATCAGCAACGTGACCAGATCAAAGCGTTGTTAGCTAAGGTTCATACACTTTCACCGATGCCATTTGGAATTCAGTTAGCTCATGCAGGGCGTAAAGCATCTACTGAAAAACCGTGGTTAGGTAAAGGTCAGATTGCAAAAAATCAGCCTCATGGATGGCAAACGGTTGCTCCAAGTGAAAGTACCTTTTCTGTTCATGATGCAGCGCCCCATGCTTTGACTATTGCTGAGATTAAACAAGTTCAGCAAGACTTTGCAGCGGCTGCAAAACGTGCTGTAGAAGCTGGATTTGAGTTGATTGAAGTTCATGCTGCACATGGTTATTTACTACATCAATTCTTATCGCCAATTGCCAATCAGCGTACTGATGAATATGGCGGTTCTTTAGAAAACCGTATGCGTATGACCCTTGAAGTTCTTCAGGCAATTAAACTCGCTGTACCAGAAGGTTATCCTGTTGGTGTTAGGCTGTCTGCGACCGATTGGTTGGAGAGCATTGAGCATTGGGATGTTGAATCTACGGTTGGTTTATCAAAAGCTTTAGAGCAATTGGGCGCAGCCTATGTGCATGTGTCTAGTGGTGGTCTGCACGAGCATCAATCTATTACGATTGGGGCAGGTTACCAAGTTCCATTTGCCGAACAAGTCAAAAAGCATGTGTCTATTCCTGTCATTGCTGTAGGATTAATTACTGAGCCAGAACATGCCGAACAAATTTTGGAAAACCAACAAGCCGATGCCATAGGTCTTGCCCGTGCAATGTTATATGACCCAAGATGGCCTTGGCATGCAGCAGCGGCTTTAGGGGCAGAAGTGAAAATTGCACCTCAGTATTTACGTTGCCAACCACATGGATTAAAGCAGCTTTTTAACTCTTTTTAATTGTATTGGGCAAAGTTATCTTTGCCCATTTTTCTTTCGTGAAGTGAGGACGGTCAGTGGTTTTTCAGGTTATTTTACCTATCTTGATATTGCTATTGATGGGCTATATATGTGTCCTCATCAAATTGGTAACACCTGAACAGATCAGGGCGCTTAGCGCATTTGTAATTAAAATTTCCTTACCGGCTTTTTTAATTCACTCATTGGCAAATAAAAACTTACAAGACATTTGGCACCCAGCTTATTTTCTTGCTTATGGTGGCGGGTCTTTAATTTTATTTTTCTTTGCTTTTATTCTCTATCGAAAATATTTTAAAAATAGCTTAACCCATAGCGCCGTCATATCGATGGGGGCATCTATGTCCAATACTGGATTTATGGGAACAGCTATTCTAACCATGTTGATAGGTAATCACGCTGCAATTTATATTTCTTTAACACTCATCATTGAAAATTTATTGATTGTGGCATTGATGCTCATTTTGGCCGAAGCTGGTTTACATCAACAACAAAATCTTTTACCACTTTTAAAACAGACTTTTTTAAACTTACTCAAGAATCCTGTCATTATCGCTATTTTGGTTGGGATGGGATGCATTCTTTTAGATGTTAATCTTCCTGCGACGCTTGATCAGTCTTTAGAGTTACTTGGACGTACAGCTTCGCCTTTAGCCTTGTTTGCAATTGGTGGAAGTTTAGTAGGTATTGGAATAACAACGGTAAATATAGAAAGCGTTTTGTTAGCGACCTTTAAAGTTGTACTAATGCCATCTGTTATTTTTGCACTTTTTTTAATAACTCCAAATGTAAGCCGTGAAATGCTTTACGCAGGAACATTAATCGCTGCTTTACCGATGCCGATTGCTTTCGGCATTTTTGGACAAGCCTATGGCTTAAATGAAAAGGCGTTAACACCACTTATGATTAGTACAATTGTTGGTTTTATTGGTGTGAGCTGGCTTATTGCTTTGTGGTGGTAAAAGAAAAGCCCCATAAGGGGCTAATTACTTACTATTTTTTAGGCGCTGGCTGTGCGGGAGCATTTGTAGCCTGTTTGCTCTTTTCTGCAATAATTTTATCAACCGAAGCTAACGATTCTTTAGCGTTAGGCACATTTTGATTGGCAAGTTCAGTAAAGATCTTTTTAGCCTGCGGTAGGTTTTGCGGAATGATATTGCCATTCGCCATCATGGTTGCTAAAGCCATCGACGCAGGCGCATAGCCTTTTTGTGCAATTGACTGTAAAGCTTCGATACCTTGGCGTTTCATTAAAGGATTTTTATTTTCAACACCTTGGCTAATGTCATAGAGTGCTTTGACCTGAATAGCAGGATAGTTACCTTTTCGAATTAAAGGCGCCAATTTTTGAAGGGCAATTTGATGTGACTGTGGTTTTTTTTGAGCAAATAAAATTGTCGCAATTTTCACAGTTGCATCCTCAGAACCTTGAGCCGATGCCTTTTGAATATATTGACTGAATTTGTTGCTATCTTTCGCAACGCCTAATTCACCAGTCTCATAAATTTGTGCAAGTGTGTAACTCGCTTGGGCGTAACCTTTATTTGAAGCATCCTCATAATATTTAAGAGCTTTAGAAGAGTCTTTTGCTGTACCTTGGCCCATTTGAGTCATATAGCCTAAGTTATAGATGGCTTGGGCATTACCTGTTTGGGCGAGGCGTTGCATTTCTTGAAATGCAGCAGAATAATTTTTTGCTGCGTAGAGTTGTTCAGCTTGTTTGAAAACATCGGTTTTAGCAGCAGTCGCTGTGTTATCAGCTGCAAAAATTGATGCACTTGAAAGGGTGATTAGGCTTGCGATTAGTAATTTCTTCATTTCTTTTTAACCTTTTACTTCGTAGCTACATCATTCCATTGATGCATGAAAGAGTCTCAATTTCTCATCATAAATATTGATTGATGAAAGTAAACAGCCGATTTGTATATAAAGCACTGCACTTTGGGCAAATTGTGGAGAAAAAATACCCACTCACATTCATATAACGGAGTGGGTAATATTGTTATTTTGCAGTCTGGAGTAATGCTTCAATTTGTTTGGCATCACTTGGTACACCAGAGAGTCTTTGGCCATCTTGCAAGAACAGGGTAGGTGTTCCATCAATATTTAATTTTTGACCTAAAGCGATATTTTTCTGAATTGGGCTTGAACAACTTTTGCTATTAGTCGGCAATTTGCGATTAAGCATATAGTTTGTCCAAGCTTCTGCCGGATTTTTTGAACACCAGATTTGATTTGAAACTTTTTCAGCATTTGGATGCAAACTAGTAAGAGGGTAAAGGAACACATATACGGTTACGTTATCAACCCCAACCATATTTTGTTCTAGACGCTGGCAATATGGGCAATCTGGGTCACTAAAGACATAGATTGTACGTTCACCTTTACCTTTTACATATTTAATCGCCTGATTTAATGGCAAGCTTTTAACGTCAATCTTACCCAATTCGGCAATACGTTCTTCAGTCATATTTTTTTGTTGTTTGATGTCGACTAAATTACCGACAAAAAAGTACTTCGCATCTTGATTGGTATAAACAATGCGGCCGCTTGTATAGACTTCATAAATACCTTGCACAGGCGATTGATAAACACCCTTTACAGGCAAATCGGGATAATTCGTCTTAAGATTTTGTTCAAGTGTTTTAACATCAGCGTGAGCAGAACCGAAAATAGCCAGACTCAACATGAGTGTAGCAAGTTTAGTTTTCATCTTTTTTCTCTTGAATTTCAACAGGGCTAATGATGGCATATAAAGCTTAAAAAATTGACGTTCTAATCTAATGAAATCATTAGTGTTTTGTATCTATAAAAAAGCCCACTAACTTAGCAGTGGGCAGTTTGAACTAATAAAAGTTATTATTGTGGTCTTGCTACGTCGCCACTTAAAGCTTCTGGTAACTCAAGAACTTGAATCCCTAACTCTTGAAGAGCAGCAGGTTTAGCTATAACTAAAGCAAGATAGCCTTCATCATTTGCAATACTATTGACGACTTCAACATCGTTATTTAATTGAGTTGCTGAAGCAGGTGCTTCACCTGTACCTTGCACAAGATGTAACCAGTGTTTTGGTTTTGCTTTAAACCAAAGACGCGCCACAATTTCTTGGCCTAAGTAACAGCCCTTGTCGTAATTGACGCCTTCGCGTTGATGTAAACGTAATTCCTGTGGTTGGAATTCATGTTCAGTAGCCTGTGTAATCCAAGCTTGACCAGTCATAATGGCTTGTTTTTGCCATTCTGAAATATCAGTTTCAGCAGTAGTGAATTCAGTTTGATGATCCTCAACTTTTGGGAACACAGTGCCTTGTTCATTTAAAGTCATTTTTGAAAAGGCACCATACTTTTTAATATGCTTGGCGAACTCTTCAGCTTGATCTTGAGTAACTACAATTTCAAAACTTTCAGGATTAATCTTCTTTAGCCACAGCCCAAAGTGAATACGACCTTTAAGATCACAAATGGCTGTATAGCGAGTTGTATTTTCAGCTAAACGTTCAGTATCTACAGTAACTTGGCCTTGTAAAAACTTTTGTGCATCTACACCGTTTAAAGCATATGAGGAGAAAGCGAGCAGACTCATGGTTAATCTCAAATTCAATATGTTTCTTTATGATTGCTGACTATTTTGCTCCATTTTTACTAAAAAATCAGCCATAGTTTTCGTAATTTGAGTTTGTCCTGAAGTTGGCTTTTTTGTTTAAAAAAACACCAAAAATATACGTTCGGATAAATCGGAAGGTTTAAGCTAATAGCCATAATTTCGATAATTTAAAAGAAATTAAAATAAGGAGAATATGATGGCAACAGGTACAGTGAAATTTCATCGCGTGTTTAAGGCACCAGCCGAGCGAGTCTATCGTGCATTTTTAGATCCAGATGCTTTAGTCAAGTGGTTACCGCCCCACGGTTTTACTGCGAAAGTTCATAGTTTTGATGCAAATGTTGGTGGCTCATACAAAATGAGTTTTACCAATTTTTCAACAGATTCAACACATGCTTTTGGCGGAACATATGTGGAATTAGTTCCAAATGAACTAATTCGCTACAACGATCAATTCGATGACCCAAATTTACCTGGGACTATGCAGGTTACTATTACATTAAAAAGCGTATTGGTAGGTACAGAAGTGCATATTACGCAAGAAGGAATACCGGAAGTTATTCCTGTAGAAGCTTGTTATTTAGGGTGGCAAGAATCCCTATCTTTGCTTACCTTATTGATTGAAGCTGAAATTCCAGATCAATAAAGTCACTCTACTTTCTTATAAAAGAGTAGGTCACGCGACCTACTCTTAACATAGTTCTAATTGGTTTTGTTGTTCCAATAGCTTAACTATGGCTGAAAAATCAACTTGTTGTGCATCGGGTTTGGAAACCTGATTAAACTGTTGCTGAATAAGATTAAAAGCTGGGAGTTCCAAATTATTTTGAGTAACGAGATTTAGTGCAATTCCAATATCCTTTTGTAATAAATCTAATGCAAAAGTTTTTTCAAATTTGCGGTTTAAAACGCGTTGCATCATGATGTGTTCTGAAACATTACTTTTGCCGCTAGAGTGGTTAATGCAGTTCATTGCGGAGTGTAAATTTACGCCTTGGGATTTAAGGATACTTAATCCCTCTGCCAACGCCCAAAGATGTGTTGCCATTAACGTATTATTAATAGCCTTTACTGCAAAGGCAGCACCACTTTCGCCGACATATTCAACTAAATTAGCAAAGGCTTGAATGATTGGTTTTGCTCTTTTAAAAGCAGACTCGTTACCTCCGACCATTACCGTGAGAGTTCCTCGTTCAGCCCCAATCGTTTGTCCTGAAACTGGTGCATCTAAATAATCAACTCCACTTAATTTGAGCTGTTGGCTGAGTTTTCTTGCAGTCTCTGGCACACCGCTAGTGCAATCCACCCAAATACAGCCTTGTTTTAGTTGAGAATTCGCAATTAAATTTTCTACATCTTGGCTAGTCGGTAGGCATGAAAAGATAATATCTGCTTGTAGAGCTTGTGTCAGGTCTACAGCCTCCGTACCAAAGGTTTGTTCATGTTGCTTTGCTTTAGCAAAAGTACGATTCCAAACATAGACTTGGCTACATACTTGGGTTAAATGGGAAGCCATGTGCCATCCCATTGCACCTAAACCGATAAATGAAACACTTTGAATCAAGGAGTTTCTCCAGAATTAGAGATGTGGGACAGAATTAAGCGGTTCTACTGATTTTTCAATAGATTGACTTTCAGATTTTTCCGTTCTGTTGAGTAATAGGTTAAGCACAATTGCTGCAAGTGTCGCAGTTCCAATACCCCCTAGGTCAAATGGCCCAATATGTAGGCTTAAATTACCAGCACCCATAATCAGGCTGACTGCTGCAATAATTAAAGTACTATTTTTGGTGAAATCAACTTTGTTATCGATCCAAATTTTTGCTCCAGCCACAGTAATTAAACCAAAGACAACAATGGATGCACCGCCTAATAAAGCGACAGGGATGGTACTAATGATTGCTCCAAATTTAGGAGATAGACCGAGTAGAATTGCAAATAGTCCCGCAACCACAAAAATAGTCGTTGAATAGACTTTAGTTACAGCCATTACTCCAATATTTTCAGCATAAGTCGTCATGCCTGTACCACCAACAGAAGCTGATAAACTTGTACAGATACCATCTGCAAAAAAAGCACGCCCCATATATGGCGATAAATTACGTTCTGTCATGGCAGAAACCGCTTTAAAATGTCCCAAGTTTTCAGCGACTAAAATAAGCGCAACAGGTGCAATCAATAAAATAGCTTTGGCATTAAAAACAGGTGAGTGAAAAGTGGGTAGGCCAAACCATGCAGCTTGACTGATTGCATTAAAATCGATGGGTTTGCCTAACCCTAAGATATTGGTGAGTAGAAAATAAATAAAATAAGCACTGATGAGCCCGATGAGTAATAGAAGGCGGCGAATCATACCTCTTGTAAAAACAGCAACAGCACTAATGCATAAAATGGTAATGACTGCCATCCACGTGTCAAAGCTATTTGTCGAAACGCTTTTAATTGTTACAGGTGCAAGGTTTAAACCAATAATCATGACAATTGCACCAGTGACCACGGGTGGCATGAGTTTTTCAATCCATGCAGTTCCAGTTTTCATCACAATTAAACCGATGCATGCATAAACCAAACCGCAAATGATTGTACCGCCAAGCGCCACAGCTAAATTGGGATTTGATCCAACCCCTGCATAGCCTGTGGCGGCAGCGACTGCGCCAATAAACGCGAAGCTTGATCCTAGATAGCTGGGCATACGCCCACCTGTAATTAAAAAGAACAAGATGGTGCCAATACCAGTAATAAAAATGGTGAGGTTCGGATCAAAGCCCATGAGTAACGGAGCTAAAACAGTTGCTCCGAACATAGCAAAAGCATGTTGTAACCCCAAAACAATACTTTTACCGGGAGGGAGATATTCATCAATTTGTACGGGAGTTTCTAAATTACCTGTGTGTGGCTTAAATTTAGGAAACCAAGATTCTTTTGTTCGCATAACAGATCCTCTTTTTCATTTTTTATCTGCATTAGCATGCTGTTTGTAATTCGCAATAACTGCGGTTGAAGTACATAAGTGCATTAAGTCCACTTTGGTGTTTCATTGCTTTGACTGCACAAAACAAGACGTCATGACTACCGATACTCATGCTTTGTACAATTTCACAATCAAATGACACCAAGGCCTCATTCAAAATCGGAGAACCAGTGAGTAGCCTGCTCCATTCCCCATGGGCAAAGCGTTCTGGCATTGGTGTTTTTCCGCCGAATATTGTAGATAGCGTACTTTGATGGGCAGCTAAAGTATTGACACAAAGCACCTCGTTTTGTTTAAAAGTATTAAAAACTGATGCTGAGCGATTGAGACAAACCAATAGTGTCGGTGGTGTATCGGTTACGCTACATACAGCGGAGGCTGTAAAGCCAGCCTGTCCCGCAGGTCCATCTGTCGTGATGACATTCACTGCTGCTCCAAGATTTGCCATGCCTTGTCTAAAAGTATGCTGATCTACTTCTAAGTGTGTTGAGCATGTTTGAGCCTGCTGAATAGCAGATGGAGTTAAAACCTGTTTCTCTTCTCTTTTTTGCATGATTGCTCTCCAACCCCAATGCATGATCATTACAATGAATCGAGGCTAAAACATCACATCAGTTATGATGCTGAAGGTTTTTATCAGTGACATCGTTTATCCCACATGGGCAATCGATGCAATTTCAATTAAGGCATCGGGTTTCACCAAGCCGCACTGGATACAAAAGCGAGCAGGTTTGTCACCCGGAAAATATTCTGCATATACCGTATTCACTGCGCTATAGTCCGCCCAATCTTTAATGAAAATGGAATTGAACGTTACGTCATCCATGGTGCCACCCGCAGTTTCAATCACTTTTTTGATTGTTTCTAAAATATGGCGAGTTTGTCCGGCAGCATCACCAATACAAACCACATTATTATTTTCATCAAAAGCCAATGTGCCTGAGACATACACAATATTGTCTGCTTTGGTTGCAGGAACATAGGGTGCAAGTGGTGCCGATGTTCCTTCAGGAATAACAACTTGTTTAGACATAAGATGCTCCAAATCAAAAATTTTAGATAAAATTAAATGTATGAATTAGGCAGATTGCTGTAGCAATGTTGATGCCGAACTAAAGGTTTCAATAAAACTATTGGTGTCAGATACCCAGCCAAAAAAAGTTTTAATGTTATATAGGGCTGCGTCATGAGCC
This sequence comes from Acinetobacter sp. AOR43_HL, assembly GCF_027854635.1. Classification (NCBI taxonomy): domain Bacteria; kingdom Pseudomonadati; phylum Pseudomonadota; class Gammaproteobacteria; order Moraxellales; family Moraxellaceae; genus Acinetobacter; species Acinetobacter sp. AOR43_HL. Next base: position 125,114 of record NZ_JAKTHX010000036.1, read on the forward strand.
TCTTGAGGTCCGGCTTGATAGCAAGCATCTTTAAGTGCAACACCGAAATATTCCAAAAAGAAACCATCACGTAAGGTCGACTCGACACAGACATTCGTGGCAATGCCTACAAAGACCAAATTACGAATGCCACGAGCACGTAAAATGCTGTCGAGCGCTGTGTTAAAGAAACCGCTATAACGTGGCTTTTCAATAATGATGTCTTGTGGAAGAGGTTGTAACTCATCAATTAAAGCAAAGTCCCAACCGCCTTTAGATAAAAGTTGGCCTTGTAATTCGGGGCGTTTACGCATGGTTTTTAAAGCATTGGATTTATGAAAATTTGGTGAGCCTAGACCACCAGCTTCGACGTAGTTTTTATCCCAGCCATTTTGAAAATAGATGACCTGAATCCCTGCACTGTGTGCAGCATCAATCGCCTTTTTAATATTTTCGACTACGGGTTTAGTCTTGGAGACATCAAAACCTGCTAAATCTAAATACCCACCTAAAGAGGTGTAGGCATTTTGCATATCAATGACAATAAGCGCAGTTTGTTCTGCTGCTAATTGAATATGTTCAGGTTCGGCTTTCAACACTTTGCCTGTACCAATCTGTGCCGTGAATTCTGCACATACAATATTAGACATTTCATTCATGCACTTTTCTCCAAAACAGTTGGTTCGGCTTGCTCTGTCAGTTCGGTAACGACACTTTCACGACATTTCATGAGCGGTTGAATGCGTTGACCAAAATCTTCTATGCCTTGTAAAAAGTCATCAAAGGTCAACAAAATTCCCTCTGTCCCTTTAATCTCGGAAATTTGATCGAGCATTTTTGCGACATTTTTAAAAGAGCCAACAATGGTGCCCATATTGATATTGACGGGAGAAACGCTAGAAGCCATGTGGCGAATATTGGTGTCAGTGCCAGACACTTTATCTTTTGCACCTTGGTCTTGTAGCCAACGAATAGCTTCCATGTCCGCACCGTCGTTATAGTGTTGCCACTTCTGCATTGCAGCTTCATCTGTTTCGGCAGCAATTACCATAAACAACACATAGGTCTGTACATTGCGTCCAGTTTTGTCAGTTTGAGCTTTTAAGCGATCATTAATTTCGGCATAGGCTGTCGGTGTGTTTAAACCTTTTCCGAAAACAAAGTTGTAGTCAGCATATTTTGCGGAAAAAGCTAAACCAGCATCAGACTGTCCTGCACAGATAATTTTCATATCAGCTTGAGGCTGTGGTTTGACCTGACAATCATTCATCTGGAAGAACTCGCCTTTTAGGTCTGACTTCCCAGTTGCCCAAAGTTCACGCAAAACTTCGACATACTCAGATAAGTAGTCATAGCGCTTAGCAAAATATTCATCGCCAGGCCACATACCCATTTGGGAATATTCAGGCATTTGCCATCCAGTCACGACGTTTAATCCAAAGCGACCGTTGGAAATCGAATCTATGGTCGATGCCATACGTGCCACAATTGCAGGAGGCATGACTAGTGTTGCAGCGGTTGCATAAATTTGGATTTTACTGGTGACAGCAGCGAGACCTGCCATGAGGGTAAATGTTTCAAGGTTATAGTCCCAAAACTCAGTTTTTCCGCCAAAACCACGCAACTTAATCATGGAAAGGGCAAAGTCAAAACCGTAGTGTTCAGCACGTTGTACAATTTGTTTGTTTAACTCAAAGGTAGGTTTATATTGCGGTGCATTTTCTGAAAGCAGCCAGCCATTATTTCCAATTGGACAAAAAACGCCGATCTTCATCTTGATTCCCCATCGTGAGTTTAGGAAGTCGAACTGAAAGCTATAAACGATATAATTTTCAGTATTTGTTTGTATTTTTAATAATGCATAGCGCGTGCCAACTTTAATATTTATATATTTATCAATGTATTGAGTTTATTGTTTGGTATAATTTTTATCAAATGGTAAAAAATAATGCGATTATGCACCAAGGAGGAACTAACTTGCTTCATTGTGCATCATTTGATCAATTTTACTTTTGGAGTGTGTATTACATCCAATTTTATAAAACAGCAGAACAAAAAAAGGCGACATTGAAGTCGCCGTGTAGGACTAAAGTATTTCTCTTTTGAGATTGAAGAGGGTGTTATGGACTTAACTCATTCCACTCGACAAGCCTCTTCAAAATTTAAACGAGGAAGGCGTGTATAAACTTTCTGAGGGTCGCCATAGCCGATGTTAATGATGAGATTAATATGATGATTTGTCCCTGCAAAAAATAGCTCATCAACTTGTTTCGCATCAAAACCAGACATTGGACCCGTATCTAAACCTAAACTACGGCATGCCATAATTAAATATGCAGCTTGCAATGAACTATTACGAAAGGCAGTTTCATGTGCTACGGCATCACTTGATGTAAACCATGATTTTGCATCGGCATACGGAAATAGTTCTGGCAGTTTGTCATAAAATCTTGCATCGGTTGCAACCAAAACAGTGACAGGAGCTGTTATCGTCTTTTCTACATTGCCAGACGACAATGCTGGCTTGAGTTTTTGTTTAGCTTCAGGTGTTGTTAAAAATACAAAACGAGCAGGACTACAGTTGGCAGAAGTCGGTGCCATTTTGACCAGATCATAAATTTGTTGAATTTGCTCGGGGCTGACGGCTTTATCTAACCACGTGCTGTGGGTTCTAGCTTCTAAAAAGAGTTGATCTAACATATTTAATGTTTTTGCATTCATGATAAGGCCTTAATGCTATGGAAAAATTGAATGAAAGTTTGATTTAGTTGTTGAGATTCGGTCACTGTGGAAGCATGGGCACCAGAGGGTAAAATGCAGAGTTGACCATGACCAAGTTTGGTAAAAAGATCTTGTGATTTATGTGCTGGAACTAAAAAATCATCTTGATTGGCAACGATATGAATTGCAGTGTCTTGCAATGCTTGTAAGTGCTCTGCTTGTAATTGAAAGCGCATCAATGCTTTGAGTCGTGCAAATACATTTGTCTTGGGCGGAAAACCTTGGAGCTGAATATCTTCGGTACTTTTAATGTGGCTATGATTCTGAGAAATCCATGCTGGAGGATACAAAAATAATGCCTGTGCACGTACATAGGCTTCAGCACCCGCAGAGGCTAACAATGCGATACGGGCATCAAAACATTTTTGCGTATGAGCATCTAGCTCATCCCACGCATTAATCAGTGTCAGGCTGAGCATGGTAATTGAGCTAGATTTTAGTTGCTTTGCGAGTTCCATTCCGATGATGCCACCCAAAGCATGCCCGATCATATGAAACTCATGAATTTGAAGATGTTCTAATAAGTGTAGTACTTGATTTGCCATGTCACACATATGGTAGTGTGCAGGTAATAAAGCACTGTCTTGGTGACAGCCTTCTTGGTCATAAGTCACGATGTTGAAATGCGTACTCAACGATTCAAGTTGTGGGCTCCAAAAACTAGCATGACCACCTAAGCCAGATGAGAAAATCAAATAAGGGGCGTCTTTTTGAGATGAACACGGATAAATATAATATTTCATTTTTTACCATTTGATAAAATAATGAAAAATTCAAAAGCAATTTATATGCCTGAATTAATCAGTAATGGCAAATTGAGGCAATATTTAGCGCAAAAGATTTAGATTGTAGAGGAAGGCAAATCAATGTGATGATTAAGCCAATGATATTTAGATTAAGCTGAGTAGGTGTCAGAAATGGATATACATATTAAAAGAATTTATGAAAAGGCCGACCCTAGTGACGGTAAGCGAATTTTGGTTGACCGCCTATGGAGCAGGGGAATTAGTAAGGAAAATGCTCATTTGGATTTATGGCTAAAAGAAATAGCACCCTCGACAGAACTTAGAAAATGGTTTCATGCTGCAACGCCTGATCATTGGCAAGAGTTTAAACAACGCTATTTAAAAGAGCTTGAGACCAATCCAGCAGTTGAGGAGCTACAACACATCGCAGCAAAACATACAGTTACGCTTTTATATTCAGCAAAAGATGTTGAAAATAACCATGCAATTATTTTGAAAGAATATTTATTAAGTAAAAACTTAAAATAAATATATAAATTTTTTTTTGGTAAAAGTCTCTTATTTAAAACTTTAAAAAATGAGTCATATCTCGCATAATATACTTTTTGAGATTTTTTTCATGTCTTTGCCAAACTGCCCAAAATGCCAATCAGAATATACTTACCAAGATGGCGACTTATTGATTTGTCCTGAATGTTCACATGAGTGGAAAGAAGGAGAAGCATCAGCAACTGAAGAACAAGAAATTATTAAAGATGCAAATGGAAATGTCTTGGCAGACGGTGATAGCGTCACTGTAATTAAAGACTTAAAAATTAAAGGCTCTTCTTCAGTCGTTAAAGTAGGGACAAAGGTAAAAACGATTCGTTTAGTTCCAGATGCAAGTGATGGCCACAATATTGATTGCAAAATTGATGGTATTGGTCAGATGAAACTTAAATCTGAATTTGTAAAAAAAGCTTAAACTGTTAATTATTATTACATTTCAGCAGAGATATATGTCTATATCTCTGCTTTTTAAATTCCTAACATCATTATAATTTCATTACGAAAAAGTATAAAAAATGGGCTGTTCAAGGGATATTTACGCCTTTATATTGTCATTAATAACAAATAACTTTCGTCCAGAATAATAACGAAAGTCATACCCACACCAACAAAAAAATGAGGTTTTTATGGCAGGATGGTACGAAATTTCACAAGCGAGTGATGGACAATATCGCTTTATCTTAAAGGCAGGAAATGGTGAGCCTATTTTAAATAGCGAGCTATATAAGGCAAAAGCCTCTGCTGTAAATGGTATTGAGTCAATTCAGAAAAACAGTGGTGATGACGCCCGATATGAGCGTTTAACTGCAAAGAATGGGAAACCTTATTTCAATTTAAAAGCTGCAAATCATCAAATTATTGGCACGAGTCAGTTCTATGCGAGTGAAGCTTCACGAGATAAAGGAATTGAGTCGGTTAAAAACAATGGTTCATCAACGACTGTTAAGGACTTAACGGTTCAGGCATAAAATTGAGTTTAAAAAAGCAGCTTCGAAAAGCTGCTTTTTATTTATGTATTTATTAACGCGCTAACTTAGCTAAAAGCTCTTCTTTAGTTAAATTGCTCGCTTCAGCATCGCGGCGGCCTTTATATTCAAAAGTACCAGCATCAAGACCTTTTTCACCAATCACAATACGGTGTGGAATACCCATTAACTCAAGGTCAGAGAATTTAACGCCTGGGCGTTCGTTACGATCGTCAAGTAACACATCAAAACCTTGAGCTTGAAGTTCTGCATAAAGAGACTCTGCTGCTTCAAGAGTACGTGGTGATTTGTGCGCATTCATTGGAACAATTGCAATTTCAAAAGGTGCAATGGCTTGAGGCCAGATAATACCTTTGTCATCGTAGTTTTGTTCAATTGCAGCTGCAACAACACGTGTTACACCAATACCGTAGCATCCCATAGTTACTGTAAATGGTTTGCCATCTTCACCTAGAACTTTACAGCCTAAAGCTTCAGAGTATTTAGTACCTAGCTGGAAAATATGGCCTACTTCGATACCACGTTTAATTTGTAGTGTGCCTTTGCCATCTGGAGATGGATCGCCTTCAACCACATTACGTAAGTCAAAAATTTCGCTAATTTGCGCATCACGTTCCCAGTTTACGCCAACCGCATGTTTGTCAGCTTCATTTGCACCAGCAACGAAGTCTGAAAGAACAGATGCAGCACGGTCAACAATTACAGTTAAGCCTTTTTCAACTAAACCTTGTGGACCTGTAAAGCCAGCAGTTAAACCAAATGCTTGAAGTTGTTCTTCAGTTGCAAAAGTAAGAGGTGCAGCAACTAAAGGATGTTTCTCAGCTTTAATCTCATTAAGTTCGTGGTCACCACGTACAAATAGAGCAACGACAGGAACATTACCTTTTTCATCAGCAACGCCTTGAACCAATAATGCTTTAACAGATTGCTTTGGATCAGCATTTAAGAATTGGCAAACATCATCAATCGTTTTTTGGTTTGGCGTTTCAACCAATTTAAATTCTTGTGTCGGTGCTGCACGTTCACCCACTAAAACAGCCTCAGCCATTTCAACGTTTGCTGCATAATCAGATTCAGTTGAAAATGCGATGTCATCTTCACCACTAGCAGCCAATACGTGGAATTCGTGTGAAGCTGAACCACCAATAGAGCCTGTATCTGCTTGTACTGGGCGGAAATCTAAACCTAAACGAGTGAAAATACGGCTATATGTGTCATACATCACATCATAAGTTTCTTGTAATGATTCTTGAGTTGCATGGAAAGAATAAGCATCTTTCATGATGAACTCACGTGAACGCATTACACCAAAACGTGGACGGATTTCATCACGGAATTTAGTTTGAATTTGATAGAAATTTACAGGAAGCTGCTTATAACTTTTTAATTCGTTACGCGCCATATCTGTAATAACTTCTTCATGCGTTGGCCCAAGTACAAATGGGTTCGTATGACGATCTTTAAAACGTAATAACTCAGGGCCATATTGTTCATATCGACCTGATTCTTCCCAAAGACTTGCAGGTTGAGTCACGGGCATGAATACTTCCATTGCGCCTGAACGGTTCATTTCTTCACGAACAATCGCATCTACTTTTTTAAGCACACGTGTTCCCATCGGCAGCCATGTATATAAACCAGATGCCAATTTACGAATCATCCCCGCACGTAACATGAGCTGGTGTGAAATCACTTCAGCATCATTTGGGGTTTCTCTCAACGTTGCAAATAAAAAGCGGCTTGCGCGCATGGAAAAAGTCCTAAAAGTTAAGCGTTATAAAAACGCAGATTATACGATAATCGCTGCATTATGACATGAATCGTCGTGTTTGACGCAGCATAAAGTTTTTCAAGTCATCCAGATAAGTGAAAATGACGGGTACAACCACAAGAGTCAACAGAGTAGAGGTTATCACACCACCAATAACCGCATGAGCCATTGGTGCGCTTTGCTCACCGCCTTCGCCGAGACCTAAAGCTAAGGGAACCATCCCCATCACCATAGCACTTGTGGTCATCAAAATTGGACGTAAACGGGTCTTACCAGCTTGTAAAATAGCGTCATAACGGCTCACACCCTGATCCATCGCTTTCTTAATAAAATCGATCAGCAAAATCGCATTTTTAGTGACAAGCCCCATCAGCATGATAATACCAATAATCGAAAACAGATTTAGAGTGCTTTGGAACAGGAATAAGGCAAGAAAAACACCAATCAATGACAAAGGTAAAGACGCCATAATTGCTGCGGGATGAATAAAGCTATTGAACTGAGAACCTAACACGATATAAATAAATACAATCGATAGGGTAATGGCAGTTAATGCGTATCCAGCAGATTCAGCCATGTCTGCATTTGCCCCTTGCGTATCAAATGTATAACCTGCAGGTAGTTTAAACGCCTTTTGCATTTTATCGATATCTTGACCAATATCTCCGCTCGGGCGACCAGAGGTATTTGCCTCAATAAGAACCTCACGTTCAAGGTCACGTCTGTTAATTTGCGAAGCCCCAAGTTTTTCTTCGGTCGTTGCGACGGCACTCAATGGAACTAATATATTTTGTCCAGCTGCATTGGTTTTATTAGAGTTGATATATAAATTTTGTACATCTTGCGGAAGCATACGTTTATTTTCATTTAAACGTAAATTCACATCATAAGTTTCGCCGTCGCGGTCTTCCCAAGTGGTGACATTATCGCCCGCAATTAATGGTCGAATGGCATTCGCAATTTGGGAAACAGATAAGCCCAAATCACTTGCCAGCACGCGATTAATATGAACACCTAAAGTCGGTTTAGGCTCTTTCAATGAACTTTCTAAATCAACTACGCCTTTAATTTTTTCCATTTCAGCGATAAAACGATCTGAAATTTTTTGTAGTTCATTTAGGTCGGATCCTTTAATAGAAATCATGATTGGCTTTTGTCCGCCAGAGACAGAGTCTTGTGCTGCGGCAACAGAAGTTACCCGAATACCCGCTACAGTTTGCAAACGTTCACGAAACTGATTATTGAGTGTATTAAGATCTGAGCTACGTTCTTGTTTCGGTTTTAAGGTCACCCCTAAACCAGCATGATTTTTACCAGAGTCTACTTCACTGTTAACCACGCCATAAGTAGAAACGACATCGGGGAATTGTCTAATAATTTGATTGACCTGATGTAATTTGGCTTGGGTATATTCTAAAGAAGAATCTACAGGAGTCTCGAACTGGATACGGACTTCACCTTTATCTGGTGTAGGTACAAATTCGGTTCCGATGAGTTTAGATAGTCCTAATGCAGCAAATAAAGAAGCGATTGCAACAATGACTGTAATGAAACGGAAGCGTAGAGCAAGCTTTAATAGCTTTTCATAAACATGAGTAAGCCGATCTAACAAATTAGAAATATGGTTAAAAAAACGTTGTAGCCAATTATCTTTTTTCTTTACAGGATCTTTCCAATGAGCTGAAAGCATTGGATCGAGCGTAAAGCTAATAAACATTGAAATTAAAACAGCCGTACTGACCGTTACACCAAATTGATAAAAGAAGCGTCCAATCAGACCACCCATAAAGGCTACGGGTAGAAAGACTGCCACAATAGTAAGCGTGGTTGCGAGTACAGCTAAACCAATTTCTTTTGTCCCTTCAAGAGCCGCGGTCACATGGTCTTTGCCCAGTTCAGTATGTCGGACGATATTTTCCCGAACTACAATTGCATCATCAATGAGTAAACCAATACTGAGTGACAAAGCTAACAGCGTCATCATGTTAATGCTAAACCCAAATGTCCAGATAAAAGTTAAGGTTCCGAGCAAGGTAATCGGTAAGGTTAGACCAGTAATAACTGTAGAGCGGAAAGAGCCTAAAAAGAGTAAAACAATGAGAACTGCTAAAGCAGCACCTTCAATAATGGTTCGAACAACATCTTTGATTGAAGCGCGAATACCTTTAGAGCTATCAGCTACGACTTTGTAATCTAAACCCGCAGGCATTTGATCTTTTAATTTCTCTAACGTTTGATAAGTCTGATCGACGACTTTAATTACATTGGCATCGGAACTTTTTAAGATATCGACTGAGACCGCAGTTCTTCCATTATAAAAGGCACTCGATTGTAGTTCGGCTTGTGTGTCCTCAACAGTTGCCACTTGCTTTAAAAAAATGGGTGAACCATTTTTATTGGCAATGACTAAATCACCAAATGCAAGGGGATGAATAACTTTTGATTGAATCTGTACAACCAGTTCAGAATTTTTTTGCTGTAAGGTCCCTGCAGGCACTTCAATATTTTCATTTTTTAAGGTGTTAATGACCTGATCAATACCAATGCCGTAGCTTTGCAATTGTGCAGGAATAACCTTTATTCGTATTTGCCGTTTAGCGTCGCCCAATAAATTCACATTACCGACACCCGAAACCGTTTTAAGCTGAGGTACGATTTTTTTATCTACATACGAACTTAATTGCGCCAAACTCATGCTATTTGATTCAAATACGACTGACATGATTGGGCTAGAAGAGGGGTCATAGCGTTGCACAATCGGTGTATCAATTTCATCACGGAACTGCGCTGTGACGGGTGCAATTTTGTCACGAACATCTTGTGCTGCAATCGCCGAAGAAGTATCAAGATTAAACTCGGCAATCACCATTGAAAGGCCTTCACTTGAGCGTGAAGTAATTTGTTTAATTCCTGAAATTGTATTGATTTGATCTTCAAGTTTTTTTGTTATATCTGACTCCACAGCCTCAGGTGACGCACCCGCATATTGTGTGGTGACTACTACGAATGGGAAATCTATATTTGGAAACTCTTCGACAGTCATACGTTTCCAAGAGGCCAACCCGAGTACCATTAAGCTGAGCATCATCATAATGGTAAAAACGGGGTATTTCACACTGATTCGAGTAAACCACATACGCTATTTGCTACCTTATTTATTTTTGTCGGTTGTAACCGTCACTTTTTTATTAATGTCGGAATCTTCAAATTGAATACGGCTGACCAGATCTGTGCTTTGTAAACCTTCGACTAAAGCAATATTGTCGTTATAACGCTGTTCAACCACCCGAATTTTAACTTTTTGAATGGTGTGATTGCGTATCACCCACACAAAAGGGTCATGTTGTATATTTTGAATGCTGTCTAAAGGAATAGTTTGGCCTTGATGAGTGTCATTGCGCAAAATGTTTCCATTAATGAAAGCTCCAATACTTAACGAGTCAATTTTTTCTTTTGGAGCAGCAAAGAACTCAATTTGTCGACTATCTTGATCGGCAACAGGTGAAATGCGAGTAAGCGTTGCATTTAGTTGTTTAGAATTGCCCTGAATTTGATATTGAATGTTACTACCGATCTTAAGCGCAGATTGCTGTTCAATTGGCAACTTGGCCTGTATTTCAAGTTGATCAGGATTTACGATTTCAAATAGTGTTTGTCCAACTGAAACAGTTTGGCCAGGTTCAACTTGGCGTTTAGTAATCACACCTGAAATTGGACTAGTAATAATTCCGTCTTGATCCGCTTTTTTAGCAATATCAACATTGGCTTGTTGTGCTTTTACACTTTCAAGCTGGCCTTTATAGTCAACCTGACTTTGTTCAAACTCGACACGAGCAATAAAACCTTGATTAAATAATCTTTGTTTTCGGTTCATCAAATTACGAGCAAGTTCAGCTTGTGACTGAGCTGATGCAAGGTTAGCTCGTGCTTGTGCTAATCGTGCAACATTGTCCTGATTATTCAATCTCACCAGAACTTGGCCTTTTTGTACCTGTTGACCCACATTTGCAGTGACATTCGTCGCTGTTGCACTCACTTGTGCCTGAATGGAACTTTGCTGAACCGCTCGAATAGTTCCTGTAAATGCACTTTGAGAGTCAAGAGCTCCTTCTTTAACAGCAATAAGGTCTTGAGGAATAAGCTCAATTTTTACAGGAGCTGAGGCTGAGGTTTGAGTTGTTTCTTGCTGATTACATGCAGCTAAAATTAAACATAAACTAATAATACTCAGTTTAAAAAAAGTAGAAGGGGTGAGATGCATTGTGTGCATACAGCATCATCCTATAATTCAAATTTTATTTTGCCCCTATTCTTGATAAACCTTTGCAGTTATTCAAGCTTTTTTAAACGATCGATAATATTTTCATACTCATTGTTGGTTCGGTTATAGGTCTTGGAAAGTGTTTCAAGTGTTTGTTTAACCCGATTAATATTATTTAGATTGTTTTCAATCAAAGCCTTATGACGCTCAGGAATCGGTTCTCCTTTTCTGAAATACTCCATTTCCTGACGCTTAAATAAAATTTTGTCTTGTTGTAATTGATTAAGTTGTTCCTGTTGATAATTAATTTGCTTTTTTATAGACACTAATGCCTGATCTCTTTTAATCGAAGCTGTCTTACTATTGCTATAAGCTTTTTTTAATTTGATATCTTGTTCTTTATGTCGCGCTAGTAATGCTCGTTGACTTGATTGATTTAAATCAGCTTCAGCATTATAAGAATGGTTTCTTTTTATCACTTGCATATTACGATCTAGAGCTTCATAACCATAACGAATATGAGCAGGTGTAACCGATGTACTAATATTGGCAATACCATGTTGATCATAATAACGGTACCAAACCGCTTTAGGCGTATCGGCAAGAGCAACACCAGAGGGTAAGAAAAAGAGTGATCCGAAGGAAATAATGCCTATAGATACAGACAAACAGTTCCTGTAAAAGGCATATTTCATCCTGTCATTCATTGAAAATCCCCAAAAAAGATAGCTAAGTCGCTTATTTTTAAATATTTAATCTTCATTATATTAATTATTATTTAGCTGAATAAAAATATAGTCATTATAAAAAAAATGATAATTTTAATTAAAGTGTGATGAGGTTAAAAGTTATTGTTTATAAATGAGAAAGTAGACAAAAATGCCTCATTGAAAATAGAAGGTGAGATATGTTAAAAATGCGTATAAATGTGTAAAAACAAATTTAAGTTAAATTGCATTTATATTTTATTTTTATGGGGATGGAAGATTAAATGGAAGATGCATTCCAAAATCTGAAAGTAATGGTGATTGATGACTCAAAAACCATTCGCCGTACAGCAGAAACCTTATTACAGCGTGAAGGCTGTGAAGTGATTACTGCTGTGGATGGATTTGAAGCTTTGTCCAAAATTGCAGAAGCAAATCCGGATATTGTTTTTGTCGATATCATGATGCCTCGTTTAGATGGTTATCAAACTTGTGCTTTGATAAAAAACTCTCAAAATTATCAGAATATTCCCGTTATCATGCTCTCTAGTAAAGATGGTTTATTTGATCAGGCAAAAGGGCGTGTGGTAGGTTCAGATGAATACTTGACGAAACCTTTTAGCAAAGATGAATTGTTAAACGCGATTCGTAATCATGTAAGTTCATAAACAATAATTTGAGGGCAAAAAAATGGCACGTATTCTCATTGTAGATGATTCACCAACAGAAACTTTCCGTTTTAAAGAGATCCTAACCAAACATGGTTATGACGTGCTTGAAGCATCAAATGGTGCAGATGGTGTAACTCTTGCAAAAGCAGAGCAACCAGATCTTGTATTGATGGATGTTGTAATGCCGGGTGTAAATGGTTTTCAGGCAACACGTCAGATTACTCGTGATGAAGACACTAAGCATATCCCTGTTGTTATTGTGAGTACTAAAGATCAGGCAACTGACCGTGTATGGGGCAAGCGTCAAGGTGCAATCGATTATTTGATTAAGCCAATCGAAGAAAATCAATTGATTGATGTAATTAAACAATTTCTAAATTAACTCATCCATCCATAAAAACATAAATAACGGGCATTTTGTACCCGTTTTATAGGATCGAGTATGGCAGCGAATGGATTTATTGAGTTACTTCGTTTGTCTAAACGGGGTAATAAGAATTACGCTTCAGTTCAAAATGAAGCACAGCGATGGTCAGGAATTGCTTTTGAAATGAGAGGGCAATACTTCGTCGCACCACTTGGGGAAGTGTCAGAAGTAATCTATCCACCAAAATATACACCAGTTCCAAATACCCAAAGTTGGGTAAAGGGATTGGCAAATATTCGAGGAAGACTACTTTCAGTGTCTGATTTGGCGCATTTTATTTTAGGGCAACGAAGTTCATTTTCGTCAACTCAAAAAGTATTGTGTATTAGCCATCGCGACCAGTATGTGGGGTTGGTCGTGGATCAGGTTTTGGGGATTCAGCACTTTAATAAAAAAAGCTTTTTTTCTCAAAGCTTAGACTTAGAGGAAAATCTAAAAGAATATTGCCAAGGTTATTTTCATCAACATAACCAGCATTGGCATGTCTTTTTATTTAGTCGTTTATTGCAAAACCCACATTACATGAATGCATCGACAAAATTTATAAACTAATTTTTACGCTGTGAAAACAGAGTATTTTTCTGGGGAAAAGCTATGGGCTTTAAGCTTAAAAAGAAAGGCAGTAGTCGAGTTGCGTCCGAAAAATCGGGTGTCAATTTTATTGCAACAATCCAGTCAAAAATTGAGCAATTTGCCAGTTTATTTGGGGAAAGTGAAAAGTCCAAGCCAATCCTATATGCAGCACTTTTATGTTTTGTGCTTGCATTAGTTTCTCTAGCCTATTTGTTCTATAACGTTCCACGTCATAACCAGTTAATTCGAAGTCTCGGTGAGTTACGTTTGTTATCTCAAACGATTTCTAAACAAGCAACTGAAGCAACTGAGTCTGGCTCTCAAGAGGCAATCACCAAGCTACAGCAGTCTCAAAAAGGCTTTAATGAAAACTTACTTGAGATTGAAAATATTCACGGTAAGTCGACTGATGAATATCAAAAAGTTCAAGTTATGTGGACTGAACTTTCAAAAAACATCGATTTGATTTCAGCACATCAAAAAGTCCTTAACCAGCTATATGACACCAACATCTCTATTAGCGAAACCGTTCCTGAGATTCAGGCAGAATATAACTTGATGGTTGACCAAATGGCGCGTCAAGGTTTGCCAAGTAGTCAGGTAATTATTGCTAAAAACCAGGTGTTTATTGCCGAACGTATTTTACGTTCTATTAACTCGGTATTAAGTGGTACTGATGGTAATGTATCGACTAGCGATTTTGGTGTAGACATTGATACGTTTGGTACGTATTTAAATGCTGAACTTAATGGTAATGCTGAATTGGGTGTTGATCGTATTGCTGATCCGGCTTTACGTGAATCATTAGAAAGTATTAAATCTGAATATGACAAAGTCTTAAAATCTGCTGCTGCCACGGTATTAAAAAATGGTAACCAGATTGTCAATGTTCGTCAGGCATCTTCTCAGATCTTCTCTAAATCAGATGTGATGTTAGATAACTTGGGGCATTTATCTGATGTAGCAAGAAAGAACTGGCTTACTTTATTGTTAGGTGCGGTGCTAATCAGTTCTTTAGCAGGCTTAATCTTCTCTGTATTTAAATTGATCACATTACGTAGTGTGATGGATAAGCAACGTGTTACTCGATTACAAGACGAATATGACCGTAACCAAAACGCGATTTTACGTTTACTTGATGAAATCGCCGATCTTGCAGATGGTGACTTACGTTCATATGCAACTGTATCTGAGGATTTTACGGGAGCGATTGCCGACTCGATTAACTTTGCGATTGACCAATTACGTGACCTTGTATCCCGCATTCATGAAACCTCTCAAGAAGTTGCTCGCTATACACAAGATACGCAGAGTATTACGAACCAATTAGCAGAGGCGTCTGAGCATCAGGCTCAAGAAATTGCTGGTGCATCAACAGCAATGAATGAAATGGCGCAATCGATTGACCAAGTATCTTCAAATGCATCTGAGTCTGCTGAGGTAGCTGAGCGTTCGGTACAAATTGCCTCTAATGGTGCGCAAGTGGTAAACCGTTCAATTGAAGGTATGGACACAATCCGTGAACAGATTCAAGAAACATCTAAACGTATTAAGCGATTGGGTGAGTCTTCACAAGAAATTGGTAACATCGTATCGCTCATTAACGATATTGCCGACCAAACTAACATTCTTGCATTAAACGCAGCAATTCAAGCATCTATGGCTGGTGAAGCAGGTCGTGGTTTCGCCGTAGTTGCTGACGAAGTACAGCGTCTTGCAGAGCGTTCTGCATCGGCAACTAAACAGATCGAAACTCTGGTTAAAACAATTCAGACCGATACAAATGAAGCTGTTATTTCGATGGAACAAACCACCACTGAAGTTGTGCGTGGTGCAAACTTGGCAAAAGACGCGGGTATTGCCTTGGATGAAATTCAAAAAGTATCGGGTGACTTGGCAAACTTAATTGCCAGCATTTCTGATGCAGCAAAACTTCAATCTGCATCTGCCAGCCACATTGCTACTACCATGACAGTCGTGCAAGAAATTACTTCACAAACGACCACTGCAACTTTCGATACAGCGCGCTCTGTTTCTGAATTAGCAAACATGGCCGAGTCATTACGTGAATCGGTAACGGACTTTAAATTACCTGATTAAATTGGGGATGAGAATAGCTGTTTCAGTACCGCTATTCTTCTAAAAAGTATTAACAACACCAGATAAATATTGGGGAAACAGCTATTTTTCTGGTGTTGACTCTGTCGTTTTTCTCCATTTGGGAGACAAGCAAAAGAAGCCTTTGCTATGAAAGAAATATTAAAAACTTTAACTGAAGCAATGATGCTACCGGAAGATAGCTACTCTCAACAAGACGATGAATTTCTTGAAATATTTGTCGAAGAAATTGAAGAAATTTTTGTTGAATTACAATCTTTGATTCACGAATGGATGCAATCTGAAAATATTGCTACGCTTACTGAAATCCGCCGTCATTTTCATACATTGAAAGGTTCTGGGCGAATGATTGGTGCCAAATCTTCTGCTGAGCTTGCTTGGACTGTAGAAGATACGCTTAATCGGGTAATTAATCAGAGTCTCGAATTAATTCCTAACATCCAACAATATGTTCAGTTGGTATTTAAGTTCTATTTCTTTAAGTTAGTAGATGACTTCAAATCTAAAAAAAATCATACCCTAGACTTTAGGCCCCTAATTTTATTGGGACAACAACTACAGCAACAGCAAAGTATAGAACCCGCGTTAGACGAACTTTTATTATTATCAGATATTCTTACTGCTGAAACTCAAACTGGTTTAGAAACAAATGACTTAGAACCAGAATCTACAGAAGTTTTAACTATTTTGACTCCAGAAGTTGCTATAGAAACTGAACAGACTCTTGCTGAAACCTTAATTTTATTTATGGAAGAAGCAGAAGAGCACTTAGCGACAATTGATCAGTTTTTGGAAAAAGAAATACATCAGCATGAAAGTTATAATGCTTTAATACGTGCGTTACATACATTACGTGGCAGCTCTGCCATGGCTCATGTAGAACCAATCTTTGAAGCCAGTACCAAAGTTGAGCATTTATTTAAAATACTATTACAAGAAGAGCTTTCTTCTCACTCTGAAGAAATTTCATTACTCCGTGATTATCGTCAGTTTATTCGAAATAGTTTAGATCTATTGGCTGCACATTGCTCTACTGAGCAATTGGAATCTGATTTACAGAAATTTAATCAGGTTTGGGATACTTACATGGAGCAGCATGGAGAGCATTCAAGCCCACTCATGCCGCCACATGGTTTAGTGTCTCAGCTATTACAGCTAGATGTTGCTGAATTACTTGATGCGGAATTAGACTTTGAGAAGGGAATACGTACAGAGTTTCCTCATTATCTTGAACGTTTAAGTGAACAAGCAGATGTTTTGCTGCAACATACTCAGTCGCAGGCAATGATTGGTTTATATGAATATACTAACCAGTTGAAAGAAAGCTACGACATATTGCTTGATCGACCTGATTTATTGCAATCAGATTATATTTTTGAAATTTATCAAAAAGCGCACCAACAATTAATTCAGTTATTTGATGCATTAGCTGCGGGACAAAGAGTAAGTATCATTGAGCAACACCAAAATGTCTTGGATGAGCTAAAACTATATACTCAATATATTCCAAATCTTAATTCCGAATCATTAGAAACTCATCAAGACGTTTTTGAACCATTGTTTAATGCTGAAGTTGAACAAACGGCGAATGAACCTCTGATAGAAAATGTATTCACTGATCAGGTCACCATAGGGCAGAGTGTACAACTAGATCGACAATTCATTTCATCTGAGCATGTAAACCGTCATTTTGATCCAGATCTTTTAGATATTTTTCTTGAAGAAGCCGATGAGTTGCTTGAGGGAATGGATACAGATCTTAATCTTTGGGTTGATGATCAAGAAAACTTTGCCGCTCTCAATAATCTGATGCGTTATTTGCATACCTTAAAAGGTGGGGCAAATATGATTCAGGCAACTTATATTGGTTTAATTGCACATGAGTTAGAAAGTATTTATGAGCGTTTAATTCAAAAACAGTTGATAGCTTCGTCTGCTCTCATTGATTTTATTCGACTAGTTCAAGATGACTTGGCTGACCGTCTTCAAATAGTGCGTGAACAGCACCTAGATTATGCTGCTTCTCATACTATTCAAGCACTTAAAAATGCAGGTCAGGTATTTGATTCTCATATTAAAGAGAGCAAAACAGAACCTGAAACGTATGTTATACCTGAATTAAATTTTGAAGTATTACAACAAGAAGCGATAAATAATACGGCGTTAAACCTCAGTGAGTTAACTTCTGGTTCTGAGCAGATTGCTAAGTCTAATAATCAACTTGTTGAGCAAACCGAATTACAAGTTCTTTATGCTGATCACAATCATACAGAGAATATCCCAGATCAAGATATTAATACTGTTGTCGAGCAGACGTTTATGGAGGAAGCGGCCGAACTATTAGAAATGGCCGATCATCTATTAAAACAATGGTTCGAGCAACGTACTAACCGTAGTATCTTGCTTCAACTACAAAGGGCAGTGCACAGCTTGAAAGGCGGTTCCCGTATGCTGGGACTTGAAACCGTGCAAGCGATTGCTTATCAACTTGAGAATGCTTTTGAACAATTTGCGCTTCATCATTTCAGCTCAAATATTTATGACAACTTATTAGAGAGTGCAATTGTCTGGTTAAAAGAGGCAATTTTTAAACAAAATTATCAACACTTCGATGGTTTACAACAAAGTCTGGAAAATATCCAGTTCATTGAAACAGCAATTCAAATTCCTAGTAAGTTAACTAGAACTGATCTATTCAGCACGGAACCTGTAATGAGTTTTGTGCAAGGTGACGGTACAGAACCACCGCCAATGATGAGTGATTGGGAACAAGCACAACGCCTTGATCAAAATAATGAGATGATTCGAGTCTCGGCAGATTTAATTGAAAAAATGATTGATCTGTCTGGTGAAAATTCGATTAACCGTTCGCGAATTGAAATGGATTTAAGCCAATTTGGTCATACCTTAGCGGAAATGGAATTGGCTATTCAGCGACTTGCAGATCAGTTGCGTCGAATGGAAGGCGAATTAGAAACCCAAATTATTGCAAAACACGGTATTGAGAACTCACGTTATACGGAATTTGATCCTTTAGAGATGGACCAATATTCTTCATTAAATCAGTTATCAAAGTCTCTTGCCGAGTCTGCATCGGATTTAGTAGATTTTAAAAATACATTATCTGAAAAGATCAGAGACACTGAAGGTTTATTGGTACAGCAATCACGTATTCAGGCTGAAATTCAAGAAGGTCTTATGCGAACACGCTTAGTACCATTTTCTCGATTGTTGCCTCGTCTGCAAAGAATTGTGAGGCAGACTTCTACCGCGTTAAATCGACCAGCAGAGCTTTTCGTTAATAATACAGAAGGCGAGCTGGACCGGACAATGTTAGAACGTTTGGTTACGCCACTTGAGCACATGCTTAGAAATGCAATTGACCATGGACTAGAAGACCGTGCGCAACGTGAGCAAGCGCAGAAACCAGAAACGGGACGTATTGAACTCAATATTCATCGTCAAGGTACAGATGTTGTAGTTACATTTAAGGATGATGGGCAAGGTATTGATATCGAGAAGGTTCGTCAAAAGGCCTTAATGTCTGGTTTGATTAATCCAGAGCAAGTATTAGAACATCAAGATATTTTACAGCTGATTTTCCATCCTGGTTTAAGTACAGCCGATCAAGTCACTCAGATCTCAGGTCGTGGTGTAGGGCTGGATGTCGTGCAAAGTGATATTAAGGCCTTAGGTGGCCATGTGAGTGTCGACTCTGTATATGGGCAGGGAACTGTCTTTACCATACGTGTTCCAACGACAGTAGCTGTTAGTGATGCTTTAATGGTTAAAGTTGCTGATCAGCAATTTGCAATCCCACTGGCTCAGATTGATCGAATTGTACGAGTATCACCAGCATCATTAGAACAATATTTCGGAAGTGCACAAGAGCTCTTTGAATTTGAAAATAAGCGTTATCCATTACGTTATTTATCTGAGTTTGTTGGTAATCAACCAATTCCGCGCTTAAGTGGAATGATGTATTCATTACCAGTATTAATGATTAAGGCAAATAATGGACAAACCGTCGCATTATTAGTTGACCAACTAATTGGCTCACGCGCACAGATTGTAATTAAGCCAATAGGACAACAATTCTCTAGCATTGGTGCGATTGCAGGAGCAACTATTTTAGGTGATGGCCAAGTTTGTCTAATTTTAGATGGACAAAATATTGCTCGCCAAATTCAATCTACTCGCCGACATAAATCGCTTAATGAAACTATCTATAGACAACGCGAGTCTGACGAACGACGTCTTATCATGATTGTAGATGACTCGGTAACTGTACGTAAGGTGACGTCTCGCTTACTTGAACGTCAGGGCTATGATGTAGTCACAGCTAAAGATGGGGTTGACGCCATTGAGCAATTGGAAAATATTAAACCAGATCTCATGTTACTTGATATTGAAATGCCACGAATGGATGGCTTTGAGGTACTTAACCTCGTTCGACATCATGATCTACATCAAGATATGCCAGTGATTATGATTACATCACGAACTGGTGAAAAACACCGTGAACGAGCATTTACTTTAGGTGTTAACCAATACATGGGTAAACCTTTCCAAGAAGAAGACTTACTTCACAATATTGATGCGTTATTCATGACATTTGAAGGGGGACTTGCCTAATGAAAAGTAATATAAGTACATCCTTAATTAATGAAATGGACCAGCAAGAGCTTCAGCATTTAATTACTGTCTCAACTGGTTTTATTGATGCATATATTATTGAATGCTATCAGCAAGTGCCGATGCTATTGCCACAAAATATAGTGTTATCTGCTATGGATGTTAAAAATGGTATCAAGCATATTGAATGGCATGATGTAAAACTCCCTGTTTATTCGGTTCACAACGAAATAGATTCTCGAGCAGTAGCATTAGTCATTGAAAGTGAAGATATTAGTCAACGTTTTGCACTTATGTGTAAATCGATGCCAGTTTCAGTTCGTCTGCGTATTTCGGAAGTTGTAGATGAAAATGAGGATATACAAGAGTCTTTAAAGCACCCAACTGTATTTAAATATGTCCGTATGGACAATCAACGCTACCATGTTCCTAATTTGCAATATATTCAAGATTCTCTTCACCTATAGAATCTATAAAAAAGAAACTCATTTTGAGTTCTTTTTTTTTAAATAGGTAAAATTCTTTTAGAGAATATAAATTTATTTTAAAAATCATTGAAGCTCTTGCTTTATTTATATCGTGAATTTATATTTTATATGTGTTTCAAATGCTAAAATATAAGAAATTACCAATATTTACTTTTAATAAAGTCTCATACTAAATTTTAAAAGGAGATAAATTGAAGTTATAGTTAAAGGATGAGCCTAATTTTATTATATTAATCATAGCAAAATAACCTAAAATAAAATCTTCTATAGCAGAAAATAAATGTCAATTCATAAAGAGCTACATATTTTAAAAACAGATGATCATGGTGAATTTGCTTTATGGGAAATTTCTAAAAGAAATAATTCTCTAATAAAAAAAGAAGCAATTTTCTTATCTCATGGTGCATTTTCGGATAAAACTGTTTGTATAGGCATTGCAGATTATTTGGCAAATCATGGTTATATTTGTTTTATTTTAGAGTGGCGAGGGCATGGTACTAGCCCAAAAACAGATATACCATTTAATTTTGAAACTGTTGCATTATATGAATATAAAACTGCATTTCATTATATTCACCATCATTTTAATATAACCTCCTTGCACTGTGTAATACACAGTGGTGGAGGGCTATGCTTAACCATGTTCTTAATTAATTATCCTGAATATTTAAAAAATATTCAAAGTATTACTTTTGTTGCTTGCCAAGCATTTGGAGCAGTAAATAATTCCTTTGATTTTATTAAATTGTTTTCTGCAAAATTAGTTGTAAAAGGTCTAGGTCAGATTCCTGCTAATAAATTTAAGTTGGGGCGAATAAATGAAACCTATTACACGATGCGTCCATGGTTTAATTGGAACTTAAAGGAAAATTTTATAAGTGAATTTAAATATATAGATTATAAAAAATTTATGAGCTCTATTAGAGTTCCAATATATTCTATTTGCGGGACTGGCGATAAATTTATTGCCCCTGCTAAAGGATGCTATAAATATTTGCAAGCTTTTGAAAATGAAAATAATATATTTCGAGAATTTGGCTATTCCAATAATAACTTAGAAAATTACTCTCATAGTCGAATTGTACTTAGCCAAAATGCTGCTAAAGAAGTCTGGCCAACTATATTGCAATGGATAGATAAGAATTCAAAAGCAGCTTTTAAGCCATTTATATTAAAACTAATTTTCTAGTTTATTGAATATAAATAATCTTTAAAATTTTAAAAGAAAGTACTGATACTTTAAATATAAAAAACGCCCCCAAAAGGGCGCTTTTTCAATTCATTAGATCTTAACTTTTACTTAGCTAATAAATTTTCCAAAATTTGCTCATAAATATCAGTTAGTGGATCAAGGTCTTGTACATCAACATGTTCGTTAATTTGATGAATTGTTGCGTTCAGAACACCTAACTCTAATACCTGTGCGCCTGTTGGAGCAATAAAACGGCCATCAGAAGTACCGCCACTCGTTGAAAGCTCAGTTTCAGTACCCGTTACGTTCAAAATAGCAGTTTGCGCTGCATTAACGAGTTCACCCACAGGTGTTAGGAATGGTAAACCAGAAAGATTCCAAACGATTTCGTACTGTAAACCGTGTTTATCTAAAATCTCATGCACACGTTGTTTAAGTTGTTCTGCTGTTACTTCTGTTGAATAACGGAAGTTAAAAGTAACTTCTAGTGCACCAGGAATGACATTTGTTGCGCCAGTGCCAGCATGAATATTTGAAATCTGAAATGATGTTGCTGGGAAATATTCATTTCCATTATCCCAAACAGTTTGGCACAGTTCTGCTAAAGCTGGTGATGCTTCATGAATTGGATTACGCGCCAAATGTGGGTAAGCCACATGACCTTGCTTACCTTGAACTTTTAATACGGCATTAAGTGAACCACGACGACCATTTTTAACAATATCACCCAATTTATGAGTACTAGAAGGTTCGCCTACCAAACACCATGTCATCTTTTCGTTACGTTTTTCAAGAGTCTCAATCACTTTAACCGTACCGTTAATAGCAGGTCCTTCTTCATCAGAAGTAATTAGAAAAGCAATCGAACCCTTGTGATCAGGATGTTTTGCGACAAAACGTTCAGATGCAACGACCATAGCTGCAAGTGCTGTTTTCATATCGGCCGAACCACGACCATATAATTTTCCATCGCGAATTTCAGGTACAAATGGATCTGAATTCCATGCTTCTAACTTACCTGTCGGAACTACGTCAGTATGACCGGCAAAACAAAATACAGGTTCTTCAGTTCCGCGACGCGCCCAAAGATTGTCAACTTCACCAAAACGCATTGGTTCAATATGAAAACCAATTTTGGCTAAACGGTCTGCCATGATGGTTTGGCATGTATGATCAATAGGAGTAACAGAAGGTTGTTGTAACAGTTCTAAGCTAAGCGAGAGAGTGTCTGAATGGTTCATACCGAAAATTGCGTGCTGATCAGGTGAAATATAGTCCGATATAATAGGCGAATCTCTAGATGATGGGTACGTAAAAATAAAAAAACCTTATCGAATGATAAGGTTTTTGAAGTAACAACTCTAACTTACATTTTATCTTGTGTTTTTTCAGCAGTATTTGTTACAGCATCACCTGCTTTAGAAACATCTTGCCCAAAACCTTTAAACGTATTACACCCTGTTAAAATAACAGCAACCATTACAGACGCAGCTAAAACTTTTTTCATCATTTTCTCCGTTTAAATTTAATAATGAAGTAAATTTAGATTAAAAAACAAACGGAAAAAGAAACATGACTGTTTAATAGTAAAAACGTTATAAAATGTTTCTAGAAGCTTAAAACTTATTGTTAATTAGCTTAATTTTTGCAGTTGAGGCTTGATGTTTAAGTACGGAGGATGTCTAAACATATAAAACAAAATCTCTTTACTATTTTTACAATATAGACCGTCTGTCCACCAATGTGCTTGATTTGAAGTCTGCTCTTTATTTGGACACAACCATTCATGTCTTTCCAATCGATAAAAAGAAGAATGGGGAATGGTAGTCCCCCAATATCCCAAACGACGCTTTAAATTTATCCAGTCTGGTGGCGACTTTTGAAAATTTAGTTGAAGTGGTAGGTAGAGTTGTCCTTTTAAAACCGCAAAACGTTGTTGAATCTTAAAATTTAATGCCTCAGAAAATTGAAATTGCTTATTTGTAAAATGATAAAGTTTCTTGCTTAAAGTATCTTGACGATTCAATCCAATCCATTGTTCTAAATGTAAGTCTGCCTCGCCCAAATAGTATTTTAACGCGACCTCCCAATGTTCAATTTGTTGGGTTTCTTTATTTAAAATTAAAAAATCTATCTCACCTAAAGTTTTTGCTCCATCAATTTTTTGAATACTATGACCTAATAGTTGGTAAGGATGATAATTATCCTCTTGTAGCCAGAACCAAAGTAAATTCTCAAAGCGTAAACCTAAGCGTGTACTTTTAAGTTGAGATAAAAACTGGATTAAAGGCTCTGGTGACTGATCGAGCTCTTTTAACCGTGGTAAATAATTTTGGAAATGCTCTTCCCATACTTCTGTTGGGTGCAGCTTAAAGTCGTGTTGTATAGAAAAACTTTTTGGTAATTGGCAAAGTAAATTTGGACTAGCAATACAAAAAGCCAGCTGTCGCACTATAGGATGTTGAAATTGAAGCCATGGTTCGAAATAGGAAGTTTTCACTGAGGCAATATTCATATATTTAATACTCGAAGTAATTCATCCTAATTTCATAAGGGATCAACAAACAATATTAGAAAAACACTTTATACTAACGCTAACAGCAGGTTAAGGTTTATATATGCGAACATTGTTCTGGCGCTCTTTGGTCGTGATTTTTATCACGCTAGGCATTATTGGAGCAATTTTACCAGGTATGCCCACAACAGTGTTTTTGATTCTAGCTGCATGGGCAGCTTCGAAAGGATGGCCACAAATGGATGATTGGTTGTTAAACCATCCCAAATACGGCCCAACATTACGTGATTGGCGAGCCAATGGTACAGTACCACGTAAAGCCAAATGTATTGCAAGCATAATGATGGCAATCAGTGGCCTTATAATGCTATTTACTTCAGCACCGCTTTGGGTCAAGGTTTTTACTGATACTACCATGTTCATCGTTGCAGTTTGGTTATGGCTACGCCCTGAGCCAAAATTAAAAGATTGATAATCTTTTAATTTTGGCGCAAGACAAGTTCTTCATATAAATTTTTACTTAAACTCAAGGTATTTGAGTTGATATAAGAGAATAAGTTCAATGTCTCAATTTAAGCTCGAAGAAGCAAATGTCCTCATCGATTTAGCAAATCAAACATTAACTTTGCCTAAACATAATAAGTTTTATGTCATTTCTACTGGAAAGAACGGAATCGGTGAGCAAGAGAATACTGGTAGGACTCCACGTGGATGGCATAGGGTTGCAAAAAAAATTGGTGCACAAGCTCCTCAAAATGCGGTTTTTATTGCACGTAAGCCAACAGGGGAGGTCTATAGCAGTGAACTAGCAGCACAATTCCCTGAACGAGATTGGATATTGTCACGTATTCTTTGGTTAGATGGCTTAGAAGAAGGCTTTAATAAAGGTGATGGCCACGACACCATGCAGCGTTATATCTATATTCATGGCACACCTGATAAAGAACCGATGGGTGTTCCCATGTCACATGGATGTATTCGAATGCGTAATGAAGAAATCATTGAGTTGTTTGATTTAGTCGCTGAAGATGCATTGGTTTATTTGTCTGAGCAATCTTTAACCTAAAATAAGATTTTAAAAATTCTTATTTAATTAGCTGAATGATCAAAATATTAAAATAAGTGCTTAAATAAAATACAAAAAATTGTTTTTTACTTAATAGTGACTTATTTTTAATCATTCATTCGCATTTTTTTGAAAAGTTGTCGAAAAGCGTTTGACACCTGTTAAAGATTCTCTATAATGCACCTCACAAACGATGAAGACGTTAAGGGCGCTTAGCTCAGTTGGTAGAGCGTCTGCCTTACAAGCAGAATGTCGGCGGTTCGATCCCGTCAGCGCCCACCAAGCCTTTACGTTAAGCTCTCAAGTGCAGCGGTAGTTCAGTTGGTTAGAATACCGGCCTGTCACGCCGGGGGTCGCGGGTTCGAGCCCCGTCCGCTGCGCCACTTAAGACTTAACATCGTTTACCCCACAATTGCGATATTGTGAAAGTGCAGCGGTAGTTCAGTTGGTTAGAATACCGGCCTGTCACGCCGGGGGTCGCGGGTTCGAGCCCCGTCCGCTGCGCCACTTTTCAGTTCGGGTTGTGTTTGGAAGATGATTTAAGATGTAAAAATTTTAAATCGAAAAATTAATAATTTATTAGTTTTTTCTTCTTGGGGCGCTTAGCTCAGTTGGTAGAGCGTCTGCCTTACAAGCAGAATGTCGGCGGTTCGATCCCGTCAGCGCCCACCATA
>NZ_JAKTHX010000037.1:0-202833 GCF_027854635.1 Acinetobacter sp. AOR43_HL
TCCGTAATAGACCCAATAGCAAGAATAGACAAAAAAGGGAATATACAAATTATTCAAATTCATAAATGGCTATATGATGAATCTGGAGATTTCGTTGATGAAGACTTATATGAGGCACTCAACAATGGAGAAGTTGGAATATACATAACTTTGCAGTATATGATCATTAATATTGAAAATTAATTATTTTTTATTTTTAGTCAGTTTGAGTTCTTACTCTCTAGAGCCTAATGGTTACTACACATAAGACCTTATTAAGTATTACCTATTGATGGGCACATATTCTTTATAAGTCTTGATAAGTAAAAAAATTATATAGACTAAAAATAAAACCATTTAAAAAAAGAAATCTTTATCTATTTAAATATGAATATTTGATATTTTTAATTCAATCCCTATTGCTAGTGCTTAAATATTATGCCAATATGAAGTTGGAAATATTTCCGAATAGATATTTCCTATTTCATGTTTAAGCGTTTTTTTCGCTAAGTCCATTTCTGAATAAAAATAGGAAGTGGGCTTTTTTATTTTTAATTATTTCTGTATTATCAGTGTGTTGCTTTAAGTAACACTAAACCTTATTGATCAGCGCAAATATCAAAAAAGGGGGAGCTTGCCTACTAGGCAAGCTTTTTAAATTGATAATTTAAACACAATAATCCATTTTAAAGCTCAATAGAAAAATCAAACTTCCATAGCTTTTATTCGTACTAATTTATTGAATATAATCGTTTTTATAATTTTTAAAATTTCCTTAAACTAAAAATGGAAAATTTCTTGTTGCAACATTGTTATAATAGGACTACCTTAAGAAAAATACTTTATAAAAATGAGGAGCTGCTGAAATGCCACAGTGTCTCATGTTTGCGGAAAATATTTATAACAAAATTAAAGATGAGGAATTGTTTTCACATGACTGTATTGAAAATATGAACTTACTTATGACATGTATACGCAGAGAAATTGAGGGAACAGAATTTAAATTAAAATATAATTTTATTGATTTTGTTGAATTGTTTAGTAAACACTTAGATGAATGTAAAGTAAAAATAGATGTGAGTTTGATTCCTCCTCATAATTCAGAAGGTGAGTATATTTTATGGTTAGCTGGATTTATCGAAAAAATCACAGAAGGTGGACCTAAACCACCTCCGCCTATAAAGAAATTTATTCCAGAGTATATGGGCTTGAAATCTGAATTAGATTTTTTACCTTTAAATGAGGAAAAAATTCAAACCGAAGGTAAAGAAATTACGGATTACTTTAATTCAAAGCTTTATAAGGCAACTTTTAAGAAGTAATACTATATTGCCTGTGAGTTTAGCCACCGCCTTAGGGCGGTTTTTTTATGGGTGAGAATAATGGATTCTACAGAATACTTTTGGCTTACTCGGAAAAAAGAACCTAAAACCAAGCCTAAATCCAGACCGCTACCTAAAGCTACTCAAAAGTACTTAGAGGCAGAGGAAGAATTTACTGAAGCTTTAGACAATCTGGAAATTAAATACGAAAAGAAATTCCAGTTTAAATCAACAAAGCATTGGCGTTTTGATTTTCATTTAATTGAACATCGTATTTTAGTTGAAATTGCTGGCGGTCCCTGGTCAGGTGGACGTAAGGGCAAGCTGGCAACAAAGGCGTGGAGTATGGACCGTTACGATGTTGCTGAATCAATGGGATATACCGTTGTTCGGTTAGAGGCAGCACCAAGATTTAAGATTAATGAATCTGGTCCATTACAGATCCAAGCTCATTTCGCAAGCCAATGGCTTAAAAATTTAAAGAGGCAAATATTTAATGGATCAGATCAGACCATTTCCTCCAACTGATTTTATGGATCAGGCCGAAGAAGAGGAAGCACTCCGTTTAATACCTGCACCTGATTTAAAACTATGGGTAGTTGCTAATTTTCTTACGCTGGGTGGACCTTTACATAATCCAGATCACGACCATATCGCTGAGATGCTTCATGACAATGAAGAATTTTTAGCATTTGCTTGGGCCTCTTCTGCATATAAAAGCAAGCAAGCTATGGTGTTAGGCCAGTGCGAAAAAGTCATGTTCAATGTTGGTGGCTGGCGTAAAGCTAGACAAGAGCAACAGATGCGTGACTGGTTCGGCTTTGTGCCAACATACTTAATAACTGTCGACGCTTCTTTCTGTGAGCGTGCAAACGATAGCGAGTTCTGTGCTTTGCTTGAACATGAGCTTTATCACATTGGTGTAGAACGAGACTCGGACGGTGAGATTATTTACAGTGATCATACTGGCTTACCAAAGCACTATTTAGCTGGTCACGATGTGGAAGAGTTCATCGGTGTTGTTAAACGCTGGGGTGCAAATGAAAACGTTAAGCGATTAATTGAGGTCGCTAAAAATCCGCCGTTTGTTTCTGATTTAGATATTTCGAAATGTTGTGGAAACTGCGTAATTACCTGAGCCTTGAGGCTCTTTTTTTTTGGCTATTTAGGTTGACGTAGGTTGACAGGATTGAGGATATGGCGGCTCTAAAAAAAGAGGTAAAACTCTTTATAGTTCGTTCACTTGCCGTATTTAATACACCCACAGAAACTGCTGAACTCGTCAACCAAGAATACGGGATAAAAGTTACTAAACAGCAGTGTGAGAAATACGATCCGACAAAACGGGCAGGCGAGAACCTGAGTGAAGAATTAAGAAAAGATTTTGAAAAGACTCGCGAAATGTTTTTGGGTAAGCCTGAGGCAATCCCAATTGCAAACTTAGCGGTGCGTTTACAGCGATATGAAAGCCAATATCAAAAGCACAGTAGAAACCGTGTAGCAGCTTTAAGCATTCTTAAGCAAGCTGCTGAGGACATAGGCGGCAAGTACACGAATAAGACTGAAATTACAGGCGCTGGCGGCGGTCCATTACAAAGCGAAAACATTACCTATGTGACTGCTACCGATGAGCAGGTAAGGCAGGCGATAGATGAACTCGAGAACGAATATTGATCCTGTTAAAACCAAAGCTAAGCGGATCAAATGTGAGAAAGAACATTTATTTTTCACACGAGCATTTTTCTTGCCTCGCATGGGTTTTAAGTTTTCGGTCAATTGGCATCATGAATATATTGCCGACAAGATTGATGAGGTTATAGCTGGCAAGGTTAAAAACCTAGTTATTAACGTTCCACCCGGAAGCGGTAAGACTGAACTACTCACAAATCTTATTGCCCGTGGTATAGCTCGTAATCCTCGTTCGCGCTTTTTGTATTTGTCTTTCTCGCAATCACTTGTAGAGGATGTATCTGCAACAGCAAGGAACATTGTTAAGTCAGAAGACTTTCAGAGTTTATGGCCAGTAAAGATTTCTACCAGTACGGATGCTAAGTCTAGCTGGAAAACAACAGTAGATGGTTACGATGCTGGTCATGTTTATTCTGCATCAATGGGTGGGCAGGTCACGGGTCGCCGTGCTGGTACATTAGCTAATGAGGGCTTTACCGGTGCCATTATTCTTGATGACCCATTAAAGCCTGAGGATGCATTTAGCCAGACCGCTAGACGTAAAGCTAACCGTAAGATCCTAAATACGGTCAACTCGCGTAAAGCTAAATCTGATACGCCAATTATTCTGATCATGCAGCGTTTGCACGTTGAAGATCCGACTAACTTTGTGATGACAGGTAATGTACCTGGTGAGTGGGAACAAATCAGTATTCCCGCACTTATTGATGATGAGTACATCAGTAAGCTACCAGAGCACATACAGCGCAAAATTCCACGTGATGTTGAACGTGATGAGAAAGGCCGTCAAAGCTATTGGCCATTAAAAGAATCTTTACTTTCATTGCTGCAGCTGGAGAAAGGCGGGGAAGATAAAGACGGCGCCACAGTGTCACGCTACACATTTGCAAGCCAATACATGCAAAACCCTAAAAAGCTGGGTGGTGATCTGGTTAAGGCTGAATGGTTCCCACGTTATCTAGAGCTACCTGTTCTTAAATGGCGTGCAATATGGGCCGACACGGCTCAGAAGACTAAAGAGCATAATGACTTTTCAGTGTTCTTATGTGCAGGACTTGGCTATGACAATAACCTTTATATCATTGACGTGAAGCGTGGCAAATGGGAAGCACCCGAGCTATTGAAAGAAGCAAAAGCTTTTATCAATAAACATAAGGACAGTAACACAAAGATCGGCAAGCTTCGTTATATGGCTGTAGAGGATAAGGCGAGTGGTACCGGTTTAATTCAGTCCATATCTAAGCAGACCACTTTACCAATACGTGCGATTCAGCGAAGTACTGACAAACTCTCAAGGACAATGGACGTCATTCTTTATGTTGAAGAACGCCGTGTCTGGTTACCAGCTAATGCACCGTGGCTATTGAACTACATTGAAGAGATTGAAGGCCTTACTGCTGATTGGTCACATGATCATGACGACCAGTGGGACCCGACCATTGATGCAATTAATGATTCATTAGCCAAAAAGCCAACTGTATTTGATTAGAGGAAATTATGGCTGAAACTAAAAAGCCCGATGCAATTGGCGATGCAGGGGCGTACACAAACTTTGTCTCAAATATTGGTACCGAACGTGACAAAGCCTCACACGGTTCTTTCGTAAAGAAAGTAATTCCTGATGAGCAATTAGAAGCCGTTTATCAACACTGGTTAGCTAAGCGCATCGTCAACCGCCCAGCAAGTGACATGCTCCGAGCTGGATGGTTTTTTGAAGGGATTCTAGACAACGATTTATTGAAGCTTAAAGAGGCATGTAAGGCATTTAACTTAGATGGGGTGCTCTTATCTAGTTTGGTCCTTTCTCGCTTATATGGCGTTTGCTATGTGCTTCTAGGGACTGTGGACGGCGGTGACTTAGATCAACCGTTTGATTTAAACAAGTTAGGCATTGGTCGTTTAGAGTTTTTCACGGTACTTAAGAAAAAGCAGATTGAAGCCGATACCAGTAAATACTTATCGCCTAAAGAAGCAGGCGGACTTTTAAAGCAACCTGAATTTTACAAGCTTAAGCTCGATGGAAAGTCTAACCAACGGATCCACCACACTCGTTTAATTAAATTTGGTCATGCAGATGTGGTCAATGAAGAGCCTGTAAGTGTTTTACAGGAAGTTTATGAAGATCTGCTTGATCATGCCGCCGTTAAGAAAGCCTCAGCAAGTCTAGTGCATGAATCAAAAATTGACGTGATTAGAACCCCCGACTTGGTCGATAAGATCAAGGAGGACATGAAATCCGTAGTTGAACGTTTTTTCAGTGTCGGATTGCTAAAGGGTTTAAACGGAATGCTCGTCTTGGATAAAGACGAGGAATACGATTCAAAGTCTTATAGCTTTGGTGGTTTGCCGGATCTAATGCGTGAATTCTCTATTCAAGCAGCTGGGGCTGCTGATATGCCTTATACGATTTTATTCGGTCAATCACCTGCAGGGATGAATGCAACAGGCGAGCATGACACACGGAACTATTACGACAGTATTGCAACTAAGCAAATATGGTCCTTAAAGCCATTCATGATGAAGCTTTTAAGAGTAATTGTTCAAGCCACATTTGGTCGTCAGATTCCAAGCTTAGATGTTGTGTTCAATCCTCTATGGCAATTAGACGCTAAGGTCCGCTCTGAAGTTGAGAAAGCTAACGCTGAACGGGATTCCAAGTATTTAGAAATGGGCATCATCACAGAGCCACAGATAGCAAAACAGCTTGTTATTGATGGTGTTTATTCAGTGATTGATGAAAAACATATCAAAGAGCTTGAGACAATGGTGAAGCTTAATGACAACGATAATTCAGATCCTGAAACCCCACCTCCAGCAGGCGAAGAAACGTAAAAAAGGTCGTAAAGCTTCTAAGCCGAGAGCCGTGCACGTAAACCGCCGTGTAGAGCTTTATTACACGCGGCAATTACTGGCTATCTCAAAATATTGTCAGGAACAAACTAAGGAATTAGTTATTCCTACAGTAGGCCAGAACATCGGAGATGCATGGTTCTCGGACATGATGACGGCCTTTAGGGAAAAGCTCACAAAGTATGTTGTTGAGATTTCTCGACCGTTGGCCACAAAGGTTGTGACTGACACCCAAAAGGAAGTGGACAAGCAAATTGCAGAGCACACCAAAACAATTATTGGTGTGGATCTTACGCCATTCTATCGAGCTGCTGATATTCAGGATGAGGTAGATCTAAACATTACGGTTAATGTCAGTTTGATTAAGTCTATTCCGCAGCAATACGCCGATAAGCTTGAGGTACTAATTACTAATGCTTTGCAGACTGGACAAACCAATGAAGAGTTGGCCAAAGCTATTAAGCAATTAGGGTTATCTACTGATTATCGTGCACGTCTTATTGCTAGTGACCAGATGGGCAAGATTAACGGCCAAATTAACCGTGCTAGACAGCTTTCGATGGGTGTCGAGACATACACATGGCAAACGGCGAAAGATGAGCGTGTAAGGCCAGATCATCAACATAAACAGGGCAAGACATTTAGATGGGATTCACCGCCAGACGGTGGACATCCCGGTCAGCCTATCCGATGTCGTTGCACGGCATTGCCTAATTATGAGGATATCTTGATTTAGTTGTAATATTTAAAATTATCTATATGATTTATTTAGTTAATTAAGAGTTTAGTTATTATGAATGAAGATAAAAAAGAAACTAATGAGAAATATTCCGAACTCAAAGCTGTATACAAACTAGCAATTGATACAAGAAATTTTGAAATCCATCAGCTAATTAATAGAAATAATTTTTTTATGTTATTTCAAGGTGTATTACTTGCTGCGGTTTTTAGTAATCAAGCTAGCAAACCCTTTGTTGAATTTGTAATTTGTTTCGCTGGAATATTTATTTCGTGGCATCAAATTGGGGTAGCAGCAGGCGCTAAATATTGGCAAGAATGGTGGGAACTGAAAACTAGTGAAATTGAAGATCAATTAAAAAGTGCCATTGGAGCTGATAATTTTATTTCTCTCTTCGACCTTGATCATGAAGGAAATCATAAGGAGCAAAGTAATAAAGTAATAGCCAAGATTAATAAACATTCGGGTTTTATCGACTCAATAATCAATATCCTGATACTAAGAAAATACTCTGTTAGTCGAGTACCTATCAGAAGCGGGCTTGTTTTAATGATAACTTGGATTGTTTTATTTCTTAATACGATAGATTGGAGTGTTATTAGTACTTCAATAGATTTAAGTCAACTTATAGATGGTCATTTTTTTGAAAAGACTCCTAGCCAAAGATAAGTAACCATTTAAAAAATATTTAAACCCACCATTTGGTGGGTTTTTTATTGAGCGCAATTTATGAAAACCATTTACCAATTCAAAATTGGTGACTTTGCGCCAAGCGAATCGACACGCTCATTTACCAAAGAGGGGTATCTGAAATGCGTCAATGTTCGTTTAGCTAAAGCGCCTCAAGTACGTCAGTACTATGCGTATGAGTTTCCTTCACTGGAAGGTTATACAGCAGATCAAATCATTAATGTCTACACGCCTGCAGAAGAGCTTTTCAAGCCTGTGGCTATTCAAAGCTTCAATGGTGTAGACGCTACAGACTATCACCCACCTAAGAATGAAATTAACGCATCTAACTGGAAGGATTATCACATTGGCTATTGTGAGAACGTTCGACAGGAAGGCGATTATCTGGTGGGTGATTTGCTCATTAAAGACAAGATCAGCATTGATTTGATCCAAAGCAACGAACGGCTAGAAATGTCGCTTGGCTATGGAGCCTTATTAATCGTTGAGCAGGGTACTGCGCCTGATGGCACGCCATATCAAGCCAAATTTATCAATTTTATTGGCAATCACGTAGCACTCGTCAAATATGGCCGTTGTGGTGGTGATTGCCGCATCGGTGACAAACAGCAAACTCCACCAAAGGGGAATATATCAATGGAAGTTATTGTAAATGGTGTGCGCTATAACATTGGCGACAACACGCCTTTAGCGGATGCATTAAAAATCCAGCAAGAGCAGCTGGACAATTTAAAGTCGGCAAAGTTCAAAGTTGGTGATAAGCAATTTTCTATCGGTGATGAGCTTGGAGCAATTCAAGCAGTCGTAGATCAGTTGCATGCCGAAAAAGCTGCTCTTGAGCAAAAAGTAGGTGATCTGGAAAAGAACCAGATGACGCCTGAAAAACTTGAACAAGCTGCTGCCGAACGTGCTGCTGTTATTGCCGATGCTAAGGCATTGGTACCAACAGTTAAAACTGAAGGCTGTACATGTGAGCAAATCAAGCGTGATGTTATTGCTGCAAAAGCTGGTGATGCTTTAGTAACTGCTTTGATGGGTAGCGTATCAGTAGGTGATGCAAAGCCTGAGCAGATCGACACAACTTTCCGTGCACTCTGTGCTGTGAAGGGTACACATCCTTCTAATCCTGTTGGTGATGCTCTTCACCAGCAACAGCAAGTTAAAACTGGTGACGGTAAACCAGTAGATGGGGAGCCTAAACCAAACAACAAAAAAGAAGCTTGGAAACAAAGTTTCTAATTAACTGGAGAACTGCAAATGTCTTTAACCCCTCAAGCTATTCCGGGTATGCGTGCTCGCCTGCACATGCCTGAAGAAATTTTATCTTTGCCAGTTGCTGGTACAGGCGTAGTTAGTGACGGCGAAGTGGTAGTCCAATCTGCTGACGGAAAAACTGTAAGCACAGTAACTGGGGCAACCAATACAAAGTTTGGTGTAGTGGTTTTTCAGCACGTGGGTAAATCTGGAAAAAATGCCTTAGGAAAAGAAGCCTATCAAGCTAAGGACTGTGCACCTGTAATGCAAATCGGTTCTATCTGGGTGAAGCCTTCAGCTCCAGTGATCGATATCAATGCGAAGGTTTATGTACGTACTTCGAACCCTACTGCCCAAGCGCCACTTGGTTCACTTTCTTCTTCAGCATTATATTCTACGGAACTACCTAATGCCTCTTGGGAAACCATCACTGGTCCTGATGGATTAGCTATTCTTCGTTTGCGTGGAGCATAATCAATGTCAAAACAATTAGAACAAATGAAAATCCGCCTATCAGCAGTTGCACATGGGGTGCAAATCGCTGTAGGGGATGCATTTAATTTAGATAACTTTGCCAAGTTATTATTAAAGCTTGAATCAATCGATGAAATGACACCGCAACTTGCTGAAGCCCAAGCTTATGCAAAGTACTTACCAATTGAAGGATTGGAAGGTGCAGTTATAGGTTCGGCTAGTGTCTTGCAACGTAAGAGAGGTGTAGGACGTGGTAAGCGCTTCTCAGGTCAAGGTAATGATGTGCCATTAGCAGAGGTTGTTTACGATGAAGTAAAACTCACTGTACAGCCTGGTGTTATTGGTTATGAAATCAGTATTTTTGATGCTGCAGCTGCCTTAAAAGCAGATATCCAGTTAACGACTGACAAAGTTGCAGCAGCTCGATTGGCCTATGAAAATCACATGAGTGATGTCGCTTGGTTTGGCGAGCCTGAAACTGGTTTGCTAGGCTTCTATAATCAAACAGGTGTTGAGGTGATTACTTCTACGGTAGATTATACGACTGCCACAGTAGAGGTCATTCTTGCCGATATCAATAAGGCAATTAAAGGTGCTTCTAATGCCTCTAAGTTCGATGGCAGTATTCAACCTGATACTTTCGTGATGCCTGAGAATAAGTTCACTATTCTAGCGAGCCGTATCGTTCCAGATTCAGCGGGTAAAACGTTCCTTGAATACATTAAGGAAAAGAACACCTTTGCAATGCAAGGTAAAACACTGACATTCACTTCTGAAAGTATGCTTGAAGGTAAAGGTGAAGGTGGTACTGACCGCAGTATTATTTATCGCCGTGATCCGAGCTGTATTACTTTCCGTTGTAATGAACTGGAATTCTTGGCAGCTCAACCTATCAATTATGTGATGCGTACACCGGGACACTATATGTATGAAGGTGTCTATTTAAAACGTGTCGATTCTCTCCGCTACTACGATGTTGAATAAGGATTACTAAACATGCCAAAAATTACTTACAGCGGCTCTCAGGCCGCTTTTTCTTTTGATGGAATTCAGGTCGGTCAGGGTCAAACTGTGAAAGTTAGTGCTGCGGATCTCACGCGTATATCTAAAGGTAAAGCCTTTAAATCACTCGTTGAAAAAGGTGAGCTCGAAGTTCAGGAAATCCCAGATGAAGAACCAAAGGCAGGTGGTAAAACCGGTGGCCGTGGTGGTAAAGGCGGTAAACAAAACGATGCAGCAGGTGATGCGGCAAAAGCTGCAGAAGAAGCTGCTTTGGCCACCGTGAAAGCTGAATTAACAGAGCTTGAAGTAACGTTTAGTGATGATGAAACACTTGAGCAGTTACAAGCTAAGTTGGCTCAAGCTAAAGAATAAGGTGATTGTATGGACGTACAAACGTTTCGCCAGAAATTCTCGACTGATTCGAGTTTAATGTCTTTGCCAGATGCAAAAATTCAAGATGCTTTAGAAGAGGCGGATCTGGTTGTCTCTCAAATTGAGTTCGGGGCATTAAAGGAACGTGCTGTAGGTCTATATGCAGCACATATTCTTAAAGTTAGTACCGCAAGCGGCAATGGCGCTGCTTTTGGTACCGCCTCGAGTATGACAATTGCCGGCCAAAGCGTGAGTTATTCCCGATCATCGAAAGAAGCTTTCTATGATCTCAGCATGTATGGCCAGCGCTATCTTGCGTTAAAAAATTCCATTCCAATCGATGATGAAGGCACAAACCCTAATCGTTTAGGCGTTGGTGCATTTGTCGTATAGGAGAATCCCATGCCTTTTAAATATCAGGCACCAGAAGGTTACAAGCCAAGCAAAATTGTTATTGCTGGGCAAAACCTAGATATCAATAACGGCGTTTTAGAATCTGAGGATGACATTATCCATATTTTAAAACCCTTAGGTTTTGAGCGTTACGTTGAAGTTGTTGAGCCAAAGAAATCGACAGCCTCTGCTAAAGAGTAATTAAGTTATGAGCGATTATCGTGTTGATGCTCAGGTCAATTTTGATGAGATGAATAATCGCGTTAGGTTTGAAATAAGACGCACGGTTAACGCTCTTACTTTGCGCTTACAGCGGATTGTTCAGGAAGACATGTTAAGTGGCCAACGACTTAAAGTTCAGACTGGCCGCTTACGTGGATCCGTTTCATCAAAGGTGGATGAGGATAAGGATTCGATAGAGGGAACCGTGGGAGCTGGTGGTGCTTTGGTGCCTTATGCACCTGCACATGAATTTGGGCTAAATGGAGCTTTGGGTGTTAAAGCACACCTTAGGACGATTAAACAGGCTTTTGGCCGACCTATTTCACCTGTTCAGGTCAATATTAAGGCCCATTCTAGGAATGTTCGGTTTAGAGAATTGCGGTTCATGCGTGATTCACTGGATATCGTGGCCAAGATTGTGCCGAAAAATATTGATGCAGCAATTGAGCGAGGTATAGCAGGTGGATAGCGAAGCAATCTATCAGGCATTGTTTGAAAGGTTAAGCACAAGGGTAGAAGGATTGATTACGGTAAGTCGCCGTTTACGTCACTTTAACCATGTAACACCAGAACAGCGCCCAGCCATGTTTATTACACAAGGCAATCAGCAAGAAGTCCCGGTACATGGTTTAGATTCAAAAGTTGAACTAGCTGCTGAGGTTTATCTCTATATTCATGAATCGGACACTACAAAGCCGCCATCATCGCAGATGAATATATTCATCGATCGTGTACGTGAAGCTATTCAGCCAGATCATCCAGATTTTAATGAATGTCAGACCTTGGGAGGTTTGGTTGAGCATTGCTGGATAGAAGGCACAATAGAAGTGTATGAAGCAGTAGAAAACATGCTAGATGATCAGGCGATTGCCATTATCCCTATCCGGATCCTCACAACCAATTAACAAAACATTCATTTTATGACCGCCTCTATGGCGGTTTTGTCATTTTAGAGAGGTCAAAATAAATGGCTCAATATTTATTTGGTGCCGGCAAGATCTTTGCTACACCGATTCAAGATGTTTTCGGGCAGCCGATTAGCAACCCTACACCTGTAGAAGTAGGGGTATTGCAGTCGGTTGGTGTTGATATTAGTTTCGATTTAAAAGAACTCTTTGGCCGTGGACAGTTCGCCGTAGATGCAGCACGTGGTAAAGGCTCAATTAAAGGCAAAGCATCATTCGGGCGAATTAACGGAACCCTGTTAAATTCTATTTTCTTTGGTGGCGTTGTTGCTGAAGGTGGAATCGAGACAGTATCTCAAACCATCAATGGTGAAACTATCCAAGCAGGCGGCTTGGTTACACCTGTAGTTCCAAATGCTGGCACATTTGTTAAGGATTTAGGTGTTACAGATGGGAAGGCTATTCCACTAAAGCGTGTAGCCTCAGCACCAAAAACAGGAGAATACAGCGTTGATAACGCTTCAGGAGCATACACTTTTGCTACAGCTGATGTTGGCAAGATTGTATTCATTAGCTTCCGATATTCCGCGACAGTCGCAGGTGGTAAGTCGATCACAGTATCTAACTTAGATATGGGCTATACACCTGAGTTTGCCCTAGATCTTCAGCGGGATTACAAAGGCAAGTTCATGCACATGAATTTCTTCCGTTGTACCAGTAACAAACTTGGGTTTAGTTCAAAACAGGACGATTACGATATTCCTGAGTTTGAATTCCAGCCTATGGCTGACGATCTTAACCGTGTTTTCAAAATCGATTTATCGGAGTAATGCCAAATGCAATTTAAGCAAGTTGATAACCCACGTGGTAATAGTAAAGAAATTGCTGGTCAGACTTGGATTTTTGCTCCAGCACCATTGGGTACGATTGAGCGTTTCCAAGAACAATTAAGCTCAAACAATGTCCCAGCATCTGTAATTGTGGACATGGCTCATGTTTGTTTAAAACGGAATTACCCGGATATTACCCGTGAATATGTTTCTGATGAGCTCTTAGATATGGGTAACATGGAAGAAGTTTTAGCCCTAGTAACTAAAACATCCGGTTTGGAATATACAGGTAAACCCGCAGGTGAAAGCTCGGGGGAATAAACTGGGAGGAGCTGTACACACATTTAGTGTTAACGATGGGTAAAGATTACGACTATGTACGTAATGAAATGGACCTGCCTAGATTAAGAGCATTAAGTGCGTATCAGCAAAGTAATCCTCCCGCGCATATTGGGATACAACGGCTTTGCCGTATTTTGGAAGCATTTATGGGAATTGATGAAACTCCGCAAGCTATCACCGTTTCAGATGATGACGAGGACGATATGCTGGAAGTTTTGTCGAATTTTCAACAGGGTGGTTGAGGCTGCCCTGTTTGCATTATTTGTAAGCGTTGGTTAAAGTTTGTTGATTAAACTTTATAAGGATAAATCAATGGCTTTAACAAATTGTAAAGAGTGTGGGGCACAAGTTAGTACTCAAGCTAAAAATTGTCCAAGTTGTGGAGCAAAAGTTAAAAAACGCTCCTTATTAAAATGGATCTTTCTAGGATTTGTTATTCTATTTATTATTGGCATTATTGCTGGTGGTGGAGAGAGATCTTCTTCATCAAGTAGCACTAGGGAATTGTCACCTAAAGAAGATGCATTAAAAAATACTGTACTTGATTATGATTGGTCAAAAGGTGGTTTTGATAGTGTCATGTTGGTTGATTTTAAAATCAAAAATAATAGTAAATATGACATTAAAGATATCACTGTAGAGTGTGAGCACTATTCTAATAGTAAAACAAAGATCGACAGCAATAGCCGAGTAATTTATGAGATTGTTAAAGCTGGTGAAACTAAAACAGTCAAACAATTTAATATGGGATTTATACATTCTCAAGCTGCATCGTCAGGTTGTGGAATAACTGACTTAGTTGTAATTCAATAAATTTTCTTTAGAAAATAACCCCGTTCACACGGGGTTTTTTATTTTTCAAATTTACCTTGCATCGGCAAGGTTTTTTATGCCTATGAGGTGTGTATGGCAAATAATAACCGTGTCGAAGTGCATGTTGGTGCTAAAACTTCCGAGTTAAAGGAAGGTATGCAAGATGCAGAAAAAATAGTTTCAGATTCCGCCAAGAAAATTGAAAATACTACTAAAGGTGTGAACTTTAAGTTTAATCTTTCGGGCATTAAACGCCAATTTGATGAAGTTTCAAAATCAATTGCAGACGAGTTTAATAAACAGATTGGGGATGCTTTAAGTGGGTCACGATTAGGTTCTGCTTTTGATGGTATTACTTCCAAATTAGGAGCTCTTCGTGGTGGTGCATTAGTTGCGGCTGGAGCAGTTGCAGGACTGGCAGTGGGTGGGACCATAGCAGCTACTGCAGGCTTAGCAACATTAGCAATTGAAGTGGCTAATAACAATGTTGAACTTGCGAGATTCTCAGCCTTAGCAAATACCTCGATACAGTCATTTCAGGGATTATCTGGCGCGGCACAAACATTAGGTTTTTCACAAGAAAAACTCTCAGACATGATGAAAGACTTCAATGAAAAGATTGGTGAATTTGCATCAGTAGGATCTGGTGGGGCTAAAGACTTTTTTGAGCAAATCGCCGTTAAAACGGAGTCTGGCGCTGAGGGGGCAAAAAAGCTCGCTGAAGAAATGTCCAAGATGGATGGTGTGGAAGCCTTACAGACTTATGTAGATAAGCTGGAAGAAGCTGGAGTCAACCAGCAGCAAATGTCTTTCTATCTTGAGAGCATGGGCTCGGATCTCACTGGATTAATTCCGATATTGCAAGATGGCGGTAAGCTTTGGAAGGAATACCAGTCTGCTATGGAAGAAGCAGGGATTATTACTGGTGAAGAGGCAATTCAAAAATCCATTGAATTAAAGGCTCAAACTGAAGTACTTCAAATGCAGTACACCGGCTTAAAAAATCAATTGGCTCAAGCAGTGATGCCAGCTTTAAGCGGTGTAATTAGTCATTTTATGAATGGCACGACAAAAGGTGGAGCATTTACCGGAGTTATTCAGACATTAGGCTCAGTTGCCAAGGGCGTGGCAGTCGTTATTGTTGGGCTTGGAGCTGGATTACAAAATCTTGTGCGATTAATGTCTGGTGTTATGAGTAACCTAAGGACTATTGGAAGTACTGCCGTAAACTTTGTAAATGCGGATGGGATCTTGGCTAAAGGTAAGGCTCTGGCTGGTGGCGTTAAGGCAATCTGGACTGAAACCAAAGATACTGTGGTTGATATTGCTGGTACCACCAAAGTCGCAATTAATTCAGCTTCTAATATCTTTAGTGGAACACCTTCTTTTGATCGTTTAACTCAGGCAAAGATTGACATACAGAATGCACAATTAGGTGCTAGAGGTGGCAGTAAAGGGGTTACTTCTGGTATCGGACAAAATAAGGCACTCAATCCTGATGGTGGTAAATCAGAGAAGGCAAAGCAGGGTAAGTCCGATGCTGTACGACAAGCAGAGCAGGCAGCTAAAGCACTTGCGGATATTCGGTATAAATATGCATCCGAAGAAAAGAAGGTCGCTTTAGATCTGCAAAAGGCACTAGATGAAATTGAAAAATCTAAGATGACTGCCGATGAAAAAGCTGCTGCAAAAGTCAAAGCTGAAAAAGATGCATCCGACAAGATTATTGCTATCCGTTTAAAAGAGTTTGAGGAATACAAAAAAGCTCGTGAAGAACAGATCGACAATTATCAACAGCAAGCACAACGACTTTATGAAATCGAAGCTGCACGGATCCAAGCTGAATTTGATGCCAAGAAAATTTCAAATGTCCGTAAAGTTCAATTGGAAAAACAGCTAGAAGATCAGTTACGCGAAATTAAGCGGCAAGGTCTTTTAGAGCGTTTGGCTTTGGAAAATGAGCAGACCAACATTATTGGCAAACAAGGTAATCAAAACCAAATCACTAATAATATTTCTGATTTAGAGACTGATCAGAAAGTTGCTGACACTAAGTCTATGGGCTTAATCAGTGATGCGGAAATGAAAGACTTTGAAGCTAAGTTCGGTGGGTTTACTTCTCGACTTTCTAACCTTTGGGATCAGGGCATTCAGTCTCTTATGAATGGTACCTTGACTTGGAGTAATGCAACTAAAGCAGTTCTGGCTGACATGGGGCAATTTGCCTTGCAAACAGCTACTAAAGAGTTGCAAGGATGGCTAAGAATCCAAGCCATTAAGTTGGCTCGTAAACTTGGTTTCGTTGGTGCTGAAACAGCGGCCGAGGCTTCCGGCCAAGCGGCTCAAACGGGAGCAACGATCGCAGGTGAGGCAACACGTACCAGTGTTACAGCTGCGGGTGGTTTAGCTCGATTGGGATTAAAAGCAGCTGAAGCTATCAAAGGCATCATGATGTCCGCTTGGGAAGCAATGGCCGGAGCTTTTAAAGCGATGGTCGCAATTCCGTATGTCGGTCCAATTTTAGCCGTTGGTGCTGGTGCGGCTGCTTTTGGTTTGGTTGCTGGTCTTGCGGGCAAGATCAAATCTGCTCGAGGCGGTTACGACATTCCATCTGGTGTAAACCCTATGACGCAATTGCACGAAGAAGAAATGGTATTGCCGAAACAGCATGCCAATACCATTCGTGCCTTAGGTAAATCTATGGCTAATGCTGGGTTTGCTGATCCTGCTTCTGCATCTGGTGGTGATTCGTATCACTTTAATCTTGGATTTGTAGACACCAAAGGTGCTGATCGATGGCTGAAGAAAAACGGTAAAGCTGTAGCAAACAGCTTGAAAGGCTATAACCGCAATTTTGGTAAATAAGGAGGATTCATGTCAGACGTATTGTTTCCTGAACTGCCGGGTTTAGAGTGGGATCTCACCAAAACCCCGATGTTCAATACCAAGATCATGCAGTCCGTAAACGGCCGCGAGCTACGGGCCAGTTATCAGGCGGTACCCAAGTATCAAATCAGCATGTCCTTTGCCTTTCTTCGTGAAAGCAAAGGACGCAAGGAATTACAGCAGCTTGAGGGGTTTTTTCTTGAACGCCGTGGCTCATT
Source organism: Acinetobacter sp. AOR43_HL (assembly GCF_027854635.1). Taxonomy (NCBI): domain Bacteria; kingdom Pseudomonadati; phylum Pseudomonadota; class Gammaproteobacteria; order Moraxellales; family Moraxellaceae; genus Acinetobacter; species Acinetobacter sp. AOR43_HL. The sequence continues at coordinate 16,981 of NZ_JAKTHX010000037.1, forward strand.
TGATTCATTTCTTTTCAAGATGCCTGAGGATAATGAATTTCAGTGCACATTCATTGGCGATGGTGTTCAAACGTCATTCCAGCTTTATAAGCAGATCAATACCACTCAGATCCCTTTACAACATACCCAAGCGGAACAGAGTGAAGATCCGTTGATGTGGAGTGAGAATGCATCAAAACCGATGTGGTCAGATCCTGAAAGTCAAATGTGGTTACTTCAATTCGGTATTACTACAAATGGTTTGCTGCAGATGCCTATTCAATTGGCCGCGGGTGAATCCATTACGATCAGTGGCACCTATTATTATCGCTGCCGCTTTGCAGATGATGAACAGCAGTACACCAATTTTATGAGCAAACTCTGGAAAGCTGGAAAAGTTGAAATGGTAGGCTCACTGGGGAATAAAGTATGAGAGCAGCTTCGGAAAAACTGATCGCGTTACTTGATGCAAATCAGTTCGTGATGGCGGATCTATATACGATCACGACGATCCAGAATGATATCTATAGATACACCAATTATGACTTTGATCTCATTGTTGCGGGTGAACTTTATCATTCTGATGGTCCCATCATTAGTCGGGATGGCATCACATTATCATTGGGTGTAGAAGTGGATAATTTATCTATAACAATTGATGTTACAGATAAACAAACTTTTGAAAGTTTGCGTATTGTCCAAGCCTTTCACAATGGTCAGATGGACGGTGCACGTTTCAAGCTTGAACGTATTTTCATGGATGCCAATACACCTACCGATACCAGCGCGGGAACCATTAAGCTGTTTGAAGGCCGGATTATTGAACCTGAGTTTGATCGCAATACGATACAGGCCAGTGTCGCATCAGATCTGGATGAACTGAATGTGCAGATGCCACGTAATTTATACCAACCGAGCTGCAGCAATACACTGTTTGATCACGCCTGTGGTTTGAATCGTGAAAATTATGCGCTTGAAACTACGATTGCTGCTGGCAGTACTGCATCGCGGATCCTGTGTGATATCAACCAGCCGCAGGGCTGGTTCACGCAAGGGGTGATTGAGTTTTTAGAAGGTGGAAACAAAGGGCTTAAACGAACGATTCGTTTGCATGAGCTTGATGTGCTGCTTCTTACATTGCCATTACTTGAAAATCCTGAGGTGGGGCAGAGAATCAAGGTTTATCCGGGTTGCGACAAGCGTCTGGAAACTTGCCAGAACCGCTTCAATAACTTTTCCCGTTTCCGCGGCGCGCCTTTTATACCAATCCCTGAAACATCCGTTTAATCAAATTTAACTTTCTAAGCCTCGCATTCGCGGGGTTTTTTGTTCTTGAGGGTAACCCAATGACTGTACCGAGCGATTACGATTTTATCGGGAACACTATCACCGAATCACAGTTTAAAAATGCATTAACCGTTTTGCTCAATCATATTCGTCAAATGTCACTTGATTTAGTCGAGGCGCAAGGTGGCAACTATAGCTATGCAACAATGGCCTTATTTGATGCAGATAAAATAAATGTACCTGCTAATTCTACCGTACGTATTGCTCGGGGAGACGATGCAGGGCTTTATGTTTGGGATGGCGCAAATTTAACAAAAGTAGAAACCTCGAATAATCCTTATACAATTTCCTCAACCCCAGATGACTTATTCATCATTTCAGATGCTTTGGATAATGTTTTATTCTCAATTGGAAGAGATGGAACGGTAAGAGGTTCATTTGATCTTTCAAATATTGATTTGAATATCGAATCTACAAGTGAGGTTGGTGGAGACACGGTTCTTGCAGTTTCCGATAATACAGGAAACATGCTTGCCTCTTTGAATTCTAAAGGTGAGTGGTATTTCACAAAAATCATAGCAGATGAAGTAGTTACTCCTTTCGGTAGCAGCTCGGAATCATCAGACGAAGTGATCGAGCAAACCGAAATCGCCATCCCTGAATTGAGTTTTTACAGGATCGATTTCACTATGGTGGGCCAGCCGCCTACCGATTTAGGCGAGACAACTGTATCGGGTGTGTGTTCGTTTAGTGACCCATCTAACTCTCAGACATTTTTCAAATCAAACATGGAAGTAACGGTCCAAGGTCAAGGGTCAGCATACGACTATAAGAAAAACTACACATTGGATCTTTTTAATTCAGATATGGAATCGCTCAAGGTCAAAGTAGGTAGCATGATCGCCACTGACTCTTTTCACTTAAAGGGATTCTACAGGGACCCTACCCATTTCCGCGACCAAGGTGGCTACAGATTTTGGAATAGCCTTGTAAGAAAACTGGATTATCCTTACTGCAAAGTAAATAATATTATTTATCAAGCAAATACTGATAGGAAAGCAGATGCAGAATACACAGCTGATGCAAAGTACTATCCTCACGGAATACCTTGTGTTGTCTATTTAAATAATCAGTTTTATGGTCTATATACCTTAAGATTAAAGAAAACTAGACAAAATTACGCACTTAACAATGCTGATTTGAACCATATCTTTTTAGATAGTGCAACATATGATGCACACTTGAGTCAAAGTTTTGATCCACATGACTGGGAAATAAAGTCTCCTAAAATGTCAGGATATGAAGACCAAGGGCCTGTACCCAGTAAATTTGCTGCGGTACAAACCTCGATCGAAAGACTTTTCAACTTTACTAAGGACTTAGATAGTAATTATCAAAACCACGCTTCTGTTTTGGTTTTACCTCACTGGTTGATATTTTACATCTTTGCTGAATTAGTTGGGCATTGGGATATCAATGGCAATAACTACAATATCATGACATGGGACAATATCCATTGGTCTATTCTGCCTTACGATTTGGACTGGACTTTAAACTGGTTTACTGGCGAAAACGCGGGAGCCACTCAAACAGGTTTCATTGTCAGTGGTGATATCTGGCCTAGATTTAGACAAGTATATCTGCCTCAAATCCGTGAGCTTTACACAAAGTTAAGAAAAAGCGGAGACATATCTACATATGCGGTAGTTAAGCATTATGTGGAAGTAGCCCGAAATATCCCCAGAGACATCTATTCGAAAGATAAAGCCAAATGGGGGGTAACACCGATCTTCGGCAATAGTAATTATCCAGATCTAGAGCAGGCATATAGGTATATCGATGCCAGAATCAACTACCTAGATACGGTATGGTTAATCAATTAATCAGGTGAGATATGTCAAATACTCTTTTACTTAAAACAGACGGATCTATCAATACTAGATCTAAAGTATTCCCTAAATTAGGCAAGTGCAATATTGCGATTTATCGCAGAACTAACGGAGCCGACGAGGTTGAACTCTGGACATGGGGCCTTTCACATGCTGAAAACCCTATCACCATAAACGGAGGCAAATTCGTCGCATGGGCCGCAAATGTTCCAGATAGACTGGTAGTTCCAGAGAACCCTATCGCGATTGATACTACTGAGTTAACTTTACCTAGCCAAATAGTATGTTATTTTAAAATAAAAATCGATGATGGTCTGAAAAGTTGTCAGTTGATGTTCAACAATTATCTTACCGATACATCTCTCTGTGGCGGAAACAAACCAGATCAGATGAAGATCGATTACTCTAGAAGACCGTATACTATTAACGGTATGGCTAAGATGTTTTGGAACCAATTTGTGGCATATGATTTATCAGACTGGGACATGTCTGACGTAGTATATGCCGTAAGTATGTTTCATAATTCTCCTAATTTCAATCAGGATTTGAGCTTGTGGGATGTTAGGAAAATAACTGAGTTTTCTTCTATGTTTCAAGGGACTCCATTCAATCAGCCCCTAAATTCATGGGTAACGGAATCAGCCGTTGCATTTGCAGGGATGTTCGCGAATTGTGTTGATTTCAACCAGCCTTTGGATAAATGGAATACCTCTAAGGTATCTGATTTTTCATCTATGTTCGGCTGGGCCAAGTCTTTTAATCAGCCTATTGGCAACTGGGACACGTCTTCTGCCACAAATATATCGTATATGTTCGAAAACGCCCATGCGTTTAATCAGGACCTGAACGACTGGAATGTTCAAAAGGTCGAATACATGGATGGCTTATTCAAGTACGCTAAGTCGTTTAATCAGCCACTAAGTAACTGGGATACAAGATCTGTTGTGACGGCTAGTCAAATGTTCATGGGGGCTGAATCCTTCAATCAGACCATCGAGAACCTCAACTTCTCTAAATGCACAGCATTAAGGATGTTCATGCACCAAGCCAAGTCGTTCAATAAGCCAGTGGCAGCTTTGGATGTATCTGTGTGTACGGATCTTGCGCAGTTCTTTGAAGAAGCTTTGTCATTTAATCAGCCTGTGGAATCATGGAACGTGTCTGCGTGTTTGGACATGTGGAGAATGTTTGCATATGCAACGGCGTTTGATCAGCCACTAGCAGCATGGTGTCCTAAGTTCAACGTAGAGGTATCTTTGGATTCTTTCATGGAGGGTAAGGCATATAGAACATCCTATTATGATGATTTCTTGAACGCTTTATGGCTAGATGTAAATACGACAAGAAGAAACCAGTGGGCATCAAGAATTAAACCTAGATTATTGGGCATGGGTTTATCAAAATATTCTTCTGTATCTTCGAGTGCTAGAGCAAATTTAGTAAGTGCAGGTTGGACAATTACAGATGGAGGACAAGTATAATGACTGATTATACAATTACAGATGGGCAGTTCTACAAAGTTTTAGATAAAGACACTGGTGCTGTCATCACAATGGGTGAGCTATCTGACACAAATACACTTTCGACAATTCACAACGTCGAGTTCATTTCAGAAGAGCAGTACGAAGCTGAGCGCCCGAAGCCTGAAGCGTTGTCTGAAACCAAGATGATATAAAAGGCCGCATTTAGCGGTTTTTTTATTACCAAAATTTAGGGGAGTCTATGCAGAAAAACCAGCTCGCTGTTCAAGAAGCTCTGACTTGGCTCGGCACCCCATATCACCACCAAGGCCGTGTCAAAGGCGTGGGTGTGGATTGCGGTACGCTGATCTGTGAGGTCTATGAAAAAGTTGGGCTCATGGACCATTTAGATCCGCGTCCGTATCCGCCAGACTGGCATATGCATCAGATGGGTGAGCGCTATCTTGAGCATATCAGGAGTGTCTGCTTTGAAGTGGACGGGCCACCAGAGCCGGGGGATATTGTGCTTTATAAAATTGGCAAATGTGTCAGCCATGGCGCAATTGTCGTTGAATGGCCAACAATCATTCATTCATATATCCATCTGGGAGTCATTCTTCAAGATGGTACCAAAGGAAGTTTAGCCCGGCGAATCGCCGGGTTTTTTCGTATGAAGAGGCTGAAAAAATAATGGGTGGAATCTTTGGTAGTACAACAATCAGTACATCAGACAACCGCATCAACTCTATGCGTGTTCAGCAATCTGCATATGGACTATGCCAGCCACTGGTCTACGGCAAAAACCGGTTGGCTGCGAATATGTTCTGGTATGGCGATTTCTCATCGACTGCGCATACTACGACAACCAAGTCGGGAGGAAAAGGGGGTAAGACAAAAACTAGTAATACTACTTACACTTATAATGCCTCATTGATGCTTGGTTTATGTGAAACCAAAATTAAAGATATTGGAATAATCTGGCGTGACAAAGAGCAAATTGTTCCGAAGACTGTGAACGGCGTTCAGTTGAAACCGATTGATCAGATTGGCTTTGAACTCTTCAATGGTGATAAAAATCAAGTCTGGGGCTATCTCGCATCAAAACATCCTGATCAGGCAGTCCATTATCCATATTTGGGATATGTTGCTTGTGCAAATTACGATTTAGGCGGAAATGCTAGCCTTTCAAATCATAATTTTGAAGTGATTAGTGAAATCACATTTTCAGACACAATTCATGATGCGAATCCTGCAGATGTAATTGAAGATCTAATCACCCATCCGCGCTACGGTGCAGCTCCTACTTTGAATATGGCAGATTTATCCGAGTTTCGAAGTTACTGTACAGCTACAGGTCTTTTTATAAGTCTTGCATTGACAGAGCAACGAGCCGCGCATGAAATTATCAATGAAATTATTGAAGCAGTTAATTGTGCTGTTGTCCCTAGTCCTGATGGCTTAAAAATACGTTCTTTTGGTGATACTGCAGTATCTGGGAATGGAGTGACTTTTATTCCTAATCTGGTACCTGCTTATCACTTAACAGATGATGACTTTATTGGAAAGGATCAACCTGTTCGCGTTCGCCGTAGCAGAGATACTGATGCATTCAATCACACTCAGATCGAGTATGTTAATCGTTTCAATCAATACAATACCGAGACTGTTGAAGCGAAGGACCAAGCAAATATAGAGATGTTCGGATTACGCACTCAGGATCCGGTTAAATATGATTTTTTCTGTGAGCCGAAGATTGCTCGTCATGCTGTACAGTTGCTTCTCCAGCGTAAGCTTTATGTACGAAATGAATATGAGTTCGATCTTGGTTGGAAGTACTGCAGATTAGAACCCATGGATATCGTAACCCTGACAGATAAATCGCTTGGTTTAGATCGTTTTCCTGTGCGTATTATACGTATTGAAGAAGATGGAGACGGATTACTCACGGTCACAGCTGAAGAACTTGCTGTAGGTTCGCGTTCAGCAGTTGAATATGACCTTCAGTCATCTAACGGATATCAAGGAGGAAATGAAGAACCGGGTAATGTAAATGCGCCTGTAATCTTTGAGCCACCACTCGATCTGACAGATGGTAAAAATCAAGTTTGGATTGCAGCTTCTGGAGGAAGAAATTGGGGGGGATGTAACGTATGGGCCAGTTTAGACAATACTACTTATGAAATGATTGGCACAATTTATGGATCAGCTAGATATGGAACTTTGACAGAATCTATTGATTTAGATGATACAACTATGCAGGTTCAATTAAATACATCTAGCCAAATATTTGGCGGTACGTTAGAAGATGCTCAATTAAATACCACGCTTTGCAGAGTTGGGGATGAATATATTTCTTATATTGATGCTACTTTAAATGGAGCGGGATTATATACACTCAGTGGAGTTTTACGTGGACGCTTTGATGATATTCAACACCACAATGGTGGGGAGTCATTTGTACGTATAGACAAAGCTATTTTTCAACATGAGTTCAATTCAAATCTTATTGATAAAACCATTTATTTTAAGTTCACTAGTTTCAATGGACTGCAACAAAAAGAGCAGACTCTTGATGAGGTGACTGCCTATAGCCATACAATAAATGGAGGACGCCCACCAAGCGTAAAGGGATTATCACTTCAGTCACCATTTGTTGGTACGTCATTTAAAGTTCAATGGCAAGGCGCTGCTGGTGCACTTGCTTATATAGTTCAGATACTTTCTGGAGGTACATTAATAAGAACTGTCGAAACAACTGGCACAGATTACACATATTCACTGAGTGAAGCGAAAGTAGATGGAGTGCAACGTGCTTATACGATACGCGTTGCTAGCAAAACTGAAAATGGCGCAAGTGCATTTACGGATTTGAATATTAGTAATCCAGTACCTCCAGCACTAGCTGATGTTTATACCTCCTCTACATCTACATCAATTACAGTGACATGGATACCGAGTGAAGTTCCTGACTTGAAAGATTATCAAGTTTGGATCAGTAAGAATTCAAACTTTGATCCTGAAACTTTAGCCGCAAGTTGGACTGGTACCGAGAATGCATGCACGATCGAAAACTTAGACTCTACTACCACATATTATGTTCGTGTTGCTGCAAGAGATGTATGGAAGTCAACTGCATGGAACTATTCAGCCAAAATATCTCAATCCACACTTGAAGCCTAACATTAACAGCATACAGCACCATAAGGTGCTTTTTTATTATCTAAAAATATCTGGAGATATAAATGGAACCAGTCTCAACAAGCGGTTTTACAGCACTATTAAAATTTTATGGAGTTGCAATTGTGGTGGCTTTAGCGGTCGGCTTGGTTGCAGCAGTTGTATTGATGATACGAATGCCACGCTCACCACAAGAGTGGGCAGTTGGTTTGATTTGTACGGTCGTATCAAGTCTCGCTGGCGGCTCATTCATTATTGTGAAGTGGGGGCTTCATGAATGGGTTACTGATGTGTGGGGGATGATTGCACTTGGTGGGTTTTTCTTTGTATGTGGATTACCCGGTTGGGCTTTGGTCCGTTGGATCTTTAACTTTATCGATAAACAGGAAGGGAAAACGATTGTTGAAGTGATTAAAGAGTTTAAGAAAGCCAGAAAAGACATTGAAAACAGTTAGTGCCGCCTTCGGGCGGTTTTTTTATATCTAAAGGAAACTGAGATGAACATTGAACAATATCTTGAAGAATTGATTAAGCGTGAGGGCGGGTACGTATATAACCCAGCAGATCGCGGCGGTGCAACTAAGTATGGAATTACTGAAGCAGTTGCTCGAGCAAATGGATTCAAAGGTAATATGCGAGATTTACCTCTGGATGTGGCCAAAGCAATTTACCGCAAAAACTATTGGACAGCTCCACGATTTGACCAAGTAAATACTGTTAGTCCCATGGTGGCAGAAGAGCTCTTAGATACTGGGGTAAATTGCGGTACCGGATTTGCAAAACCACTTTTACAGCGTGCTTTAAATTTGCTGAATAACCAAGGTAAAGCAGGTTGGTCTGACTTATCAGTAGATGGGGTTTATGGTCCAGCTACTTTAAATGCTCTCAAAAATTATTTAAATAAACGTGGCAAAGAAGGCGAAAAGGTCTTGGTGCGCGTGTTAAATATTATGCAGGGCCAGCGTTACATTGAAATCTGTGAACGTAATCCAACGCAAGAGCAATTCTTTTATGGTTGGATTGCTAATCGAGTAGCGATTTAATTATTGTTTATTAAACAGCTCTCGGATGAGGGCTGTTTAATATGGTTAGATTAATTAGCTTTGACAAATTCTATTAAAGAATCACAAAAATTATCGCACTCTATAAGATGCTTATCTACTAATAATATAAATTTTGGACTATATTCAATATACACATTCTGTGTTGCACTTTTAAGTTTTACAATATTTCCAAACGAATTAACTAAGGCACGAGCTTTACTTAAAAAATCATCATGTTTCTTGCGATTATTTTTTTTGTGACATTTTTTCAGAAGAAGATTAAAGAACTCTAATTGTTCCTGAAAACTTTCATTATTTTTTACGAAAGTATCAAATATTTTTGAAATTTCACTGTTTATCATGTGATTGTTGAGTTCTGAATTATCTAGTAAAATTCTAATATGTCTTAATTGAACTTTTGTTTGTAAAATAGAATTGATTAATTCTGATGCAGAATTTGATTCAATAATTTTATTATGTTGATCTTTCCAATCATTAAATAGTGATATTGCAATTAAAGCTGCAAACAGTGTAGCTCCAATTGAAAATATATCCTTAATAAAAGAAATATTAATTTCTTCTCCATAAAAAGATTTTAACATTACTGTTAGCATAAAGCATATAGAAACTACTATTGCAAAAATGCATATTGCATTAACTACATTGTCATTATTTATTCGCATAATACACTTATCAAAAAATTATTTACTAATAATCAATAATTCATCCCAAGTAAAGGGGTTTTTACTCAATTTATCTCTGCTCATCGACCAAGTTCGACCAGGTATATAACAAGGACCCACTCCAATCTTTTTCTTACCGAATTTGGTATGCACGTTCTCAAGTGCTCTCATCAATTGTTCCTTCTTTTCTATCGTTTCAAAATCTGTAAGTAGGTCATAAGTATGGCCAGACTTTGGTTCTAAACATGTCAGCACTACACCGCACTTCTTATATTTAATTCCTTCTTTGTAGATATCGTTTAACATCCTCGTAGCTGCTTTGACAAAATCTACTGCACAGTCAGTCGGTTCTGAAAAAGAGCCTGTAATAGATTTATTGTAAAAAGGCACATTCGGATCGAAAGGATTTGACTGTACAAAAGCAATCATGCATCCGCAAAGTAAATCCTCATCTCTTAAGCGTTTACATGCATCTTGGGCATACATCGATATAGCTTCTTTTAGATCTGTTAGTTCAGTTACACGACCGCCAAAAGACCGGCTTGCAACTATTTGTTTTTTTGAGGGTGGGGTGTGCTCGATCTCAATGCATGAGATACCTTGCAGTTCGTAAATGGTTCTGGCCATGACGATAGAAAAACGTTTTTGCATCTCGCGTGGTTCAGCACATGCAAGGTCTAAAACAGTGTTGATACCCATACCTTGCAATTTTTTCGCATGCTTACGGCCAACGCCCCAAACTTCTGAAACATCAATTTGAGCAAAGTAGTATTCTTTGTTACAAGGATCCATATTCACCAAATCGCAAACGCTGTTAAAGCCGAGGTTTTTCTTTGCAATATGATTTGCGATCTTTGCTTCTGTTTTACTTCTACCAATACCTACACAGACAGGTAAACCCAGCCATTTCCATATTTGCTGGCGCATTTGTTGCCCGACTTTTTCTAAATCAAAATTCTTTTCATAAGCTGAGAAATCAACAAAGCACTCATCAATCGAGTACGGTTCAACTTCTTCTGCAGTTACGTAAGACGCAAGGATGGAATGAAAGCGCCGTGACATTTCTGCATATATTGCATAGTTGCTTGAAAGAACGATTACGTTATGTTGCTGAACAATGTCTTTAATTTGAAAAAGCGGCACACCCATTTTTATATTTAAGGATTTTGCCTCGTTACTACGCGCCACGGCGCACCCATCGTTATTTGATAAAACAATAACCGGTCTATCATTCAAAGACGGATCAAAGACTCGCTCACATGAAACGTACATGTTATTTACATCGATGAGAAAAAATACTTTGTTCTCATGTTTCATGACTTAATGCCGTGTCATTTTAATGATATGAGTGACAACGCCCCAGATAATCAGTTCTTGGCCGTCCGCTAAATAAATATTTTTATATTCAGGATTTTCAGCTTTAAGCCATTGACCTTTTTCATCGATCATTAAACGTTTAACTGTGAATTCATTGTCAATTAGTGCAATAACGATATCGCCGTGCTTTGCATCAAGACTACGATCCACAATCAATTCATCATCAATATCTATACCCGCATTGAGCATTGATAGTGATGCAACTTTGACAATAAACGTTGAAGTTGCATTTTTGATTAAGTGCTCATTCATATCGAGCGCTTTATCGATGTAATCTTGAGCCGGAGAGGGGAAACCTGCATTGATTTTTTCTAATGCATAAGGGACAAGCAGATGAGTTGATGGTACAACTTGTTTGATAGATAAGGCCTCAGATAAAACAATACTTTGTGTGATGTACGGTTTTATCTGGATAATGGATGGTACAATTTCGCTCATAGAATATCCTCCAACTTGAATCTGTAACATATTCAAGATGATATTCTAGAGATGAGCTTAAATTCAAATTTAAAAAATTGTGGATAAACAAGTAAAAGTCAAAAATTGTCGCAGTATCTGGCGCATTTGGTCGGAAATTCTGCAATTCTAAAAGGGTAAACCCTAATTATTGGTTAGAGACTTTAATTTATACAACCACTTTGCATATGCTTCTGTTTGCTGAGGTAAATATTCATAATAATCATAAGTACCTTGTTCACCAGACATTACATGACCAATCATGAGTTGTGCAACATCACGCGATGTAAATGCACTGAAATTAGTACGAGCAGTTCTTCGTAGATCATGAAGCGACCAATGTTTCATGTGATAATCATGATGTCTTCTAAGGCGTTCCATTACATAACCAGGCAATGAATTTGAAGAACCATGGCTCATAGGGGTTGCTTCACTGTCATTAGTTAAGAAGTACTCACAAGTGCTGTATTCAAAAGCCTCGACAATTAATGCCTCCATTTCAGGTAAAATAGGGCGAATAATTTCACGGCCAGTTTTCTTGCCAGTCTTATTGTTTACTACAGGAACAATCCAAACCTTTCTATTTAAATCGAAATCAGTCTTTTTAGCTTTTCTGAGTTCACCATTTCTACAACCAAACATTAAACATAGTTTTAAGAAAATTTTGTTTTTAGGCAAAATATTTGATTCTTCAATAGCCATCAAAACCATTTTAATTTCTTCATCAGAAAGAAATCTGGTTCCTCTATTTCGCTCAATTCCCAAATCTTCCTTGGCATAGATGTCAGATAAAACATTTACCTCAAGTAATTGTCTCTTTTTAGCCCACTTAAGAACCTGTTTTGCATTCGTTAAAACTCGATCTGCAATAGAAGGTACTTCATCAGCTAGTTCTTCAAGTAAAGCTAACCATTGTTGCAGAGTAATGCGGTCAACCGGTAAATCACCAATTTCAGGGATGACATGTTGTTCAAAGGTGTTTCTAATTTGCTGAGCAGAAGTCTTTTTCTTTAGACAATAACTTTCATACCAGTCATTAAAGACATCCTCAAATGTGCTTGCATCGATATATTTTTGCTGCTGTACCCGAACCTCAACTTTAGGATTCATTCCCTTGTCTAATAGTGAACGCATTTCACTAGCTTTTATACGTGCATCTTTGAGAGAAATATGAGGGTAGGTGCCAAGGTCTAAACGTTCAGCTTTACCAGCAAAACGGTACCGAAGCTGAAAAACAATTTTACCTTTAGGTGAGACTCGAACACTCATTGAGTCTCGATCTGCTATTTCTTCAACCTTATCACGTGCCTTGCCGTTATTAGCTTTCAGCCACACTTCAGTTAAAGCCATATTCCACCTGTGTACATAATTTTAGTTGAGCAAGAGGTAAGTACGAATATGTACACCAATGTGTACATAATTGATGAGGCTTATTCTGTCCTAAAATGTCTTAGTATGTCTATATTGAAAACGAGGGAAATATTGAGAAATAAGGCTTTTATTGTTGTTTTTGTCTTAGTGTGTCTTAGAGTGGCTAAATGGCATTAATTCTTTTGAACGATTAATGCCATAGTTGTTCCATATAAGCCATGACCCTGAGAGGCTTTTCAGGGTCAGTTACACAAAAAGTGAAGTCTTATTTTTGTTCAAGCCATGCAGGTAATGCTGCGATAACTTGTCCAAACTTCTCGTTAAGTGGCGCGCCACCTTGTGCTAAGTCAGGTTTACCACCACCTTTACCACCTAACTCGGTTGCTAGATGTTTGATGATGTCACCTGCTTTTAGAGTTGCAGTGTATTGTGATGCAACTGAAGCAAGTAGGCTGACTTTGTCACCCTCTACACCAGCTAACACAATAACTGCATTCTCTAATTTCGATTTAACACTGTCGTGTAAGTTGCGAAGTGATTTTGCATCTACACCTTGAACAGTGGTAATAAGCGTTTGACGACCAGCAATGGTTTGTACCTGATCAATCAATTCTGACGCTTGGAAGTTTGCCAATTTCTGATTGAGCTGTTCAATCTGCTTTTGTAATGCAGAAACCAATTCAACATTGGCTTGCACACGCTCAACAGTTTGGTCTTTCTGTGCTTTTAATAAGCTATTAATGTGATGGATATCAGCATCAGTTTTTTGTACTACATCTAGCGCTTTAGTACCTGTAACAGCTTCAATACGACGTACACCAGCAGCTACACCACCTTCAGAAGTGATTTTGAATAAACCAATATCACCTGTACGTTTAACGTGGATACCACCACAAAGTTCAATAGAGAAGTTTTTCTCATCAATAATTGAACCCATAGAAAGTACACGTACTTCATCACCATATTTTTCACCGAACAACATCATGGCACCTTTAGCTTTTGCAGCTTCGATATCAAGAAGTTCGGTTGTTACAGCACTATTTGCAATAATTTCTGCATTCACTAAGCGCTCAACTTGTTGTAACTGTTCAAAAGTTACAGGTTGGTCATTAGCAAAGTCGAAACGTAAGATATCGCTTGCAACTAAAGAACCTTTTTGTTGTACATGTGAGCCTAAGATTTGACGGAGGGCAGCATGTAATAAGTGAGTTGCAGAGTGGTTACGTGCAGTTGCTTCACGAATGTCCGCTTTAACAATCGCTTCAACATTTTGATCTGCTTTAAGGCTACCAACGGTCACAATACCTTGATGAACAAAGGCACCGCCTGACTTTTTAGTATCTTGAACTTCAAAAATACCAGTTTCATTTTTGAAGATACCAGTATCACCAATCTGACCACCACTTTCAGCATAGAAAGGAGTTTGGTTTAAAACGATAAGCGCTTCATCACCTTCTGAAACTTCTTCAACTTGTACGCCATCTTTATAGATCGCTACAATTTGACCTTGACCAGTGGTGTTGATGTAACCATCAAACTGAGTTTCGCCTTCAACTTTTACAATGTTGTTGTAATCAACTGCAAACTTACCGGCATCACGAGCACGTTGACGCTGTGCTGCCATTTCCACTTCAAAACCAGCTTCATCAATAATAAAGTCACGTTCACGTGCAATATCAGCAGTTAAGTCTGTCGGGAAGCCGTAAGTGTCGTAAAGTTTAAATACAGTCGCACCAGGAATAGTTTTATCTTTTAATTGAGCAAGTTCGCCTTCAAGTAGTTTCAAACCTTGCTCAAGTGTTTTAGCAAACTGTTCTTCTTCACGAATTAAAGTTGCTTCAATCACGTCTTTACGCGCTGCAAGCTCTGGATATGCATCACCCATAACTTCAATTAAAGGTTGCAACATTTTGTAGAAGAACGTACCAGTTGCACCAAGTTTATTTCCGTGACGAACAGCACGGCGGATAATACGGCGAAGTACATAACCACGACCTTCATTGCTTGGGTTTACACCATCAGCAATGAGGAAACAGCATGAACGCGCATGGTCTGCAACAACACGTAAAGAAGGCTGACCTTGGTCTTCAATACCAATAATGTTGGCAGCAGCTTTTAATAAGTGTTGGAACAGGTCAATATCGTAGTTTGAATTAACATGTTGCAATACAGCAGAGATACGCTCTAAGCCCATACCTGTATCAACAGACGGAGCAGGGAGAGGGTGAAGCACGCCATCAGCAGTACGGTTAAACTGCATGAAAACGTTGTTCCAGATTTCAATGAAACGGTCACCGTCTTCTTCAGGTGAGCCTGGTAAACCACCCCAAATGTGATCACCATGATCAAAGAAAATTTCAGAACATGGACCACATGGGCCAGTATCACCCATTGCCCAGAAGTTGTCAGATGCGTATTTTTCGCCCTTATTATCACCAATACGGATAATACGTTCTGGCGCTAAACCGATTTCTTTGTTCCAGATGTCGTAAGCTTCGTCATCGGTGTGGTAAACCGTGGCATAAAGTTTATCTTTTGGTAAAGCAAGCCATTGTTCGCTGGTTAAAAATTCCCATGCGAATTTAAGCGCATCACGTTTGAAATAATCACCGAATGAGAAATTACCTAACATTTCAAAGAATGTATGGTGACGTGCAGTGTAGCCAACGTTGTCTAAGTCATTGTGTTTACCGCCAGCGCGTACACATTTTTGAGATGTAGTTGCACGCACATAGTCACGTTTCTCAAGACCTAAAAAGCAGTCTTTAAACTGGTTCATCCCAGCATTTGTAAATAATAAAGTTGGGTCGTTGGCAGGAACAAGAGAACTCGACGCGACACGTGTATGCCCTTGCGTTTCAAAGTAGCGCAAAAATGCTTCACGAATTTCAGCAGATGTCATTAAACGAGTACTCACAACCAAGTCACTCCATATTTTCGAATTTGGCTAAATGTACCAATGCCTGTTTGTTTTATGCCAAACCTTAGCATGTGATACGGGGCTTATTTTTTAAAAACGCTAAATTGTAGCGGAAAAACCCCACCGAACCAACGATTTTAAAAGGAATATCTTACAAAACTGTGATTTGGCTAAAAATCTATATTCAATTGGCCTTGACGTGCTTTACTATATGCCTTCTTTAGTTTGTAGTTTTGTTGATAAGGATAGGTCATGCAACGTATCGCCATTAATGGGTTTGGTCGGATTGGACGTAATGTTTTACGCGCCTGGTTCGAAAGCCCAAAACAATTTCATTTTGAAATCGTGGCGATTAACGATATAGCAGATGTCCAGACATTAGTGCATTTATTTAAATATGATTCTACGCACGGCCGCTTCAATGGAAATGTAGATATATTCATTGAAAATGAAAAAGTTTTTTTGAATATTCAGTCAAATCAACGAACGCTAAAAGTTGAGGTTTTAAAGCAGAAACAACCTGAACTTTTACCATGGTCTAGTTTAGATATTGATGTGGTACTTGAGTGTACAGGACTGTTCCGTTCTCATGCGGATGCAACACGTCATCTACAAGCAGGGGCGAAGCGGGTTATTATTGGGGCAGCACCTTTTGATCATGTTGACGCAGCCATTGTTTATGGTGTGAACCACAATGAAGTCAAAGTGACTGATCAGATCATATCAAGCGTTTCATGTACTACACAAGCTTTAGTTCCATTAGTCAAAATCATTGATGATGCTTTTGGTATTGAAACTGCACTTATGACAGAAATTCATGCGGTAACGGCAGATCAATCTGTTCTTGACCACGCACATCGTGATTTACGTCGTGCTAGAGCTTCAGGGCAAAATATTATCCCGACCACATCTAGTGCACTCGGTGCATTAAAACGTGTTATGCCTAAGATGGAAGACCGTATTGATGGTTATTCAATTCGGGTACCGACTATTAATGTAGCTGCAATTGACTTAACTTTTATCGCGCAATCTCCAATTACTGTGCATCACATTAATGAAATACTAATTAAAGCATCTCAAACAGACTATGCAGAAATTATGGCGGTAACAGATGAGCCATTAGTTTCGAGTGATTTCAATCATTCACCTTATTCACTCATCGTTGATTTAACTCAGACGATGGTCGTTGGCCATCAAGCTAAAGTATTCGCTTGGTACGATAATGAATGGGGCTATGCAAACCGATTATTAGATTTGTGTGATTCTTTCTAAATTTAAAATACCTTAAGAAAGCTATTCAAAGATTAAATCTGGTTAACTGGCAACAAGTAGATAGCTCAGATATTGGCCCATTCTTTGGTCGAAGAACTTTTGTCTATGATATGAGTGAATGAGAATAAGGTATTGAATATTATTGTTAATTCATGAAATCTTCTTTTTGACTTTAGAGTTTATTAAGAAAGATTTATGCAAATTGTCAGGTGCATGGCACAAAGTATCATGCTACACTAAGAGAAATCGGGTGTGTTCCCGATTTTTTTATGTGGGGTCGTTCCACGTTGATCAGATTTTAGGCTTGAAATATGACCATTTCAGAGACATGGTTGCTGCCTGACGGGGTAGCAGATGTATTGCCGGAACAGGCGCAAGTCATTGAAAAACTTCGCCGTGAAGCTTTAGATTTCCTCGCGGTACGAGGTTATCAATTGGTATATACACCATTTATCGAATACATCGAATCGTTGTCTTCATTATCAGAATCAAATCAAGACTTAGATTTAGTAACTTTTAAGGTCATTGATCAGCTCTCAGGCCGGTTACTCGGTGTTCGTGCTGATATGACGCCGCAAGTTGCACGTATCGATGCACATGTAAGACCAGTTGAAGGCGTTGCACGTTACTGTTATTCAGGGACTGTATTACATACTAAACCACAAAATTTTAATGCCACACGTGCACCTCTACAATTAGGTGCAGAGTTATACGGGCATGACAGTATCGAAGCTGATGTCGAAATGGTCGATGTTATGCTGGGGTTGATCGAGAACATCTACACTTTACAAGGCGCGCATCTAGATTTGGGCCATGTAGGGTTGTTCCGCAGTTTAGTAAAATGTGCTGGACTGTCAAAAAATGAAGAGCATGAGCTTTCAGATCTTTATCAAAGAAAAGCGTTACCAGAGTTAGCTGAATTTACTCAAAACCTCAATATGGGTTCTGATTTCTATGCACTTGGCCGTTATTCTAGTGATCTAGAAGCGTTACAGGCGAATTTAAGTGCAAACATCTTACAAGATGCTGAATTTAAGTCGGCATTAGATGCACTTAAAACAACACTTGCGCAAATTAAAGGCCGTTGGCCAAATCTCAATATCGGTATTGATGTTGTAGAGCTACGTAGTTATCACTATCACACTGGCTTAATGTATGCGGTCTATGCACCGAATCGTGCTGCGCCTTTAGCACAGGGTGGTCGTTATGATGGTATTGGCGAGCACTTTGGCCGCGCACGTCCTGCTACTGGCTTTAGTTGTGATTTATATGCCCTAGGTGCAAATCAGTTCGCCGAAATCGAAACTGTTGTTGCTCCAAAAGGCTCAGAACAGGATTTACTCTCAGCAATTTCGAATGCACGTGCTCAAGGTTTACGTGTAGTTCAATTGTTAGGTAATGATGATTTAAGTTCTATTCCATATGCGACCCATCGACTCGTGTCGCAAAATGGACAATGGAATATTGAAAAGATTTAATCGCCAACGGTAAATTTTTACTGGTGGTTTCCAATTTTAACAGCATGATGTAATGAGGCTATTATGGGCAAAAATGTTGTGGTACTTGGTACCCAATGGGGCGACGAAGGTAAAGGTAAAATCGTCGACCTGCTCACAGATCAGGCGGCTGCGGTAGTACGTTATCAAGGCGGACATAACGCAGGTCATACTCTTGTCGTAGGTGGTAAAAAGACTGTATTGCACCTCATTCCATCAGGCATTTTACGTGAAAACGTATTGTGCTTAATTGGTAATGGTGTAGTACTTTCACCAGCCGCGTTAATTGAAGAAATGGGAATTTTGGAAGCGGAAGGTGTTCCTGTTAAAGAACGTCTACGTATTTCTCCAAACTGTCCACTCATTTTGCCTAACCACATTGCACTTGATCAGGCACGTGAGAAGAAACGTGGTAATGCTAAAATCGGTACTACAGGTCGTGGTATTGGTCCTGCATACGAAGATAAAGTAGCTCGCCGTGCAGTGCGTGTTGCTGACCTTGTTCGTGGTGGTGCAGCATTAGAAGAAAAACTGTCTGAAATGCTTGAGTTACATAACTTCCAATTAACTCAGTTCTACGGTGTAGAAGCTGTTAAATTTGAAGATGTATTGGCTCTTTGCAACCAATGGCGTGAAGTGCTTGCTCCATTAGTGATTGATGTAACTAAAGTGTTGCATGACTATCGCAAAGAAGGTAAGGCTGTAATGTTTGAAGGAGCTCAAGGCTCACTTCTAGACATTGACCACGGTACTTATCCGTATGTTACAAGTTCAAATACAACTGCTGGTGGCGTAAGCTCTGGTTCAGGTATGGGACCTTTACATCTTGATTATGTATTAGGTATTACTAAAGCTTATACAACACGTGTAGGTGCTGGTCCATTCCCAACTGAATTAGTTTACGATGCAGCTGCTGATTCTGGTGACCCAATTGGTAAACACCTAGGTACAGTTGGTCATGAATTTGGTGCTTCTACTGGCCGTCAACGTCGTTGTGGTTGGTTTGATGCTGAAATTCTTCGCCGTTCTGTAGATGTAAACTCACTTTCAGGTATTTGCTTAACTAAACTTGACGTTTTAGATGGTTTGGAAGAAGTAAAAATCTGTGTAGGTTATGAAAATACAGATTCAGGTTGTGTCGGTTCTTCAGATGCGGTTTCTTTTGAATGCTTGAAGCCAATCTATGAAACTATGCCTGGTTGGAGCGAGTCGACTGTTGGTTTAACGAGTATCGATCAATTACCAGCAAATGCTTTGGCTTATGTTAAGCGTATTGAACAATTAATCGAATGTCCGATTGATATCGTTTCAACTGGTCCAGATCGTGCAGAAACAATTGTTTTACGTCATCCATTCTCTGCTTAATTAGCAAAGATTAAAAAGGCCTCCTGAAAGGGGGCTTTTTTTATACCCGACTAAAGTGCAGTTTTCGTTTTATTAGATTCAGATTAAAACGTTATATATAGATAAGGAAGGATGGGCTCAGGATGAAGCTGCAACCAACTATTTCAAAAACAATTTTTTATTCTTTTTTATTTGCTATTGGTGGTTCACCCACGCTGGCGATGTTGGTTATTTATGGACAGGAATATCATGAAGATTTCTTTATGACCGCTTTTATGAGTTTGTCGGTTTTGTTCGCATGTGTGTTAATTCCTGTTGTACTCATACAAAATAGTTATTTACTCTGGAAACGGGAAAGTCCTAATCTTGAAGAGAAAGTTAAAACCTTAAGTCATGTTTATCTGGGTTTAAATGTAATCTGTTTAATTTTCTGGATTTATTTGATGACTTTATCTACTTGATCGTTACATAAATACTATGATCATGAAGAAATGAGACATTCAAAGCATGAGTGGTATTTCTTATAATAAGTGCAAAAGAATAAACAGCTTTTTATCGATTTAGGTGATCCGTGTTATGAATAAAAAACTCTTTTTAAGCTTGTGTGCAGCAAGTGTGATGACCATTTCTGGCTGTGCAACAGTAGCGGACATGGCTGGTGCAGATACTGCAACCTTAAATGCTCAATCTGCTCAAGGTTTTAATAAGATGGTGCAGGAAGCACGTGGTAAGGGTGCTCTCGATACAAGCTCTAGTACATATAACCGTATTAATGCTGTATTCAACCGTTTAAAACCATTTGCCAACCAGATGAATCAGACTGGTCAACCATTTAGCTGGCAGTTAGCGGTGTTGAAATCAGATACGATTAATGCTTACGTTGCACCTGGTGGCAAGGTAGTGTTCTATACAGGTATTGTGAATAAATTGAACCTGACAGATGCTGAAATTGCAGCTGTTATGGGACATGAAATGACACATGCTTTAGAAGAGCATGCAAAAAGTAAAATCGGTGCACAAGCTTTAACTGATTTAGCTCTAGGCATCGGTTTAAGCTATGCGGGTAATAACGTAGGCCAGCTTGGTACTGCTGCCGCTCAGTTAGGTACACAAGTGGGTGTGGGCTTACCATATTCTCGTAGCTTGGAAAGTCGTGCTGACCAAGGTGGTTTAATGTTGATGGCGCGCGCAGGCTATAATCCAAATGCAGCGATTACACTTTGGGAAAAAATGAATAAGCTTGAAGGTGGCGGTGGTTCATCATTCTTGTCTACTCACCCATCTAACTCACAACGTATTGGTGATATGCGTAAAAACTTACCTGCGGCAATGGCAGTTTATAATAGCCGCAAATAAGATGTAAATTTTATATAGATAAAGAAAACGGATGCTTAAGCATCCGTTTTTTATTTAAGGAGCAGGGTTGGGTTGTTGGGTATGGATGGCCTCAATACCTTTTAGAACTTCACTTGGTAATTCAATCTCAAATGCCTGAATATTTTCTTTTAGTTGATCTAAATTAGTGGCACCAATAATTGTGCTGGTCACAAAGAATTGTTGTTTAATAAAAGCTAAGGCCATCTGAGTTAAGCTTAGTCCATGCTTTTCTGCTAGCTGTGCATATTGTTCAGTCGCCCACTCACTTTGAGGGTTACTGTAGCGGCTAAAGCGAGGGAATAGTGTCACACGAGCATTAGCGGGACGTGCACCATTTCTAAACTTGCCAGTTAGGTAACCAAAAGCCAGAGGAGAGTAGGCGAGCAAGCCGACATCCTCATATTTAGCAATCTCTGACATACCTATTTCATAAGTACGGTTAAGAAGACTATAAGGGTTTTGAACACTTACGAATTTACTGACACCTAGCTTTTCGGCCAAATATAAAAACTTCATGGTGCCCCACGGGGTTTCATTTGATAAACCAATATAGCGAATGCGCCCGCGATTAATCTCTTCTTGTAGAGCGAGTAATGTTTCTTCTAGAGGTGTTGTGTCGTAATCATTTTCAGCTTGCTGATTGCCATAAGCGAGCGTACCAAAAAAGTTGGTATGACGTTCAGGCCAATGCAGTTGATAAAGGTCGATATAGTCCGTTTGGAGGCGTTTAAGTGATCCATCTAGAGCTTTGGCAATATGGTCACTGTTAAAGCGTGTATTGCCTTCTCGGATGTGTGTTCCTCCAAAGCCCGGACCTGCAATTTTAGATGCGAGAAAGACTTTATCACGTTGTCCATGCTGGGCAAACCAATTGCCAATAATCGTTTCAGTTGCTCCATAGGTTTCAGGTTTTGGTGGAACGGAATACATCTCTGCCGTATCCCAAAAATATAAACCATGTGCCAAGGCGTAATTGAGTTGTTCAAAAGCTTCTTGTTGGGAGTTTTGCTCACCAAATGTCATGGTGCCTAAACAAATTTCTGGAAGTTTAAGGCCTGTGCGACTAAGTGGGTTAAATTGCATACAGCGGAATCCTTGGAAATTTTGAGTTAGCATAACGGAGAATATGTATTCAACTTAAATCATAAAATTAGAATAGTTTGTAAGTTTTGTGTATTAACTCATTGTTGCATATAAAAAAAGCAAACCGAAGTTTGCTTTTTATTAAAAATTTAATGAATATTATTCTTCATCGTCGTAGTCATCATCAGAAACAGTGTTTTCTTCTAATGATGCATCAAAAATAAGAATCGCTTTACCATCAGTTTGGATCATACCTTGATCTTCTAAGGTTTTGAGTACACGACCAACCATCTCACGTGAACATCCAACAATACGGCCAATTTCTTGACGAGTAATGCGAATTTGACGACCGTTTGGCAAAATCATTGCTTCTGGTTGAGAAGATAGATCGATTAAACAACGTGCAATACGGCCAGACACATCAATGAACGCAAGATCTGTCATTTTACGAGTCGTATTTTTTAGACGGCGAACTAATTGTGCAAAAACAGCATAGCTTAAGTCTGGGTATTGTTTGCTAAGTTCGTGGAAGTTGTCATAAGAGATCTCTGCAATTTCACAGACATCACGAGTTCGAACTTCGGCTGTACGTTGAGGGTTCGGTTCGAAAAGCCCCATTTCCCCAAAGAAATCGCCCGGATTTAAATACGCAACAACAATTTCACGTTCATCATCTTCACGCAAAATAATTGAAACTGAGCCTTTTAAAATTAAATATAAAGATTTTGACTCTGTTCCGGCATCAACAATTGTGGTTCGTTTTGGATATCTGTTGATGTGAGCACGTTTTAACAATGCTTTAACGGATTCAGGTAGTTGCCCCGGAGATAAAGCATCTGTGCTGAGTTGTGAAAAATTTGAAGTCATGCTTAATATGTTCCGAATAGGGTAAACAATTCACACAAGCTCGAGATGAGCTATTACACAGAAGAGATGAAATTCCTTATCAACTCATTTTATGTTAGTGTACAAAACAAGGGCCTGTTGACATTTCACAGATGGTTGCAACATAAGACAATTCTTTTAGACGTACCAAATAAGAACTATGAAATTTAGCCATTCTAAATAAAATAGATCTTAACAACGGAACGTACAAAATAACTTGGTCTTGCGCTATGCCTGCGCTGCTTTAATTGCAACTCAGATTATGGCTGAAATTTCACAAACTTTATTACAAAACTGGACAAAGGATTGCCATTGTCTGGGTTTTGCGTCTTATTTGGATTAATTTTTAGCTATAACGCAATCCATAGATGAAATGTCAACAGACCCTGCTTAAATTTATAATTTTTTTTGGGTAGTTGCAATGCAAACAAGTGTACATTGGCTAGAGAATGTTGCTTTTGAAGCGAAATCGGATAGTGGGCATAGTGTCATCATGGACGGCTCACCTGAGTATGGTGGTGAAAACCGTGGTCCACGTCCTATGGAATTGATATTAATGGGACTTGGTGGGTGTGCTTCGTTTGATATTGTGACTATTTTAAAGAAATCTCGCCAAGATGTGACGAATGTTGTATGTAATTTAAAAGCTGAGCGCGCTGACGCAATTCCGGCTGTGTTTACTAAAATCCACTTACATTTTGTGGTAACTGGTAAAGCTGTGAAAGAAAAGCAGGTTGCAAAAGCAGTTGAATTGTCTGCCGAGAAATATTGTTCAGCAAGTAAAATGCTTTCCGATGGTGGTGTTGAAATTACACATGACTTCGAAATTATTGAAGCGGAATAAGGCATTTTTTGATAGCTAGAAATTAAAAAAAAAGCTGACATGAGAGTTGGCTTTTTTTATTGTCAAAAATAACTAAAAAATAATAGAGAGAAGAAAGGTGAATATTCGTTCTGCTAAATCAGAAGATACTCAAGCCATATGTGATCTACTTAAACAGATGGGATACCCACAGCCTCTTGCTCTTATTCAAGAAAAATTTGAGATACTCCATAATGACTCTAATTCACAAATTTTAGTTGCTGAAGAGAGGGGTAAAATTTATGGTTTTTTATCTCTCTACTTTATTCCGCAAATTGCCTTACAAGGTGACTTTGCCAAAATATGCTATCTGTGTGTTGATGAGAATATGCGTAGCAAAGGTGTAGGGCATTTACTCGTAAAGGAGGCTGAGCAACAAGCCAGACGCCGAGGGTGTGATCGAATGGAACTGCATTCAGGAATGCAAAGACCTTTGGCACATCAATTTTACCTAAGAGAAGGCTATATCGAAGCGCCAAAGTATTTTCGTAAAGCTTTAAATTAACGAGCTAAATTAAAAAAAGCTGAGGATCTACCCGAGCATTATTAAGGCTCATGCCCCAATGCAGATGAGGGCCTGTCACGCGTCCTGTTTTGCCTACTAAACCTAACGTTTCTCCTTGGCGGATATGTTGGCCTTTCTCTACTTTAATTGCGCTTAAATGGCAGAACATGCTGACTAAGCCTTGGCCATGATCAATCAACACGGTTTGTCCATTAAAAAAATAAGATCCAGTTTGGATAACAACACCATCTGCCGGAGCAACAACTTTTTGTCCTACTGGCGCAGGAATATCTAAACCTGAGTGAGGCGCGCGTTCCTCGCCATTGAAAAAGCGCTTTCTTCCAAAAGAGTTGCTAAATTTCCCTGAAGTCGGGCGTATAAATGTGGGTAGGGTTTGCCATGAGCTCTGTGTAAATGAGGTATACACATCATTTTGTTCTTTTGCTTCTTGAGCGTAGCGGTCTAATTGACTTTGGTTAGGGTTCACATAATCTTGGTTCGTGACTTTAATCCGTTGTTCTGCGTAAGGATAAGACTTAACTTCTATTTGAATCGGGGCTTTATTTGTGTCGAGTTGAATACTGCCGATTGGAGTAGATAATGGAATGCCAAGCACGGCATAACGCTGCTGACCTTCTTGGCTAATTAAAACAGGCTTTTGTTGAAAAGTGACCTGAGTAATATCAGTACTTAGAGGAACAACTGCAATTCCACCAGGTCGTCTGGAGTCTTGTGGGAGCTGAGCGATTGCCAGTGCCGAAGTAAAAAGACAAGTTGTTGTTAATATAATATGTTTAAAGTGCATTTTTCATTTCAAAACGAGTAGGAAACTAGCAAGATAAACTAAAGCTTAATCACTAAATTCTCAATGAAGACTTTGTGAAAAGCGTAATAAGAATAAGCATGAATCTAAATATTCAAGCATTTTAATAAAATGTAGCTGAACTGTACTTGAAATATATACAAAACAATCCCATATTATAATGGAGTTTTACTCACTGTTATTTTTATAACATTATGAAAAATATATAAAAATTTATTTGAAATTCGAAGAAGTGTTCCCATCTATTAGACAAGTACAAATTTGTTGTGAGGAATAACAAGAATGCGTTTTGAGAAATTTACAAACCGCTTGCAGCAAGCCCTCTCAGATGCTCAATCTTTAGCGATGGGTAAAGACCATACCGCTATCGCAGGTATTCATATTTTGTCTACCTTGTTAGAAGAGCCATCAAATATTAGTTTGTTGCAACAAGCAGGTGCACGGTTACCTGAACTTAAACAAAAACTTGAACAGGCTATAAAAGATGCGCCGACAATTGCCAACCCAACGGGTGATGTCAACTTAAACCCAGAAGCCGTTAAAGCGCTTAATTTGGCAGACAGATATGCGCAAAAGGCAGGTGATGAATTTTTATCAACTGACTGGGTTTTATTAGGTTTGGCAGAGACAGGCGAAACTAAAAATATTTTAAGTGCGGTAGGTGTAACTCCCGACAGCTTACGCAAAGTAATTGAACATATTCGAGGTAATGACAAAGTCATGAGTAATAATCACGAAGACCAACGTGACTCACTTAATAAATATACGATTGATTTAACAGAGCGTGCTTTATCTGGAAAACTTGATCCTGTCATTGGGCGTGACGATGAAATTCGCCGTACCATTCAGGTGTTATCGCGTCGTACCAAAAACAACCCTGTTCTTATTGGTGAGCCGGGTGTAGGTAAAACCGCTATTGTTGAAGGTTTGGCACAGCGTATTGTGAATGGTGAAGTGCCAGAGGGATTAAAAAATAAACGTGTTTTATCCCTCGACTTAGGTTCATTACTGGCTGGTGCTAAATATCGTGGTGAGTTTGAAGAACGTTTAAAAGCTGTTCTAAAAGACTTGGCAAAACACGAAGGCGAAATCATCCTGTTTATTGATGAGTTACATACACTCGTAGGTGCAGGTAAAGGTGATGGCGCGATGGATGCAGGTAATATGTTAAAACCTGCGTTGGCTCGTGGTGAATTGCGCTGTGTGGGTGCGACGACCTTAGATGAATATCGTCAATATATTGAAAAAGATGCAGCTTTAGAGCGTCGTTTCCAGAAAGTACTGGTTGATGAGCCAAGTGTTGAAGATACGATTGCAATTTTACGTGGACTTAAAGAAAAATATGCCACTCACCATGGTGTGCAAATTTTAGACTCTGCGATTATTGCTGCGGCGAAAATGTCTCATCGTTACATCACTGATCGTCAATTACCAGACAAGGCAATTGATTTGATTGATGAGGCAGCTTCTCGTATTAAAATGGAGATTGACTCTAAACCTGAAGCACTTGATAAGCTCGATCGCCGTTTAATCCAGTTGAAAATGCAATTGGAAGCTGTGAAAAAAGATGAAGATGTCGGCAGTAAAGCTGAAGTCACTCATCTTGAAAAACAGATTGCTGAAGTCGAGAAAGAATACAACGATC
This sequence comes from Acinetobacter sp. AOR43_HL, assembly GCF_027854635.1. Taxonomy (NCBI): domain Bacteria; kingdom Pseudomonadati; phylum Pseudomonadota; class Gammaproteobacteria; order Moraxellales; family Moraxellaceae; genus Acinetobacter; species Acinetobacter sp. AOR43_HL. Next base: position 43,915 of record NZ_JAKTHX010000037.1, read on the forward strand.
TTGAAGAAATCTGGAAGTCTGAAAAAACTTTGGTAGAAGGTACTAAACAGGCTCAGGTGGAACTTGATAAAGCACGTATTGCTTTTGAGAAAGCTCAGCGTGAAGGTGATTTGGCTGAGGCAGCACGTTTACAGTATGGCGTAATTCCAGAGTTGCAAAAACAACTGGAGCAAGATGAAGTTGCAGAAGAGAACGAAGAGCCAAAACTCATTCGTACTAAAGTAACTGAAAATGAAATTGCCGAAGTTGTTAGTGCTGCGACAGGTATCCCGGTTGCTAAAATGATGCAAGGCGAGCGTGAAAAACTCCTTAATATGGAAGAGTTTTTACATGACCGTGTTGTAGGGCAAGATGAAGCAGTTGTTGCAGTGTCGAATGCAGTACGCCGTTCACGTGCCGGTTTGTCTGACCCGAATCGACCTAGTGGATCATTCTTGTTCTTGGGTCCAACAGGTGTTGGTAAAACTGAGTTGACTAAAGCACTTGCTAACTTCTTGTTTGACAGTGATGATGCCATGATTCGTATCGACATGAGTGAATTCATGGAAAAACACTCTGTTAGCCGTTTGGTTGGTGCACCTCCAGGATATGTCGGTTATGAAGAAGGCGGTGTTTTAACCGAAGCTGTTCGCCGTAAGCCATATAGCGTGGTGTTGTTTGATGAGGTTGAAAAAGCACATCCAGATGTATTCAATATCTTGCTCCAGGTATTGGACGATGGCCGCTTAACCGATTCACAAGGTCGAGTAGTGGACTTTAAAAATACGGTAATTGTGATGACTTCGAACTTGGGTTCACAAGATGTACGTGAGCTAGGTGAGGGTGCAACTGATGATGAAGTGCGTACCATTGTAATGAATGCGGTAAGTCAGCATTTCCGTCCGGAATTTATTAACCGGATTGATGAGCTTGTGATTTTCCATTCACTCAAAAAAGCACAAATTCGTGGTATTGCCGATATTCAGTTGGATCGATTACGTTCGCGTCTTGTTGATCGTGACATGAGTCTAACTGTAGATGATACCGCTTTTGATTTATTGATTGATGCTGGTTTCGATCCTGTCTATGGCGCGCGTCCATTGAAACGTGCGATTCAACAACAGATTGAAAACACATTAGCACAAAAAATCTTGTCGGGTGATTTTGTCGCAGGTGATACTATTCTAGTTAAAGGCGAAAATGGGCATTTAGTCTTCGATAAAATGAAACTCAGCTAAGCTTTTTCTGCTAAAACCGAAAAGAGAATATGGAAACATATTCTCTTTTTTTATGTTGAATCAGTTTTTAAGGTTGATGTGAGTAAAGCAATTATGGCATCTGAAACTTTCTGAGTTAATGTCTTTAACTTTTGTTCTGAGTGACCAGATAAAAAATAACGATAATGATAAATATGCTGTTGGTAAGAAATGCAAATAAAAAAGGTGCCCACAGGTTTTTCTGGGGTTTCACTTCCGCCAGATTTTAATAGCCCAGTACAACTGACAATAATATCAGCTTGTTGAAATAAGCTTTGACCCAGCCTACACATTTCCTCTGTGACTTGCGGTGACTCTGCTGTGTAAGTCTCTATTAACTTTGGATCGATATTTAAAATACTAATTTTAATGCTTGGGTCGTAGCTAACTAAGCCACCTAGTAAAATATCTGCACCACTATTTTTATGAATAGAAAACTGACTTGTTAAATAACCCGAACTCGCACTCTCAATAAAAGCAATTTTGAGCTGGCGATCTTCTAATAGTTGGCAGCACTACTGAAGCATTATTTCACCTCGAATGGTGTTTATTTATAAATAAAATCAATTTACAGATAAATTATAAAATTACAGTAAGTGATTTAGCAGTGTCGTACAAGTCTGAGATAAAAATCTATAAAACAACTTGAATATTCACTAAATGCTTGTGTAATAGTTCAGGTTTTAAAATGATCAATGTTAATTGTCGGGAAGTCTATTTATAACATTGCGACATGTTTAAAAAATTGTTAATTTTGTTCGATATAACGAACAATAACAATTTAGGATAAATGCAATGAACAATAAACAAGGACCTGCGCTGTGTATTTTAGGTTTTATTTCGCTAATACCCATCAATGTATGGGCTGCACAGCCTCTAAGTGAAGGGGCCTTAGCAACACAAACAGGGGCAGTAAATGCAGCTTTACCTGTGATTATTGCGAAAGCTCAAGACGATGCTAAGAAACCAATGATAGAACAACAACAAGCACGTCAGGTGTTAGGGGATAATTATTTACAACAAGTTCGATGGGATGCACTTAGAACAAGTGTACTTTCACCTTATCAAGAACAAAAACAAAATCATGTTATCGATAGTAAGGAAAAGAAGAAACTAGAAATGATGGCATTACCGGAAAGAGCAGACCGATTTACCAAATATGATTTTGAATCAAAAAATGTTCATGGCGAGGTTATTATTACCGTGAAGTAATAATAACCTCTAGTCTTATTAATATTGATCTAGGCCAGGATGCTGGATTTTCCATGCACGGTGGATTTTTTGATTACGTTTAAAATCAGGGCCAATAGTTTCAGAAGTGATTTCTTCAACCTGAAAAATAGCTTCGATCTCTTCGTCCATCTCAAAACCACGATAGTTGTTTGAGAAATAAAGCGTTCCTTCACTGTTTAAACGATTCATTGCACGTTTAATGAGTGAAACATGGTCACGTTGGACGTCGAAAGTACCGTAGAACTTTTTAGAGTTTGAGAATGTCGGTGGATCGATAAAAATAAGGTCATATTGTTCGTGACCTTCTTTTAACCACTCAAAACAGTCACTCGCAAAGAACATGTGCTGTTCATCTGCGTGATCTACAGTCAGGCCATTTAAAACGAAGTTTTCTTTTGACCAGCTTAAGTAGGTATTAGATAAGTCTACACTTGTCGTACTTGCAGCACCGCCTAAAGCAGCATGTAAGCTTGCTGTAGAGGTATAGCTATATAAGTTCAAGAAGTGCTTACCACGAGCTTCTTGAGCAATACGTAAACGCATTTGACGGTGGTCAAGAAATAAACCTGTATCTAGGTAATCTGTCAGGTTAACTAAAATTTTAGCTTTACCTTCCTGAACGATAAAACGTTTTGAAGCTGTACTTTGTTTCGTATATTGATTTGTACCAGTTTGGCGTGCACGTGTCTTAATAAATATGGCATCGCGGTTTAGACCGGTAACAGCACGAATTGCAGCGAGTGCTAAGTTAAAACGTTTTTTTGCTTTTTCAGGATCGATCGTTTTTGGTGGTGCATATTCCTGAACATGTAAGCGATCGCCGTATAAGTCAACAGCGACATTAAAGTCAGGTAAGTCTGCATCATACAAACGTAAGCAATAAACATTTTCTTTCGTTGCCCATTTTTTCAAGGCAGTCATATTTTTTTGCAAACGATTAGCAAAATCTTGAGCTTCTTCCATTTCAATAGGTTGAGCTTGCCAAGTTGCTAAGAATGGCTGAGTTACTTTTTCTGGCTTAATTGAACCAAAACGAATGTAAATCGGTAACTTACCATTCATTAAACGTAAAGTTTCAGGTGCTTCAAACGCTAAAACATCGGCTTGTTCAATTTGAGCTGCAATAATTGCTGCATATTGATTCGGAAAATGTTTTTGTAAAAGCGCAGATAAACCTAAGTAAAGAGAGCGGTTAGATGCTTTATCACCTAAACGTTCACCATATGGAGGGTTAGTCACAATAAATGCAGTTTTGCCTTCAGCTGAAAAATCAGGCCAGTCCGCTAAAGTACGTTCTTCAATTTGAATTTGGCCTAACTGTTTTTCAAAGCCTGCCGCAATAATATTTTCACGGGTGGCTTTTACAGCTTCCCAGTCTGCATCGTAGGCATAAAACTTAGGTAAAGGTAATTCAAGCGCCTTTTCATGACGTTCTGCTGCTTCAGCTTTGAGTGAAAGCCAAAGCTCGCGGTCATGACCATGCCAACCATTAAAACCAAAACGGCGAACAAGGCCTGGTGCACGGTCAGTCAAAATCATTAATGCTTCAATAATAAATGTACCTGAACCGCACATCGGGTCGAGCACAATCTCTGGCTTACGTTGTTGAAGCTGAGCTTTTTGTAAAATTGCCGCAGCAAGGTTTTCTTTAATTGGTGCATCCGTCATATAACGACGGTAACCACGTTTATGTAATGAATCACCTGATAAATCTAGGCAATATGTATGCTCAGTTTTACCTGCTAAAACATACAACGTAATTTCTGGTTGTTTAGTATCAATGCTCGGACGACGACCTACAGCTTCCATAAAGGAATCTACAACACCATCTTTTGCTCTAAGTGTTGCAAATTGAGTGTTAACCTTAATTTCACGTTCAGCATGTAAGCGAATAGCGAAGGTACTTTGTGGTGCAAAAATAAGTGACCAATCAAAGCTAATCGCACCTTCATAAAGCTCTTCTGCTACATCACGTGCATCGTGTGTATGTTCAAGTTCATAAGTATGAATCGGAAGTAAAACACGAGAAGCAAGACGCGACCACATACAGATGCGGTAAGCATGTTCAAGCGTTCCTTCAATGATTAAACGTCCTGCTTTACGTTCTGTCACTTTGGTGCCAAGCTGTTCTATTTCTTCTTGTAAGAGGGCTTCTAAACCATCAGCACAAGTAATCCAATAGTGGTTTAAACGTAAAGAGGTATTCATAAACTCGATTGACCAAAACATATAAATATTAACGATGCAAAGTTTAACTTATTTTGATGTGTAAAGGTTTTTAAATTATTGCAACCTATCATAATCCAACCAATAAACTGATTTTTAAAGATTAAAACAATTAAAGTGGTATGTATTTTGCTAACTCAATCCTATCAATGGTTATTTAATTAACAAACATAGCCAGTTTTTAACCATTTTATTATTTTAAATTGATGGGGTAATTATAAATGAAAGACATGATGGGGAATGGTTTTATTGCTAATGCGGATGCTTTCTCAGTAGCGACACAAATATATGTACGCATGCGTAGGGTGACGGGGCGAGTAATTGATGCAATGTACGTTGTCCAAAATAAAGATTATGCAAAATATGTCATTGCGCTGGCACTAGAAACAGAGGATGACGAATTAAAACGAAGTGTTGAGCGATTGAAATCGTTGGTTGATACAATACCAGAGCCTTCTCAAAAAGAAAAAATTGCTGTTGTTAAAGTCGATGAAGAGACGGAAATTACCGCTGAGGATATTTATCGGGCTCAAGTTCCGCACCATTACATTGGTGCATTAAGGTAATTGCCAATAAGGTTCTAAATTTTCTGGTCAATTTAGGGCCTTATTCTGTAAAGTTCTTCTGCGAAAAGAGCGGAATTCAGCTACACTATGCACGTTTTCGCGATTCGACCCATAGGAATCCATTATGCATATTGCAGCGTTGCATCAACCGAGCCAGGTTCAGCTCAATCAAGACGGAAATTTAAAACATTTTTTAACGATTGAGGGACTTTCAAAAGAAAACCTCACCAAGATTTTAGATACCGCACAAAGCTTTTTAGATGATAATAATAATTTAATTAACCGTCCGCTCTTAGAGGGATTGACGGTTATGAATCTCTTCTTTGAAAACTCCACACGTACCCGTACTACTTTTGAAGCAGCAGCAAAACGTTTGTCTGCCAATGTACTGAACATTGATATTGCACGTTCAAGTACTTCAAAAGGTGAAACTCTGCGCGATACGCTCTGGAACCTTGAAGCAATGGCAGCGGATATCTTTGTTGTTCGCCATTCATCTTCGGGTGCTGCACATTTCATTGCTAAAGATGTATGTCCAAAGGTCGCGATTATTAATGCAGGGGATGGGCGTCACGCTCATCCAACGCAAGCGATGCTTGATATGCTCACCATTCGCCGTGAAACTAAAAAACCATTTGAAGATTTAAGCGTTGCTATTATCGGGGACATTAAACACTCTCGTGTAGCACGTTCGGATGTAGCTGCATTACAAACTCTAGGTTGTAAAGACATTCGTGTGATTGCACCGAATACATTATTGCCAGTGGGCTTTTCGGAATATGGCGAGCACGTTCGCTTGTTTAACAAGATGGATGAAGGCATTACCGATTGTGATGTGATTATTGCTTTACGTATTCAAAACGAACGTATTGACTCTCCAGCGTTATCTTCACAGTCTGAATTTTACAGAATGTATGGTTTAAACAAAGAACGTCTTGGTTTAGCTAAACCAGATTGCATTGTGATGCATCCTGGACCAATGAACCGTGGTGTAGAAATTGATTCAAGTGTTGCTGATGGAGATCAGTCGGTTATTTTGAAACAAGTAACCAATGGTATTGCAGTTCGTATGGCCGTATTGGCGTTATCGATGCAAGGCCAACTCCAAGAGCAAGGTTTAATTGAAGCGATTACGTTGTAAGGAATGGATCACATGAGTATTGTAAAAATTGAAAATGTACGTGTGTTAGACCCAATCCAAAAAACAGACAGCGTACAAACTGTATATATTGAAAATGGCAAGTTGGTTGCTCCAGTTGAGCAAGTTGAGCAAACCATTGATGGCCAAGGTAAATGGTTAATGCCAACCATGGTTGATTTGTGCGCGCGTTTGCGTGAACCGGGTCAACAGCAACATGGGACATTGAAATCGGAAGGTAAGGCAGCACGTGCCAATGGTATTTTGCATGTGATTACACCACCTGATTCAAAGCCGATTGTACAAGACAATGGTGCTCTCATTCATGGCTTGATTGAAAAGGCTTGGCATGATGGTGGCATTCACATGCATATCATTGGTGCTCAGACCCAAGGTTTAAATGGTAAGCAACCAGCAAATATGGCGGGCCTGAAAAAAGGTGGTTGTACTGCTGTTTCTAATGCGAATGCCGCTTTTGAAAATGATGATGTAGTTATTCGTACCTTGGAATATGCAGCGGGTCTTGGTTTAACAGTCGTATTTTATGCTGAAGAGCCACAGATTGCTAAAGATGGATGTGCACACGAAGGCTTTATTGCTTCTCGCCAAGGTTTGCCGATGATTCCTGCAATTGCTGAAACTGTAGCAATTGCAAAGTATTTGCTTATGATTGAAGCAACTGGCGTAAAAGCTCACTTTGGTTTGTTATCTTGCGGTGCATCGGTTGAATTAATCCGCGCAGCAAAAGCAAAAGGTTTACCTGTGACTGCCGATGTAGCAATGCATCAGTTGCATTTAACTGAACACTTAACTGATGGTTTCAATTCACTTGCGCATGTTCGTCCGCCATTACGTTCTGAGCAAGATAAAGAACTTTTACGTCAAGGCTTAAAAGAAGGCGTGATTGATGCAATTTGTACGCATCATGAGCCTTTAAGCAGTTCAGCAAAAATGGCACCATTTGCTGAAACTCAACCGGGCATTACTGCTTTTGATACTTATGTATCTTTAGGCATTCAGCTCATTAATGAAGGTTTATTTGAACCTTTAGAGTGGGTTGAAAAAGTGACTAGCGTACCTGCGCAGGTTGCCAATATGACTACGCGTTGGGAAGATGAAGCAGGATGGGTATTAGTCGATCCTGAATTAAACTGGACAGTAAGCAAAGACACAATTTTATCACAAGGGAAAAATACTCCATTACTGGGTCAAAACCTTACCGGTAAAGTACTTCAAACTTTTGCTAACTGATAAAACGGGTATTTAAAGTAAATTTAAAATATAAACAGGTAGATCAATAAGATCTGCCTGTTTTGTAAATACTAGATGGAAATTTGTATATAAATTATTTAAAAAACAACAAAAGATTGAGCGCACATTAGAATAAAAAACTATCAGCAAAGAGAAGTATTTGAATAATCAAAAGTTGCTGGTTACGACGTATAAAATTCGGGAGAATAACCAATGTCGATAAACCCTATAGAACTGCTTAAAGAAAAAGTATCATCAACAATATTAGATAATCAGGATGGATACCTAGGCGAAAAATCGAATGCTTTATCTAAGTTTTATCCAATTTTGCTTTCACTATTAGCTGCTAAACCTGATCTTATTGGACAATTAAAAAACAGTTTGGCTCCCTCATTATCAGACCTTTTTTCTCATAATGACCAAATCAAGAATACTGTACTTACTCACTTAAGCGGTACGGCACCAAATAATGAAATAGAAAGTACACTCAATAGCGCGATTAAACCTAGCCTCAATGCAATTTCAGACGTTGCCGGAAATGATCAACAGAGTATTGTAAATTATTTGCGCCAGCACGCAGATACTATTCGTTCGCATTTGCCGGGATGGGCAGTGGGTCTATTAGCTCCTTTAGGACTTGGTGCAGGTTTATCTTCAGTTCCCCATGCAACTTCAGCAGCCCCACCATTAGCTGCAGCCAGTGAAAAAACAGGCAAATCTCGTGGGTTCCTCCCTATTATTGCCTTAATTATTTTGGGCCTTATCATTGCTTGGTTATGGCGTTCTTGCCAGCATAAAGAAGCTGTACCAGCACCTGAACCAACGGCTGCCAGTGGTGTTGAGGCTACTACCGCAGCTGCACCTGCGAGTTTAACCTTAAGCACAGATGATAAAGGTGCTGTTAGCCAGTGTCAGGCAGGTATTGGCGATCAAGGATTCTTAGCAACCCTACAAACTCAAGTTAAACAGGTTTTCTCATCAACTCAAGATTGTAACGTTGATACTAGTCAAACATATGCAGCTGGATTTACAGATAAAGATGCACTTGCTGGCGTGCTTGTTGCCTTAAAAGGTGTGCCAAATGCATCTTTAGAATGGATAGGTGACAAAATTACTTTGAAAGCAGGTGATGCAGCAGCGTTAGCAGCATTAACCGCAAAAGTAAAAGCTCTTGTTCCTCACACTGAAGTTGTTTCTACTGCACCAGAAACAGCTGAGCAATCTGTAAGCAATAGCTTAACTGCTTCGCAAACTGCTCTAGGCTCAATTGATCCGAATAATGTCGATGTAAATGCATTAGTAAAAGCACTTAACTTGCAAATCATTAACTTTGCGAGTGGCTCAAGCGATATTCCAGCAGACAACAAAGCTATTCTTGATCAAGCTGCAACACTTTTAAATAAAGTCAGTGGTGTGAAATTAAATGTGGGTGGTCACACTGACTCGACGGGTAATGCAGCAGCAAATAAAGCTTTATCACAACGCCGTGCTCAAGCAGTAGTCGACTATTTAACATCTAAAGGTGTAGACGGGTCTAAATTAGTTGCACAAGGTCATGGCTCTGATCAGCCTGTTGCAGAGAACACGACAGAAGAAGGACGCTTTAAAAACCGTCGTATTGAGTTTTCAGTAGCTCAATAATATTCTGATGTATGAAAAATTAGATATTTTAATTTGAAAAAAGCTTCTCATTTTGAGAAGCTTTTTTGTTGGAACAAATAGTGTTGGATTGATATGAAAATCAGTTTGGTTGGAAGTGGGCGAGTTGCCTTTCATTTAGCAAAGGTATTGTTGGCTCAAGGTCATCACATCATACAAGTCTATGCGCGTGATTTTGAGAAGACTCAAAAGTTTGCAGAGCAGTTTCAGGCAAAAGCATGTCAGTCACTTCAACAATTCCAATCAACTGATCTTATCATTTTAGCGGTTTCAGACAGTGCAATTGCAGATCTTGTAAAACAAGTTCATGAATTCTTTCCTGATACACTTATTGTCCATACTTCGGGTAGTACTGATATTGAAGTCATCAGTCAGGTACATACAAAAGCAGGGGTATTTTATCCTTTGCAAACTTTCAGTCTTGAAAGAGACGTCGATTGGCAAGCCACACCATTATTTGTTGAAGCGGTAACAGATACCGATCAAAAACTACTTTCAGATTTAGCAAATAGCCTAAGTAATCGAGTATATCAATACACCTCAAAACAGCGTTTAACTTTGCATTTAGCAGCAGTATTTGCCTGTAATTTTAGTAACTATTGTTTTGATATGGCAAAGCAGGTAGTAGATAAAGAGCAGGTCGACTTTAGTTTGCTCTATCCTTTAATTTTGGAAACAGCAAAAAAAGCGACTGAAAATGATCCAAAGCAAATGCAAACAGGGCCTGCCGTAAGGGGGGATCAAAATATCTTGACAATGCATCAAGGCTTATTGGCTCAAGCAAATCAAGATGACTTAAAACAGGTCTATCAAATTTTAAGTGATGGCATCGTGAAGCGCCATCACTCGGTTTAAAGCTTATTTAAAAATTAAGGTTCGCCGTTATTACCCCATTTTAAGAAACCCGCACGTTGATTTAAACGTTCAAAATATTGGTCAACATGCTTAAGCGTTGGATGGTCAAAAGGAGTGGCTTTCCAACGTTGTACAGACAGGCCAATTGGAATATCGGCCAAGCTAAATTGTGAACCAGCAACATAGGCCTGAGTTTTTGCGAGTTGTTGATCGAGAATCTGCATATGATGATTCCAGTCATCAATACCTTGTTGTAATAAGTTTGGATCTTGATGATCTGGTGAATGTCTCAACAGAGACATAATTGTATAAGTCCAGCTGTTATTCAGCTCGATTGCTTGCCAATCAATCCACTGGTCAACAAAGAATCTTTCTTTCGCTTGAGTAGGGTAAAGCTGATGTTCTTTATCGTAAGCATTGGTCAAATAACGGATAATACTGTTGGATTGCCAAAGGACTAAATCGCCATCTATAACAACAGGAATTTGACCGTTTGGATTTAATTGCAAATATTCAGGTGATTGTGCTGAACGAAAGCCTCGTCCCCAATCTTCTCTTTCATATTCAAGATTTAGTTCTTCACACAGCCATAAGACTTTGCGAACATTGATGGAGTTCTCGCGCCCTAAAATTTTTAACATAGTGTTTTCTGACTTCTCGTGAGTTTAAGTAATTAGTTGTTGAAGCGTTCATTTTTATATGTTTAACATGATTTATGAATATTAATAAGTCTAGAGAATAGATAAAGTGACATTTAAAGAAAATTATAATGAATGAGAGCTTTTTATTTTAGGGGGGAATAAAGGAAATACCTCAAGAGGGGGATGCTGGTACTTGGAAACAAAATGAGTATCCGGTTGTTACGTTGTTTGTATCCGCTTTTAGCAGGTAATAAAAAACCGCACTTCATTTCGGCGGTTCTTTGAATTTTGTTTATTTACATTTGTTCTCTGGCTTGTCTAATTGTTCGCGTAGCCATTCAGAATCTTCTCTTAGGTTTTCTTTAGTATATCCCATTATTCGAACTTCTTCTGAGGCTGATTCATATTCTTTAAATCTACTTAAAATAAAGTCAAAAAGTTCAATATTTTCTTTCCATCCTTTGCAATCTAGAGTTTTGAGTTTATTAGACCTAACTAGATCTTCTTGCTCAGTTTTTGCCTCTGTGGAAATGACTTGATTTCTGTCCGATTGTGTTTGAATGTATCGTTCCATTAACTTGTAATATTTAAGTTCAAAGTCTTCTTGAGTTGAGGCAAAGCAGCCACTTGATACAATTACACAAATTAGAAATGCGAAAGGCTTCATTGTTATTTTCTGTCTAGTTAAAATGGTGGTTATTATTATATTTATATAACTAATAATTCAAAAGTTATTTTCATTTAAATCTTTATACTCAGTTAATTTTTAATTCTACTTATTCACTGGATTGGTTTTAAAATAAAAAAGGCCTAGTAATAAACTAGGCCTTTTTTATTATTTACTTAATCTTCTTAAAGATAAAGTCATTAATTTTATGACCTGACTCAATACCACGGCGTTCAAACTTAGTCACTGGGCGCCACTCTGGACGAGGGTAGCTGTTGCCTTTACCCGCCAAGTTTTCAAGATCTGGACGGTTATCTAAAATATCAAGCATCCATTCAGCATACGGTTCCCAGTCTGTTGCTGCGTGGAATGTACCACCAAGCTCAAGTTTTTGTTCAACCAATTGCATACGCTCGTGAATAACAAAACGACGTTTGAAATGACGTTTCTTTTGCCAAGGGTCTGGGAAGTAAAGTTGTACGCAGTTAATGCTGTTGTCTGGCATTTCACGTAAAACCTGAATCGCGTCTGCATCAAGTACACGTAAGTTTTTAACTTCTGCTATACCTGCTTCATATAGGCATTGAGCAATACCAGGTACGTGAACTTCAATACCCACATAGTTGCGTTCAGGGTTTGCTTTTGCCATAAGCACTAATGAACGACCCATACCAAAACCGATTTCAACAGTTAAAGGACGTTCTGGATGTTCGAAGTGCTGACGTAAGTCACCAACAGGATATTCCAAAATTAAATCGCGATGTTGTTCTAATGCCGTGCGTTGAGACGTATTAAGTGGTGCTGAACGACGCATAAACGTCACAATTTCACGGTGTTCAGGCAAATTGTCTAAGTCTGCAATTTGCGTTTCTAACTGATCGATCGACATAACCTTGGCAATATTGAAATTCAAATGCGGTATTTTAAGTCTTCATGTGGTCAAGTCAAATGTTTCGGTGTTTTTCTTCATGTAGATGTCATGTTCAATATTTAATCTAAGAATCTATATAAATTTCAAATGAACATATTTACTCATGAAAACTTTTCAATTACGCACACTTTCTGTGCTATTAGGGGCACTTGGTGCTTTTACATATAGTCCTTGGGCACAAGCACAGCTCATGTTTAGTCAATATGTTGACGGCAGTAGTAACCGCAAAGGTTTGGAAATTTATAATCCAGATGGGACTACAGTTAATTTAGCCGACTATGAAATTCAACAATTTAATAATGGCGGTACAGCAAAAACAGCGACTTTCCGTTTACAAGGATCGTTAACCAGTAAGCAGAAGTTTTTAGTAGGTCGTTCTGAGTTGCAGGCTGAACTTGGCAGTAAAGTAAATCAGATCGCTGCATTATCTTTTAATGGAGATGATGCGGTTGTACTTGTGTATAAAGGTACGCCTGTAGACCGTTTTGGGCGTATTGGTGAGCGACCAGAAACAGGATGGGGAACAGCCGTTTCGAGCTTAGGAAATAGTTTTAAGCGTATTGAAACTGAGAACTCAGCTTTAAGTATTGATGCAACTGCAGCATTTGATTTGGACCGTTCATGGTCAGCTTGGACAAACCGAAATGACTTTTCAAATTTATCTGGCTCAATAACACAGCCACCTGTTGAAACGGTGAGTTGTTCAAGCTCCGATACACCAATTGCTGATTTATCAACCGCAGCACAAAACCAGAGCTATACTGTACGTGGGGTAATTACTGCCGACTACCGCTATGCCAATGGTTTCTCTGGTTTTTATGTGCAGACACCAGATACGAAAGCGCGTGCAAATGTCAGCAATGCTATTTTTGTTTATATTCCAAATAGTAGTACGGTAAAAGGCGGACAAGTTGGCGATGAGGTTATTTTGCGTGGTCGTTTAACAACTTATCAAAACCAATTGCAATTAGATCAATTACAACAAGATATTCAAACTTGTAATAGCAATATGGCAAATCAGGTGCAGCCGATTAGCCTTGAACTTCCATTTGCTAGCTTAACAGGTGGTTCAACTCATTCTCCGCAGCGTTATCAAGGTATGTTGGTTAAATTACCTCAGACTTTAACGGTAAGCGAGAACTACAATTATGGCCGTTATGGTGAATTATCTCTAAGCTTAGGTCGCTTATATATTCCGACTAATTTATATCCAGCGTTATCTCCTGAAGCTAAAGCTCTTGCTCAGAAGAATTTATTGTCGAAAATTATTTTTGATGACGGCTATAACAATCAAAACCGTACTCCGTGGTTACCGACAAATTTTAGTGCTGCTAATACGCTACGTTCAGGTTATCAACTTAAAAATGCTGAAGGTATTTTAGAATATCGTTTTAATGGTTGGCGTGTGCAACCAGTGCTTGGACGCAATCAACCTGAAGTAATTACTCAAACAAACCCGCGTCAAAGTGTCATTACCAAAAATGCTAATCACATTCGCGTAGCTTCATTTAACGTTTTGAACTATGACAATGGCGCAACGGGTTTCCCAACGGAGCGCGGTGCAACGACACAAGCTGAGTTTGATAAACAGCATCGTAAAATTGTGAGTGCATTAAAAGCGATTGATGCTGATGTGTATGGTTTAATGGAAATTGCGAACAATGGTTATGGTCCGAACAGTGCAATTGCTCATTTAACCAGTGCTTTAGGTAGTGATTGGAAATACGTTGTTCCTGAAAACTTAGACCGTTTAGGTGGTGATGCGATTGCGGTTGCTATTATTTATAACAGCAAGCGTGTTAAGCCTTTGAATAAACCCGTTGTGCTTGATTTGGGTGACAAGAACCGAACAACATTGGCGCAAAGTTTCCAAGCCGTTCGTGGTAATAAAACCTTTACCGTTATTCCAAATCACTTAAAATCGAAAAGCTGTAGTGGGGTGGATGCTAGCTCTATTGATGCAGACCAAAAAGATGGTCAAGGCTGTTGGAACCCGACTCGTGTGAAAGCAGTTGATCAAATTGTGCAGTGGTTAGCAAAAAATCCAACTCAAGTGCCTAAGCAAAATGCTTTACTTGTAGGGGATATGAATAGCTACGCAAAAGAAGAACCTATTTTGTCATTTGAAAAAGCGAACTACAAAGTTTTGTTGAACGACGCTAAGGTAGGACAGGGTGCAGAGGCATATAGCTATGTGTTTGGTGTTGCGAGTGATGCCAATGGAAATGGTGGAGCGGGTAATTTAGACCATGCAATTGCTGATGCAGCTCTATATCCAAAAGTAGTCAGAACCTTTGCATGGCATATCAATGCAGATGAGCCAACCGTTTTAGATTACAACGAAGAATATAAAACTGATGAGCAAAAGGCATTGTTCTATGGTGAAGATGCTTATCGTTCTTCGGATCATGATCCAGTAATTGTTGATCTGGATTTAAATGGTAAAGATTCAAGCCAGCCTGATGATGATAAGAAAAACGGTATTTTTGATTTCTTAACTGAATTAATGAATTGGATTAGCCAGCTTTTTAAACGTAATTAATGGAAAAATTGCGTGACGTAAATGTGTTTTATCATATTTTAAACAATCGTCACGCAAGACAACTTGCAAGGAATAAATTTTTCAAGAATATTAGATGGTGTAAGTATTTTATAAGTTTACGCTTTTTTACAATTAAAGAATTGTGCAAACCTTGCAGGTTTTCTAGAAGCAATTTAAAACGTTAATATGAGATAACAAGGATCAGATATGAAATTATATTATTCGCCAGGCGCATGTTCTTTAGCTGCACATATTATTTTAAATGAAATTAATGTTGATTTTGACTTGGAACGAGTAAATTTAAAAACACATAAAACAGAAAAAGGTGCAGATTATTACGAGATTAATCCAAAAGGATATGTACCAGCTTTAGAAATTAACCCTGGTTTAATGTTAACTGAGAACGTGGCGATTTTACCTTTCCTTGCCCAGCACGATCCTAAGCAGGATTTAATTCCGCCATCGGGTATGGGCCGTGCGAAAGTATTGGAATGGTTGGGTTATTTGAACTCTGAATTGCATGATGCTTATGCAGTTTTCTTTGGGGCACCGTTAACGAGCGATGAAAAAACCAAAGCTTATGCAGAAATCGACCGTCTTTTAAAATATATCGATAACTATTTGTCTGAATCTGATTACGATTATTTGGTAAATGATAATTTTGGTCCAGCAGATGCTTATCTATTTGTTTTAACAAATTGGTCAAACTCAATTGAGCATGACTTAACACCTTATAAGCACATTATTGCATTACGCAATAAAGTTGCAGAGCGTCAATCTGTACAAATTGCGATGCGTGACGAAGGCTTAATTTCATAAAAGATTTTAAGAGCCAAAAAAAAGCCCCTAATCAATAGGGGCTTTTTTATACTAAAAACGATTAGTGTTGAGCGTCTTTTTTCACTTCAGCAGCGGTATTCTCAACAGCTTGAGCTGTATCAGCAGTCGCTTTACGTGCAGTCGCTTCTGTTTCAGCTGCAGCTTTAGCAGTCGCGTCAGCAGCGTGATCGGTTGCAGCATCGATCTTCTCAGCAGCATTATCAGTTGCAGTTGCAATATCGTCAGCAGCTTTATCACCAGCAGATTTGATATCAGCACTTGCTTGTTGAGCAGCATTTTCTAAGTGTTCACCTGTAGTCGCACCAGTTTCTGGAGCTTTATCTTTATTACAACCAACAAGGGCAACAGTCGCAGCAAGACCTAAAGCAACAAGTAATTTATTCATTGTGTTTTTCCTTCTAATTCATGGCATCCAAATATGGATGTCTAAAATATAAACATAAAGTAAATGATTAATAAAGATCGAAAATTGTTAAAAAGTTGTAACTCTAGTATTAAAAAAGCCTAGCATTTTGTAATGCTAGGCTTGAAATAAATAATAATGATTTTGACCGATTTTACTGCCCAGAACGGATGATGTAATCAAACGCAGAGAGTGATGCTTTAGCACCTTCACCTGTAGCAATAATGATTTGCTTGTAAGGTACAGTCGTACAGTCACCCGCAGCAAATACACCTTGCACATTGGTTTCGTTGCGGTCATTCACAATGATCTCGCCACGGTTGGTTAATTCAACTTCACTGTCTTTCAAGAAGTCAGTGTTTGGCAATAAACCAATCTGTACAAAGATCCCTGCAAGCTCGACCACATGCTCTTCATCAGTTGCACGGTCTTTATATTTCAAACCGGTGACTTGTGAACCATCGCCTAATACTTCGGTACTTAAGGCATTCATAATCACCGTGGTGTTTGGCAAGCTATGCAATTTGTTTTGCAAGACTTGGTCAGCACGAAGTTTGGTATCGAACTCAACCAGAGTGACATGCTCAACAATCCCTGCAAGGTCAATCGCTGCTTCAACACCTGAGTTACCGCCACCAATCACGGCAACACGTTTGCCTTTGAATAATGGGCCATCACAGTGTGGGCAGTACGCAACACCACGGGTACGGTATTCTTGCTCACCTGGTACATTCATCTCTCTCCAACGTGCACCTGTAGAAAGGATTACTGTTTTCGATTCAAGTTTTGCACCGTTTTCAAGTTCAACTTCAACCAAACCATTTGCAGTCTGGTTGGCACCCGTGATTTTGCTGACACGTTGCAAGTTCATGATATCGACATCGTATTCACGAACATGTGCTTCCATCTCGGCAGCAAACTTAGGACCTTGTGTCTTTTGTACAGAAGTGAAGTTTTCAATGTCCATAGTGTCCATCACTTGACCACCGAAGCGTTCAGCTACGATACCCGTGTTGATACCTTTACGTGCAGCATAGATTGCTGCTGTTGCACCCGCAGGACCACCACCAATCACCAACACATCAAAAGCATTTTTGGCATTGAGTGCCGCTGCATCTTTTTCAGCTGAGTTGGTATCAAGTTTTGCCACAATCTCTTCAAGCGTCATACGACCTTGACCAATGTGTTCGTTGTCTTGGAATACCATCGGTACAGCCATGATTTTGCGTTGTTCCACTTCGTCTTGGAAGAATGAACCATCAATCATGGTTGCTGTGGTGTTCGGGTTATAAATGGCAATCAGGTTAAGCGCCTGTACTACATCCGGACAGTTATGACAGCTTAAGGATACAAACACATCAAAGTTTGCTTTGAGGTTTAAGCCTTTAATCTGGTTGAGTACTTCATCAGACACTTTAGGTGCATAGCCAGACACCTGTAACAGCGCCAAGATCAAAGACGTAAACTCATGGCCCATTGGTAAGCCTGCAAAGAACACACGAGGCTGTTCACCTGCTTTAGCCACACCAAAGCTTGGACGACGTGTATTGTTACCGTCAAAACGGGCAGTGACTTGGTCAGAAAGCTCAGCGATTTCACTCACCAACTCTTTAATTTGAGCTGATTTATCTGATTCATCTAAAGCAGCAACTAATTCGATTGGACTTTCTAAACGTTCTAGGTAAGCTTTTAATTGAGTTTTAATGTTTTGATCTAACATCTGTTTTTTACTCCAATGCATCCAAATTCTTTCAATAGATGCATAGTACGTGAAAACACAGAATAGGTAAAACAGTATGTTTTTATGTGTTTGATCGGTTTTTTGAATTATTGGGGCTATTAATAAGTAAGATCAATAATTTATCTCTAAAATGTTCTTTTTTATGTTTTGTAGTGTTTTAAAGTGAAAGTATTTAAAAATTTATATATGTTATATGGCTGTAAAGATTTTATGTCATAACATTAAAAGGTACTTTCATGTCATTGCAACGCGGCATTTATCAGCATTATAAAGGTAATCTCTATCAAGTTTTTTCTGTAGCAAAACACAGCGAGACTGAAGAAGAGTTAGTCGTTTATCAGTGTCTTTATGGTGACTATTCAACTTGGGTACGTCCGCTAGAGATGTTTACTGAAACGGTGAAAATGGCTGACGGAAGTATCGTGCCGCGTTTTAAGTTAATTCAAAGCACTTAACGCAAACGACTTTTATATAAAATAATGATTTTAAAGGGTGAATATATGCCAAATACTTTTTTCTTACAAAGAGTTGCCGATTTATATGACACCTTTAAACGACATGATGCACAGCAGACAGATCGTTTGCTGCGGTATCGTAATATTGAGGCGGAGTCTGCAAAATTACTATCGCAATTTATTCGAATGCAGCAAGCCAAATCAATTTTAGAAATTGGGACTTCAACAGGTTACTCTACTTTATGGCTTGCTGAGGCTGCTCAAGCTACTCATGGAAAAGTAACCACGCTTGAAATTGATGCCAATCGTAGTAATGAAGCTAAACGCCATGCGACTGAACTGGCATTAGAGGAATTGGTAGATTTTTGGGTTGGAGATGCAGCCGATTACCTAAAGGAAACTCAGGAAACTTTCGATTTTATTTTGTTAGATGCTGAGCGACCTGCTTACGAGAATTATTGGCCAGATTTAAAACGTTTAATGAAGCCAAAAGGTGGCGTACTCATTATTGATAATGTTATTTCACATGCGGCTGAAGTCAGTTCATTCTTAGCTTTAATTAAAAAAGATGAAAATTTTATGAGCAGTATTGTGCCTGTAGGCGCTGGTTTATGTATTGTGGTGGCAAGATAAACCATATGAAAATATGATTTATTCATTCATAAAGGCCTGTTCAAAGCAGGCCTTATTTTATTATGTTATGAAGCATTCACTAAAGATAGGCGAGTAAAGTGTAAATCGAATTCTAAATATTTATGTACAAAAGCAGCTTTGTCTGTTGATCGTAATAAGTTGTCATAAATAAATTCTGGTACAGGATGATAAAGTTCACCTGAACCATCGCTATAAAATATTTTTAGATGACGTGAAGTCGCATTGTATTTCCATGAAGTGACTGCCACAGTATTCGCCATAAATTTTTCCCCTTTTATTTCATATTACTTAAGCTCAAAAAACATCGGTTATTTATTCGACATTACTCAAACTTCATGTAATGGGGAAGGGCATAATTGTAAAAGTATCAGTAGAAAATGTGATGTGCTTATTCAAAACAAAAGAACCATCCGATGAGGGATGGTTCTTTGAGTTTTTAAAATCTAATAAGAGATTAGATTTTACCAACTAGGTCGATAGATGGAGCAAGAGTAGCTTCGCCTTCTTTCCATTTAGCTGGGCAAACTTCACCTGGGTGAGCGTGTACGTATTGAGCAGCTTTTACTTTACGAAGAAGTTCAGACGCGTCACGGCCGATACCACCAGCGTTGAGTTCAACGATTTGGATTTTACCTTCTGGATCGATAACGAAAGTACCACGGTCAGCTAAACCTTCAGATTCGATAAGAACGTCGAAGTTTTTAGAAAGAGTCCAAGTTGGGTCACCAACTAATGGATATTGGATTTTTTTGATTTCTTCAGAAGTGTCGTGCCAAGCTTTGTGAGTGAAGTGTGTATCAGTAGATACAGCATAAATTTCAACACCAAGTTTTTGGAATTCAGCGTAGTTGTCAGCTAAGTCACCAAGTTCAGTTGGACAAACGAAAGTGAAGTCAGCTGGATAGAAGAATACAACAGACCATTTACCTTTAAGGTTAGTTTCGTTAACTTCAACAAATTGGCCGTTGTGGTAAGCAGTTGCTTGGAATGGTTTAACTTCAGTATTAATCAAGCTCATCATTGTCTCCATGATTGAGGTTTATATTTAAACTTGTTTACGAGATGTAGAATAAATAAAAATTCTTTATTGGGGAAATAGTATTTTTACATGACTAAAATCGGAAAATCGAATAAGTGATAAATTTACGATTTTTAAGTCCCCAAACACTGTATTCGATTTGACTGCAAAAACATGTAAATCAAATGACAGTTATCGTAAAAGAAACTTGCCTAACAACATGAAGTCTCGTTAGTCAAAATTCAAGGGTAAAATTTTAAAAAATTAAAAATATATAAAAAACCAACTGTTTTACCTTATGGTCATTAGAGCGTAAAATAGAGGATTGTTGTATTTTCAGGAAAATTTGTCTGTGCAGAATGATTTAAATATTGATCAGTGGGTGATGGCAAGAGATCGTTACCGTTTAAATCGTTTGCGTAAAGATAAAAAAGCCAATACAGCAGAGATTGAAAAATTATTTGAACAATCTAATGCCAAAGTAAGGCAGCGATTTGAACGTCTCCCTAAAATTAAACTGAATCAGGATTTACCTGTTTCTCAATATGCAGACCGTTTAATTGATGCGATTCAAAAGCATCAAGTGATTATTGTGGCAGGTGAGACGGGTTCAGGTAAAACCACTCAGCTTCCTCAAATTGCAATGCTAGCAGGCCGTGGTTTAACGGGGATGATTGGTCATACCCAGCCACGTCGTTTAGCTGCACGTAGTGTTTCTCAGCGTATTGCAGAAGAAGTTGGCGAAAAGCTTGGCGAGTCTATCGGGTTTAAAATCCGTTTTAACGAACAAGGTTCGCAGGACTCTATCGTACGGTTAATGACCGACGGTATTTTGCTTGCCGAGTTAGGCAATGACCGTTATTTGTCTAAATATGACACGATCATTATTGATGAAGCGCATGAACGCTCACTCAATATCGATTTTATTATGGGCTATTTAAAGCAGTTACTGCCAAAACGCCCAGATCTAAAAGTGATTGTGACTTCGGCAACTTTAGATGTAAATCGCTTTAGTAATTACTTTAATGACGCACCTATTTTTGAAGTGGAAGGGCGTAGTTATCCTGTCGAAGTACTTTATCGCCCAATTTCAGAAATGAATATTGGTGGCAGTGATGACGATGAGTTTGATGATTTCGAAGAAAACCTTCCTCGTGCAGTTGTACAGGCTGTAGAAGAATGCTTTGCTGACGCAGAAGCAAAAGGTCACCCCGAACATGCCGACATTTTAATTTTTTCAAGTACAGAACAAGAAATTCGTGAGTTGCAGGAAACCTTGCAAAAGTACGGGCCAAGACACACCGAAATTTTACCTTTGTATGCGCGCTTAGCTGTTTCTGAACAACAAAAGATTTTTAGTCCGGCTGGAAAAGGCCGTCGTATTATTATTGCGACCAACGTGGCCGAAACAGCTCTTACTGTTCCAAATATTCGCTATGTGATTGATAGCGGTTTTGCTCGTATATCACGTTATAACTACCGTTCACGCGTACAACGTTTACCAATTGAAGCAATTTCTCAAGCCGCAGCTAATCAGCGTAAAGGGCGTTGTGGTCGTATTGCTCCGGGTGTGTGTATCCGTTTATATAGCGAAGAAGACTTTTTAAGTCGTCCTGAATTTACCGAACCTGAAATTAAACGAACCAACTTAGCATCTGTTATTTTGCAAATGCAGAGTTTAGGGTTAGGTGAGTTAGAAAACTTCGATTTTATTGAGCCGCCAGATTTCCGCCTTGTAAATGATGGTCGTAAGTTGCTGATTGAGTTAGGCGCACTTAACGAGAAAAAAAATGAGCTGACTAAAGTCGGGCAAATGATGGCTCGTATGCCAATTGACCCACGACTCGCTCGTATGATCGTGGGTGGTGCTCATTTTGGCGTACTCAAAGAAATCTTAATTGTGGTAAGTGCTTTAGCTGTTCAGGACCCGCGTGAGCGTCCGGCAGATAAACAAATGCAAGCTGACCAAAAGCATGCATTATTCAAAGAAACGGATTCAGATTTTCTGTTTTATTTAAAACTTTGGGATACTTTAAATCCTAAAGGTGAAGCAGGCATGTCTGAAAATAAACGCCGTCAATTTGCCAAGCAGCATTTCTTAAGCTGGTTGCGTTTACGTGAATGGAAACAGACACACCAGCAATTGGTTGAGTTAGCCGAAGGCTTAAAACTGAGCTTTAATGAAAAACCTGCGAATTATGAAAACTTGCATCGTGCATTGCTGACAGGTTTATTATCGTTCATTGCCAATAAAACTGATGAACGAAATACCTTTATGGCAGTGCGTCAGCAAAAGGCTAAAGTTTTCCCTGCGAGTACTTTGCATAAAACCAATACCTCTTGGGTGATGGCTTTTGAGATGGTCGAAACCTCTCAAGTGTACTTACGTACTTTAGCCAAAATTGATCCTGAATGGATTTTACTTGCTGCACGCGACTTATTGAAATATCACTATTTCGAGCCGCATTGGTCTAAGAAAGCGGGAATCGTTAATGCATATGCGCAAATTTCTTTATTTGGTTTAATTATTGAGCCAAAACGGTTAATTAATTTTGAGAAAGTTGACCAACCTGCTGCTCATGAGATTTTCTTACGCGATGCATTAACTACTGGTAACTTGGGTACAGTTCCACCATTTTTAAAACACAATTTACTTAAGCTTGAAGAAGTAGAGCGAGTTGAAGATAAATTGCGTCGTCGTGATTTAGTGGTCGATGAAGAAACGATTTATCAGTTTTATGCGTCTAAAATTCCAGAAGAAATTGCGAGCCGTCGTAGCTTTGAAGACTGGCGTGCAACGGTAGAAGCAAATAATCCTCGTTATTTATTTATTGACGATGATGCGCTTTGGCTCAATGACCGACCAACAACGCAGCAATTTCCAGATCATTTACACAATGGTCAGCTACGTTTAGCAACCACATATCATTTTGACCCGAGCCATGACGAAGATGGTGCTACTGTTCAAATTCCTGTACAGGCGCTGCCTCAAGTGGATGAAAATATTTGGTCATGGGGAATTCCGGGTTGGCGCCAAGATTTAATTGAGGCTTTACTCAAAGCTTTACCTAAAGACAAGCGTCGTAATGTGGTGCCAATTCCTGATACAGCTCGTAAGCTCATGCAAGGGGTTGATGCAGTACATTTACGTGAACATATTTTTAGTTATTTAGCTTTTGCCTTACGTGGCGAGCAAATTACTGAAAAAGATTTCTCGTTTGAACGTATTGATCCATATTTGGTGCCTTTCATTAAAGTGATTGATGAAAAAGGTAAGCTGATTGCGAAAGGTCGTGATTTACCTGAGTTAAAAGCACGTTGCCGGGTAGAAACACATCGTCCAGTTAAACAGCAAAAAGGTGAGTTTAAGGACTTTCCTGAAAACTTTACTTTCGAGGCTTCTCATAAAGTCACGGGCGTTGTAGTTAAACAATATCAGGCTTTAGTTCCGACCAAGGCTTTTGCTGACCTCGAAGCTAAAGATGAGTCAGGCATTGTTATTCAAACGTTTAATGATCAAGCTGAGGCGATTAAACAGCACCGCGAAGGTATTATTCGTCTGGTACATATGCAACTGGGCGACTTGGTTCGTCAGTTGAAAAAGCAGATTTCAAAACCGCTCGCGTTAGCTTATTCACCTTTGGGCGATAAAGCTAAGCTTGAGCAGATGTTGGTCTATGCAACGTTGCAGATGGCAATTACGACTTTGCCAATTAACGCAGATGAATTTAACAAGCTGCTAGATCAGGTCAAAAAGCAATTTTTGAGTTATGGTCAGCAAGCACTTGAGCAATTAAGTGATATTTATATTCAGTGGCAACAAATCCGTCGTCAGCTTTTAGTGCTTGATCCAAACGTGTTTGGGCGCAGTATTGATGATATTGAAGATCAGTTAGATTTAATGTCACTTGGCAATTTTGTTTACCGTCAACCAGTCGATCTTTGGCAGGAATACCCGCGTTATTTAAAAGCACTGCTATTGCGTTTAGATCGATTGCCAAATAATCTACAGCGAGATCATGCTGCAATTGACGATGTCGATCCATGGATGGACAAGGTATTTAAATTCAAAAACGATCCAAAAATCAAAGAATTGTATTTGATGTTGGAAGAATTCCGCATTTCTTTATTTTCTCAACCGATGAAAACCAAGATGCCTATTTCGCCAACTCGACTGCAAAAGTTATGGGATCGTTTGGGAATCAGTTAAGATAGATCGGGGTCTGTTTATGCTGTTGTTTAGCCTACAACGCAATTTATAAATGAAAGATTAACAGACCCTATTCATTTTTTTAGGAGTTTTACATGGGCATTCGTATCACAGGTACTGGGTTATTTCACCCAACAGAAATCATTTCTAATGAAGAACTGGCCGACAGTTTAAATGCTTATGTGGAACAATATAACCAAGAGAATGCAGAGAAAATTGCAGCAGGTGAACTCGAAGAATTACGCGGTTCTAGTGCTGAATTTATTGAAAAAGCGTCTGGTATTAAGCGCCGTTACGTGATTGAGAAATCAGGTATTCTCGATCCAACACGTTTGCGTCCTCGTTTGTCTGAACGTTCAAATGATGAACTTTCACTTCAAGCAGAGTGGGGTGTGATTGCTGCGAAGCAGGCAATGGAAAATGCAGGCGTAACTGCTGAAGATATCGATGTTGTAATTTTGGCATGTTCAAACATGCAGCGTGCTTATCCAGCAGTTGCGATTGAAATCCAGTCAGCACTTGGTATTCAAGGTTATGCCTACGACATGAATGTTGCATGTTCAGCTGCTACTTTTGGTTTGAAACAAGCGGCAGATGCAATTCGTTCAGGCGCTCGCCGTGTGTTGTTGGTGAACGTTGAGATTACATCGGGTCACCTAGACTACCGTAACCGTGACTGTCACTTCATTTTTGGTGATGTTGCAACGGCTTCTATTATTGAAGAAACCACTACTAAAACTGGTTTTGAAATTTTAGATATTCATTTATTTACTCAATTTTCAAACAACATTCGCAATAACTTCGGTTTCTTAAACCGTAGCGAAGATGCAGTGGTTGACGACAAGTTATTCCGTCAAGATGGTCGCAAAGTCTTTAAAGATGTTTGTCCGTTAGTGGCAAAAATCATTAATGCGCAGTTGGAAAAAATGCAGTTAACTGCAAACGATATTAAGCGTTTCTGGTTACACCAAGCCAATGCCAACATGAATGAACTAATCTTGAAATATGTGGCTGGTAAAGAGGCAGATCTAAGCCGTGCCCCAATTATTCTAGATGAGTTTGCTAATACCTCTTCAGCAGGCGTGATTATTGCTTTACACCGTACAGGCCACGAAGTAGATAATGGCGAGTATGGTGTGATTTCATCTTTCGGCGCTGGTTATTCAGTCGGTTCGATTGTTGTACAAAAGCATGTTGCTTAAGCTACAAGATTAATTAAAAAAACGCTCGTAAGAGCGTTTTTTTATGAGCGAAATAATATAAAAAAGCGGGCCAAAATTGGCCCGCTTAGATTGAATAAAAAGTTATTAAAACTTTTTGGTGTAGTTTACAAACAGGCGATCTTCATCAAAGTCATTGCCATGTTTAACGTTGTAATCAATACGAATATATTGCAGGGCAACGCCTTTTAAGAATGGCTGCTGAAACGCATAGTTTAAAATCACATTCGACTCGGTCTCATGGTTTTTCTCACCATTGGCTGCTTTAAAGTCATGGCCATAGACATATTTAACCATTGCATTTAAGCCTGGAACATAATCTTTAAAGTCGTAGCCATACATCACATGGTAAGACTTTTCGTCTTCTTTAAAGAATCCCGTGGCATTCCAGTTAATGAAGTACGTTTCTGGCAAGAAACCATCTGGTAATGGGTAAGCTGACTCACCGATAATTTGTTGGTAACCCAAGCCAAAGGTATGGTTTTTTACTTTAAGAGTCTCTAACACCCCAATGTTTTGCGCATCAATATCAAAAGTATTGCCGTCATCTTTTGCATTGAAATATTTAAACTTAGAGGTGAGGGCAAAATTAGGTTGTTTCCAATTATGCTCAAGCCCTACATACTGTTTGTTGTAGAGGTCTTCCAAATTACCAAAGTAATATTCACCCTTGAGTGACGGCGTAAATTGATAGCGCAGATCTATGTAATTTAAACCATCAGATTCTTTGGTAATGCCGTTCGCTGTAAAAGAAAACTTTTTAAAATCTTCTTCATTACGTGGTGATACTTTTTCCACTCGACCAATTTCTGCATAGAGCTGATCTGAAAGTTGCGACTTAAGGTTGGTTCCCCAATAAGAGGCAAGTAATTGTCGGCTGGCATCGACAGCCGTTACAGGCAGGTCTAACCAGAGTTCACCGACACTTAAAAGGGTTTTGTCATAACCTAGTTTTAAAGTTGCGCCGTATTTTAAAAAGTCGGAAGCCTGAGATAGTGTTTCTTTATTAAAAGGCAAAACCGTGTCCGCAACGTGTTTATCTGAACTCAAGCGCACGGCGTATTGAACGGAAGCATCGGCCCCAATCGTAATGGGCTTATCTGCAATTTGCAGAGGGCTGTCATGCATTTTCGATTTATAAAATAAAGACGCTGCCTGAGACCAACTGCCCGTATCTTTTAAGGCATCATTATCAAAATTACGGTTGATATAGGCATTTTTTAGCGTGAACTTCCATTCATCTTCACTTTGTTGAGTGGTGTCTGCTGCCCATAAACTTGAGCTAGTCAATAACCCTAATAATGTAGCTATTGCTAAATTACATGGTTTAAAACGGTGTAATAATTCCATAATCCATTTCCAAAAAAGATGCGCCAGTCCTCGGCGCATGTATTTTTACTGCTGGGTAAGCGTGTTTTGAGGGTTAAAAGTTGATGGCGTTTGTGCGGCAACAGAGGCTTTGAGATTGACCATAAATATTGCAAGTGCAGCAATCACACCTGGAATTGCAATCGCTAAGAAATTCATTTGGTGAGGAAGCTCAAGTGTGAGTAAGGCGCCAGTTAAAACTGGTCCAATAATCGCGCCAATACGACCAATTCCAGATGCCCAGCCCATGCCAGTTGAACGAAGTGCGGTTGGATAGAACTGCGCAACAAACGTGTAGAGTAAGATTTGTGAGCCAATTGTGGCAGCACCAGCAATCGCAATTAGGCTATATAAAATAAATTGTGGACTATTAATGCCAAGCAGAATTAAAGCTGCTGATCCCACAATAAACATAATGGTAATAACAGGTTTTAAATGGAATTTATCTGCTAAAGCACCACCACCAATTGCACCGACCATGCCGCCAATATTGAGTGCAAACAGGAACAACATGCTTGCACCTAATGAGTAGCCCGCTTGGAGCATGAGTTTAGGTAACCAACTTCCTAAGGCATACACCATGAGTAGGCACATAAAGAAAGCAATCCAGAACATAAATGTGCTGAAGGTACGGCCTTGCTGGAAAAGCGCACGGACAGGTGCATCTGTTGTTGTGCTTTCGTTTAATACCAGTTGAGTATTGGCGTTTACCTGAGTTTGAGGTGCAATTTTACTCACAATACTTTTTGCCTGTTCGCCATGGTTAGATTTCACTAAAAAGGCGAGAGATTCTGGCAAAAATTTCCAGATGAGTGGGAGCAGCAACAGGGGAATACCCGCAATTAAAAACATGATTTGCCAGCCCATATCTTTCACAAGCCATGCGCCGAGTAGTGCAGAGGTCATGCCACCAATTGCGTAACCACTAAACATGATTGCGACCAATGTACTGCGGATTTTTTTGGGTGCGTATTCGGTCATAAGCGCAACGACGTTTGGCATAACGCCACCAATCCCAAGGCCTGCAATAAAGCGCAAAATAGCAAACTCAGTTGGTCCTTTGGCAAAGGCACCCATAAAGGTAAATCCACTAAATAAGGTGACACAAATCAGAATGGTTTTTTTACGTCCTAGTCTGTCTGAAAGCGTGCCGAAAATCATGGCACCAAACATCATACCGAATAAAGCAGCACTGGCGAGTAAACCAGCTTCTACCGCAGTTAATGACCATTGTTGCATTAACAGAGGAAGAGCAACCCCATAAATAACTAAATCATATCCATCAAAAATAATAATAAGTAAGCACCAGATTAAAACTTTCCAATGGAAAGATGTAAAACTGGCTTTATCAATTAACTCATTAATATTAACCTTGCTCGTATCCATTTTCTTCACCTCCAATTTGTGAAGCATCGCGTTATTTTTTAATAAACTATTTTGTTATTGGATTAGAGTCAAAAACCTAATTGATATATCTTTATGTCTTTAAGGTATTGTACTTTTATTGATTTAATTATTTGAAAAATATATATTTATTTTTATTGTTTTAGCTAAATTTGTTGTATCTTTAAAATAGGGTTAAATATTGTATAGTGAGAATTTTAAGGATTTTATAGATACTTTTTTATAGATTTTATTGATGAGAATCACAGCTAAAAATATTGCTAAATTTATATTATAAATTGAAGTGAAAATATAAAAACAAAATACTAAAGTCTATTATTTAATTATTTTAGAGATTTATCTTAAAAATGAAATTTAATCTATATCCAATAAAAAATCGCCAAATCAGAATTAGCACATTATTTGCATCCTGATTTGGCGATTTAAGCTTTATTTTAGGTGAGAGTATTTAGATAAAAAACTTAATTCGGGGTTGGAGCTGATCGTGGTGTAAGAATGAAATGGGCTATTACACCAATACAAATACCCCAAAAGACTGAGCTTAATCCAAGGAAATGCATGCCTGATGCTGTCGCTAAAAAGGTAATAAGTGCGGCATCACGTTGACTGTCATTTTTCATGGCAACAGAAATATTGGTGGCAATCGCTCCAAGCAAGGCTAAACCTGCCAGTGCTGCAACCAACTCTTTAGGAAGTAAGCTAAATAGCATGACAATACTGCCAGCAAATAAACCACCTAAAATATAAAAAATTCCGTTGGCGATTCCAGCGATGTAACGTTTTTCTTTAAGTTCATGTGCATCTTTGCCCATACATAAAGCTGCGGTAATTGAGGCAAGCACAATCGTAATACCGCCGACGCAGGCAACAGCTAAAGAGGCAATACTAGTGACAGTAATAATGGGTTTGACTGAGGTATCGTAACCGCTGAGTTTCATAATCGCCATACCCGGTAAAAATTGGCCGGTTAGACTGACTAAAATGAGAGGAACGGCGAGGTTCAATGTTGAGTTCCATGTCCATTCTGGGCTAATCCACTGTGGAATAGCTAAATTAAAACTCACATCAACCGGATTCATTTTGCCCAAAATGAGGCTTAATAAAACTCCAGCAGCTAACACCCAAATCATGGTGTAGCGTGGCATTAAACGCTTGGCAATTAAAAAGACAATGAGCATGCTAAAAACAATAAAAGGCATGCTATCAGATGCGGTAAATAGACCAATGCCAAATTGAAAAAGAATACCAGCCATCATGCCCGCTGCGACATCTTGCGGAATCCACTTTAGTAATTTGTCGAAGTAACCTGTAACGCCAATTAAAAAAATAACGATGGCAGAAGTAATATAGGCGGCTACCGCTTCATTCAACGAGACATTTGGAAATAGGGTAACTAACAGGGCAGTACCCGGTGCAGACCATGCGGTTATGACAGGCGTTTTATATTTAATTGAAAGATAAATACCTGAAACGGCGGCACCAATTGAAATTCCCCAAATCCATGACACCATCATATCGGTGGACACATGGGCGCGCTGAGCAGCTTGGAAAAAAATAATCAGTGGGCCTGAGTAAGAAATTAAAACCGCAAGAAAGCCAGCAACTGTTGCTGATATGGACCAGTCATTTTTTAACGTCTTTAACAGGGTTGCCATGTGTGATTGCCTCCATGCAAATTATGTTATTTACCCAATCATGCAAAAAGATCAGGGTTAACCCTGATCTCCACCTCCGACCGGAATGACCGATCCCGTCATATACGATGCGTCATCTGATGCAAGAAATAAAATTGCATTGACTTGTTCTTGAATTGTGCCATAACGGCTCATAAATGTTCGATCTATTGTTTGATCAACTACTTGCTGCATCCAGTCTTTTTCATTTTGACTTAATGGATTGGCATTGCGTGGTACTTTCCGAGGTGGTGCTTCGGTTCCACCAGTTGCAACAGCATTGACACGAATTCCGTCTTTGGCATGTTCAAAAGCAAGTGATGCCGTTAAAGCATTTACACCACCTTTAGATGCCGAGTAGGGAATACGGTTAATGCCACGGGTTGCAATTGAAGATACATTTACTATTGCACCCGCTTGTTGCTTAATCATGGCGGGTAGCACAGCGCGGCAACACCATAAAGTTGGAAACAATGAGCGATTGACTTCCTTAATGATCTCTTCTTCGGAAAACTCTTCAAAAGGTTTCATCCAGATCGCGCCACCTACATTATTAATCAGGATATCTACCCGACCATAGTGTTCAATGGCTTTTGCAACAACCGCTTGTGCACCTGCATAGGTTTCAAGGTCAGCATTAATCGTGACAGCATCGCCACCTGAACTCTGAATTTCTTTGAGAACTTCTTCAACATATTCAGAGCGGTCAGCCATGACGACTTGTCCACCCTCAGTCGCGACTTGTAATGCCACGCCACGACCAATGCCTTGAGCACTACCCGTAACAATCACGACCTTATCGGTAAATCTTTGACGGTTTGACATAGATAACTTCTCCACCTGTTAATTCGCAGAGAATTTTTCAAACAAGAAATTAGCAGGTTTGATATTTTCAGTTTCTAACCAGCCACGTACAGCTTCTACCATTGGTACCGGGCCACATAGATAAACATCAACATCGCCACCGTTTAACCATTCACTTTCAATATGACCAGTGACATAGCCTTTGCGTTCATGGTTACTTTCAGGGCTTGCTACCACAGTGCGGTATTCGAACCATGGGAATTTCGTCTGCAATTCATTAAGTTTATCTAAAGCAACCAAATCAAAGTCATTGGTTACGCCAAAGACTAAACGAACAGGTTGTTCTGAACCTTTTTCTTCAAGCACTTGTAACATCGACATAAATGGGGCAATGCCAGTACCGCCTGCTAGCATAAGCACAGGACGCGCTACATTACGCAAATAGAAGCTACCGAATGGACCGGTAAATGTCATTTTGTCACCAGCTTTAGCATTCTTACTTAAGAATTCACTCATTTTGCCGTTCGGCACGTTACGGACCACAAAGCCCGTTAAGCGATTGCCTGGTTTTGAGCTAAATGAATATGAACGTGTTTCGCCAGTTTCAGGAATAGCAACGTTGACGTATTGACCTGCAAGAAAATGAATGTCCGGTTGGCCTTCATCAAGTTGAATATCAAAAGTGATGGTTGAATCTGATAAGTTTTCAACGCGGGCTAATGTACCTTGGAAACTATGAATTTCTGTTTTACAGACATCTGATGAGGCTTGAATCTGGAATACCGCATCGGAAGTTGGTCGACATTGGCAAGCAAGAATATAACCTTGCTCAGCTTCTTCAGGGGTTAATGCATCTTCAATATAGGTTTCTTCTGGCATGTCATAACTACCGGACTCGCAAAATGCGCGGCAAGTTCCACATGCACCATCACGGCAATCCAAAGGAATATTAATTTTTTGGCGATAGGCTGCGTCAGATAGGGTTTCGCCTTGAGCTACGTTAATGAAACGTGTAACACCATCTTCAAATTGAAGTGCAACATTGTGGTTTGACATGGCATGTATCCTACAAAATATTTGAAACTTTTACCCTCAGCCAACAGTCCGTTTAACTGAGGGGGTATGTCTTAAAGGTGGTAGATATCAATCACTTGATTGATGTAGTCATTTTTCAAAACGACATACTTGCTCAAGATTTTTGGTTGATCACCTGAAAAATCGATCACATAACGTGACATACCGAAATAGCTGTAATTTGTCTTGTAACGGAAACTCAAGGTATTCCAGTTAAAGCGAACAGTAACTTTGTCTCCGTCACGCTCTACGACTTCAACGTTGGCAATATTGTGGCTTGTGCGTGTGTCTGGCATGGTTGCAGATGAGCGCTCGGTTTTAATACGGAACACACGATCTTCTAAACCTTGACGGTCTGGATAATAAATAAGTGAAATTTCAGATTGTGGATCTTCAGTTAATCTATCGTCGTCGTCCCAAGCTGGCATCCAGAAAGAAGCTTCTGGTGCATAGCATTCAATCCAATCTTCCCATTGTTCATCATCTAAAAAACGAGCTTCACGATAGAGAAACTGAGCAATATTTTCTAAAGTTGCTTTGTCTTGAGCACTCATGCTGTTTCTCCCTGATCAGCAATTTCTTTCTCTGATGCAATCGCATGTTTCATGGTGTGTAACCAATATTGATGTTGGGCAAGATACAGGCCTTCATCTTCAGTTTTGATACCACTTAACATTGGTTTTAAACCGATTTCGTTCGCTGCATCGTCTGGTCCATAAATCCAATGTTTTGAACCACGGCACATGTCATTCCATTCAAGTGCAATCCCTGCGTAGCCTGCCTGACAAGCACGGAATTCTTCTAAATCGTCTGGTGTTGCCATGCCTGAAGCATTAAAGAAATCTTCATATTGACGGATACGACGTGCACGAGCTTCAGGTGCTTCGCCTTTAGGCGCGATACAGTAAATAGTGACTTCGGTTCTATTGACTGAAAGTGGGCGAAGTACACGAATTTGCGAACCAAACTGATCCATCAAATAAACGTTTGGATAGAGACACAAGTTACGTGAACGCTCAATCATCCATTTCGACATGGCTTCGCCGTATTTTTCGGTGTATTCGTTTGCTTTCGGAAAGTTTGGACGGTCTTCTGGGTTTGCCCATTGTGTCCAAAGCAACATGTGGCCATTTTCAAAGCCATACGAGCCACCGCCTTGTTTACCCCACGAACCTGCACTCATGGCACGAATGTTATCGGCAGCTTGAGTTTCTTTACGGTGTTGAGTTGTTGCTGCATAGTTCCAGTGAACAGCAGAAACATGATAACCATCGGCACCATTTTCAGCGGTGAGTTTCCAGTTGCCTTCATAAGTATACGTAGATGAACCACGTAAAACTTCTAAACCATGTTCAGACTGGTCAACAATCATGTCGATGATTTTGGTGGTTTCACCCAAAAATTCTTCAAGTGAAGGAACATCGGGATTTAAGCTACCAAATAAGAAACCTTTGTAACTCTCAAAACGAGCCACTTTTTTAAGGTCGTGTGAACCGTCTTGGTTAAAACAGTCAGAATAGCCTGCTTCACTTGGATCTTTAACCTTAAGCAATTTACCTGAGTTATTAAAAGTCCAGCCGTGGAAAGGGCAAGTATACGTTGCTTTATTACCACGCTTGTAACGGCAAAGTTGTGCTCCGCGGTGTGAACACGCATTGATCATGGCATTCAATTCACCGTTACGGTTACGTGCAATAATGACAGGCTGATGACCAATGTAAGTGGTGTAGTAGTCATTATTGTTTGGAATTTGGCTTTCGTGTGCTAAGTAAACCCAATTACCTTCGAAGATATATTTCATTTCGAGGTCAAATAGGGCTTCGTCAGTAAACACTGAGCGATGAAGTTTAAATTCACCTGTATCGATATTATCGACAAGTAATTCATCAATACGGTCAAGATGGCTAGTATTGATTACAGGAATACGTGGCATGTCCGTTCTCCGACTTTCCAAAAGTGTGGAAGTCACCAAGGCCTTAGCTACGATCTACAAGGTCTTGATATCCTAATATTGTCAATGAAGCGCATGAGTGCGCTGGGTGTTTAACCGTGAATTGATGAAGATGAATAACTGGAAGATTGGCAAAAAGGCTTGTTCACAAAGCAATTCATCACTTCATCGGTTTGTTGCTTGTATATACCTTAAAAGAATGGTTAAACTGTGTCTAAGACTGAATTTGCATTTTTTTATATCTTAAAGGTATGGAAACCTTATGGAACTAAGACATTTACGGTATTTTGTGGCGGTTGTTGAAGAACAGAGCTTTACAAAGGCAGCCGAAAAACTATTTATTGCTCAACCACCTTTGAGTCGACAGATTCAAAATCTGGAAAGTGAGCTTGGCATTCAACTGTTTGAGCGTGGAAGCCGTCCTTTACAAACCACACAAGCAGGGCATTTCTTTTATCAGCACGCCGTTAAACTTTTGTCGAATGCTGAAGAAATAAAAAGTATGACCAAGCGTATTGGTCTCATCGAAAGAAGTATGACCATTGGTTTTGTTGGGTCTTTACTCTATGGTTTGCTACCTCGAATTATTTATTTATTTCGCCAGCAGCAACCCCATTTGAATATTCAGCTCATGGAGTTAAGTACGACTGAACAGCTACAGGCATTAAAAGAAGGACGTATTGATGTCGGTTTTGGACGTTTAAGAATTAGTGATCCTGCTGTGAGACGTATTTTGCTACGTAAAGAACGCTTGGTGGTTGCTGCGCATACGAGTCATCCTATTGCACAGCGTACGGAAGGGGTATATCTGGCCGATCTCATTGATGAAAAGATGTTTATGTATCCCACTTCGCCGAAACCCAATTTTTCGACCCAGCTTTTAAATATTTTTGCCGAACATAGTTTGGTTCCAAAAAATATGCATGAGATACGAGAAATTCAATTGGCTTTGGGCTTAGTTGCAGCGGGAGAAGGGATCTGCATTATTCCAGCAAGTGCCGATACCATTCGATTTCCACACTTAAACTATATTCCGATTTTAGATAACGGCGCGGTCAGCCCAATTTTTATTACAGCACGGGCAATGGACCGAAGTGAAGATTTACAGTCACTATTTGATTGTATTTATCAGGTTTATGATCTTGAAGGTATTCCATATAAACGCACCGTTTTCACGCTCGATCAGAATCCGATCGATGATTCAAACGGTATCGATTTTTAAATAAGAGAAGTGCATAGCCTCAAAAGTTGAAGCTATGCGTTGATGTGTTTTAGAAAGCCCAAATCAGTTTTAGCCAGCTGGTATGGCCTTCGGGACGATATTCGACTTCGGTTTCTTTTAGAAATTTGGCTTCAATAGACCAGTTCTTATCGGCATATTGAATGCCTGGACCAATTGCAAAAGCCTGTCCTTTAAACCCAATGTCACTTCCGTTTACTTTGTCATCTGTGGTTTGTTTAAAGGCATAGCCTTCAACTGCAACTTTAATTTTTGGGTTAATGCGATAACCCAAGCTATAGTCACCCGCAATGTATTGTCCAGACTGGTAGTCAGTCGCATCGTTACGCGTATTCCAGCTATAAGACAGTTTAGTAGATAGATCTAAACCTGCCGCGTTGGCATAACTATAGGCAAGAATAGGTCGAATGGTGTGATAGTTTTTCCCGAGATTAGCTTCAACTGGATGTGTCGTACTTGGAGTGTCATATTCACCTGTTGCCAGCACAGTTTCTAGGGCTGCAATCCAGTGATGATTTCCTTGATGCCAGCCGAGCATACCACCCAAAATCAAGTCTCCGAGTCCTTGGTTTGAGTCAGCCATTCCATTTACTTTGAGTCTTAGATCAACCAATGGCTGGGCTGCATAAAACCCGAGTTGTCCATCCAGAATTTTTTGATCGGTCATCCAGACCAACCGCGGAACCACGGCGTTGACATCAACATGGAACTGATCGGGACCATTTTGAAACTCTGATGCGTGATAATTTTGATAATAACTGAGTAGATAAACCCCAGCAGGTGGTAAGGCACCCGCCATCATACCTTCGGCACCTAAAGCAAAAGAGTCCGAGCCGTTTTCTGTCGCAAATGCAGAGGGAAGGTAAAGGGCGCTGGTTACACCACATATGATTGCAGCAATTTTGTTATTCATAGAATGTCCTATTCTGTGTTGTTTGGCTTGTCACTAAAAAACGTTATTCCTTAACGGTCTTTAAAATTTGAGTCTGTTTAACCTGTAAATTTGGAATGCAGAACTCCTATGAGCTTTGTATTTTCTTTATAAATTACAGATACAAAGCTCATTTGAAAAAGTGGAGTGCTTAAAGGTTTATCTTTAAATATGTTTGAATAAGGCCGAACGTGACTGTCCAGCAGCACCATCGGCTGCACTTAAGAAGCGTTCAGTGTGAATGTCCCGTTCGAATAAGCGACTTTGCATGAGTGTTGAAATTGCCGAGTCGATCATGATTGGTGGGCCGCACAAATACGCTTTGTGTCCACCACATCGATTTTCAAAGTAATCGGCAACAGCCTCATGTACAAATCCGGTATATCCAGTCCATTGGTCTTCTGGTTTTGGTGCATTCAGGGCAGGGATATAGCGGAAGTTCGGATGGTCTTTTACGAGCTGTTCAAACAATTCTCGGTTGTATAGCTCTGCCAAGTCTCGTGCTCCTTGGAAGAGGTAAATCGTGCGACTATCTCCAGACTCAAGCAAATCTAAAATCATCGATTGTGGACTTGAAAGACCTGAACCACCCGCAATGAAAATGGCATTTTGATCATCTGACTTACGTACGAAAAATTGACCATAAGGGCCTGAAATATCAAGCTGATCACCTGTGGCAAGTTGTTCATGTACATAAGTCGTCGCTGCACCGCCTTCAACTTTACGAATATGAAGCTCAACGATGCCGACTTCACTTGGTGAATTGGCAATTGAAAACGCTCGAGTTCCTTCAATGTTTGGGAACTGGACATTGATATATTGGCCAGCTTGGAATTCGATTGGCCGATCTAGTTGTAGTCGGATTCCTTTAATGGTTGGCGATAAGTCTTTTATTTCAATTACGGTCGCTTGATAGTCTTGAACCAA
The DNA here is from genome assembly GCF_027854635.1 of Acinetobacter sp. AOR43_HL. Classification (NCBI taxonomy): domain Bacteria; kingdom Pseudomonadati; phylum Pseudomonadota; class Gammaproteobacteria; order Moraxellales; family Moraxellaceae; genus Acinetobacter; species Acinetobacter sp. AOR43_HL. The sequence goes on from NZ_JAKTHX010000037.1 coordinate 80,772, forward strand.
ATGACCTAAGAAATCTGGATCTTCATCAACATCGGCTTCAATGACCATATCGGATTCTGGTTTACAGCAGCAGGCAAGCACCTTATTTTCATCACGTTCAATATCCATGAGTGCAAATGGCGAGGCTTCACCGACATCATAAAAACCGTCGGTGACTTGAACCTTACATGTCCCGCAAGTGCCATGACCACAGGCAAAGGGTAACCAAACGCCTTGACGTAAAGCGGCATCTAAAATGGTTTGGTCTTCTTCTACTTCAATCGTTGTTCCGATCGGTTCAATGGTGACTTGATAACTCATGACACACCTCCGAATTAAACGTAGCTATCGTTATAGCCATTTAATTCTGGCGTAACGAAACGAAGTAATGACTTGTGACCAAAACCGAGCTCTGCCAAGCTTTGTGTATTCTCTGGATTGATTGTTTGGCCATCTAAGGTGTATTGCACTTTTGTCCAATCAATTTTGGCAAAATCTGGATGTTGAGCAAAACCACCTGTAATTTGTTGCTCAATCAACTGTCCAAAAGTTTGTTGAGGCGAGGCAAGCATGGCATGTGCCGAGCAAAAAAGGGTGTGATGATCCCAACCCACGTAAAGTAAGAATTGATCGCCATAATTTTTTTGCAGATCAAGCGGTTCAAATTGATAGTTGTTGTGTATCGCGCGAACAGTCATGTTCAATCTCCTTATTTCCTATCAGGCAGCTTGATGACTGCCTGAACAATTCCTTGTGCTTAAGCCGCGTTGCCTTTCCATTTTTTCCAGCGCTGTTGGTCTGGTGAACCTTCAATATCCAGATTGTCGGCACCGACATTCATACGGTAATAATCGCGGAGCATGGTTTCGAGGTCACCGCCACCACAGTTGCCTTGCAAAATTTGATTTACAGGTAACCATGCTTGTATATATTTCTCAGGCTCGCGTTCGAAAATGTCATGACAGCCATCTGAACAGGTGTGGTAGCGTTCACCTTGGTAGATGCTATGGCGATAACTAAACTGAGTAGGATCATCGCCCATTTCGGTAAAGGTCATTGGAATCTGACAAACCTGACAAAGCTGTGGTAAACCTGCACTATAGAAGCGTTTACCTTCGGCTTCCATTTTGCGAGCCAGCTCCCATTTTGGACGGTAATATTTATCGAAAGTGTCTGGATATTTAGCCGATAACCAATCCATTTCTTCGTCAGTTGGAATCCAAGTATGGAAACCGGCAGCATGACCAAAGTTATAGAAAATCCACCATGCCTGATGTGAGACATGCTCTTTTTCTTTCACAATGACATCGCTATATTTCGGCATACGAATGCCATAACGGCTCAAATCTTTAAATAGTGCGCCGCCTGCCTGTTCAAAGTAAACTTCCCAAGCTTCTTTCCAAGACATCACTTTGTTTGGCAGCATGTAATCCATCATCATGCCCACAATTGAAAGCAAACGCGTCCCACGCCAGAACCATTTATCAATCCATTCCTGAACAATAGGTACGTTGTCTTCATGCTGTTCGAGCAAGAATTTCACGATTTCAAGACCAAGCGTCATGTGACGAGCTTCATCTGACTGCGCACTAAAACCAAAGGTCACGGTTGCCATATCGCCGTTATAAGCTGCACCCGACATAAACGGCACAAACAGCAAGTTGGTAAGTACATATTCAAAAGCAAAACTAATGGCTAATAAAAATTCGAAAGGGCCAGCAGAACGGGCGTCTTCAAAAAATGATTTAGGTACAGACAAATACCAAACGCGGTCATGCATGTGCGCCCAGTCCTGAAAACCATCAAAGAACTTGTTGTAATGGCTCATGGCATGAATTTGGGTCTGTACATGACGCAGCTCATCAATCGACTGCATCTGAGAAGCAATACGTGCTCCAATTCCACTAAACTGGCGGCCTACATGTGCATAGCCTTGATAAGCTTGATATTCAAGTGGAGTCACCGCCGTTAAAAAGAGTTTGATCGCATTTAAGTAGCGTTCATTGCTGACATTCATCTGACCATTGTTTTGAGCAAAGGCATCAAAAATGGCATAAAGTTTTTTCTCTTTTTCTGCCTGATATTTCCAGTAAGCATCCATGGTTAAACGGAATGGATCTTCCCATTTAGACCAGTCCGTAATTTTGATGCCTTCAAACTCTTCATAAGGGAAAGCCTCTTTACGGTCAGCATAGGAAAAGTCCCAGTCCAGATCACGGGTTAATGCACGGTAACGATCTTTCGCATTTAACTTTTTGCTGGTTTCTTTGGTTTGAGTTGTCATGATTGATCATCCTTAAATCTTTGTTAAACAACATCTATGTTGTGATTAATTCCAATGAAGGCGGAAAGTATCGTCATCTTCTTCGACGTTGCCGCCCAGCGTAATCATGTTGAGTTGTAACGATTGAATATCCCAATCTTGGCCTAGTTTTTCAGATACGGTTTCGGCTTTAATCACCAAATCAGTTTCACTTTCAATGCGAATCATGGCGGGTAAATACTGAATTGAAGCTTCAGGGTTATCTTCTTCAATCGCTTCGAGGATATAGCGTGAAGTATCGTTGTCTTGTAATGCGAGATAGACTTTAGACATGTTGCTTCTCCTTAAGCATTTGTAAGTGGTTGTAGGCCGAGTTTTTTTGCGCGTTCAATCACAACTTGTTCTGCTTGAACGACTGCATCTGCTGTTAAGGCTGCTGATGCCCAAGGTGTAAAGGCTGCTTTCACTTGAGCTAGAGACTCAGTGAACCATTCATTTAATAGCTGTTTGTTGTGATCGGATTCTGCTGCGGCAGTTTTAATGACGGTGTCTGACCATTTACGTAAATCACCTAAAGTGTCTTTCATAAACTCAGTCAGCATGGCTAAGTCGCGAGCATTTTGAGTGACTAACCACTGATCAAACTGTTGATAGACAAGCTCTGTCACAAAGCCGTCAATCACAAGGTTCTGTAATAAGAAAAGTTTGAAGTAGTCTTGCTCGGTGAGGCTTTCTTCACACAAACGTCGTAAGCCTTGCCATGCAGGATGTTGCATCCAAGCCTGTTTTGCCTGTTGTAATGAATCGCCACTGTTACTATCTAAAGCTAGACCAATACGTGAGATGTACTGCGCTATCCCTAAATGATCCATTGCGGCATAAATACAAGCTTGGGTAAGCACGGTGCCATAACCATAGGCACTGCCAGACATCATGTGTAAGTTTGCAGTTTGTTCAACGTGGCGAAATGGCAATAGGTACTCAATGACCTTAGCTTTGACTTCATCAGACAAATGTTCTGCAAGCTGACGTTTTTCAAAAAAAGCAAAATTACTTTCGGCGGTGTCTTGTAACCGCGCACGGTGCTGAACATAAGTTCCATAATAGAATTGACGTGGATCTTTGAATGCATACCAATCTTGCATTTGCAGGGCAGTATGGGTTTTGTCATTTAAAGTCTTTTCAGGTTTCCACAAAGGACGATAGTGAAAGTTAGTTTCTGCCTGTACATCGAAACTTACTTCTTGATATCGAGTAGCTGGCTTACTACCAAATCGTCTTTCGATATAGGCGTAGTTCTGGCGGATAGGTTCGACATTTGACGTTTTGATTTCTAAAGTCATGGCTTTATCTCCTTATATTTTTTACATTTGATCATCGTGATCGTTGCTATTACGTTGCGTGCCGACTAAGGTTGCTTCAGTGCCATAGCGCCATTTTTCTTCCTGAGCATCGTTAAAAGCTTGCTGCTCTTGGGTCATTTCAACCACTTGATTGGTCTTACAAAAATCATTAAATGCATGTTTAGGCAAAACCAGTTCCACAAATAGAGTTGGGTCGTGAATGGCAAAATCGAATTCGATAAACTCTGCGTTTAAGTCGCCAGTGACCCGAATATATTTGGTTAATGCTTCGACTTGAGGTTGCGTCATGCTGTACTCCATCAAGACATGGTCTTGAAATTGATGAATGCTCCTTGCTCTCGCTATAAGCTTTACAAAAGCTATGCCAACTTTATTTTTATTATTAAAAACAATTAATTAAGATTTTTATAGAAAGTAAGGTATTTTTAAAATTCACTATTTCATGAATTTTTTTGAATGGTGAAATAGAGATATTCATGATTTGATGAATAGGGTCGTAAAAATTTCTTTTTAGATTGTTTGAGGCTTTAAATGGAGAGATTTAGAAATACTTTTTTAGTATGAAGTTATGTCTTTAAGGTACTAGGACATTTATCTGGTTCTTCGATAAGATGAGATAAACCCAAATGTGTTTAATGGATTAAAACAGATCACTCATGGCTCGAGTAAAATACGATACAACGGGACGATACGCAGATCATCCGCAAGAAATTCACGATTTGCTGTCTAAACTGCACTTTGATACTGCCCACGGCCAAATCTGGTTTGATGAATATCGGATGCTGCTTTTACACACCAGCATTATGGGATATTTGCGTAAAGATTTAGCGCACATGATTGGGCTTGAGCGAACCAAGCGTTTCTTTATTCGTTTAGGGTATCAAGCTGGGTTAAAGGATGCCGAAGTTACAACAAAAATGCGTCCCGATTTAAATGAACACGATGCATTTATGGCGGGTCCGCAAATGCATGCGATTCGCGGAATGGTGCAAGTACAGGCCAACCAGCTTAATTTAAGCCACGATAAAAAACAGTTTTATGCCGATTTAAATTGGCTCAACTCTTTTGAAGCTGATGTGCATTTAGAGCATTTTGGCCCAAGTGATGAACCTGCGTGCTGGATGCTTCTGGGTTATGCGTGCGGCTACAGTAGTTTTGCGACGGGCATGACTATTATTTATCAAGAAATAGAGTGTAAAGCTTGCGGCGATGAGCATTGCCGTATTATTGGTAAGCCTTTAGAAGAGTGGGAAAATGCTGATGAACTGATTCAGTTCATGTCCCCCGAACCCATGGAAAAAGAACTGATCGCGTTGCAGGCTGAACTGTTTGAATTAAAAAAATCAATTTATAGCGATAGTGAAGTGGATTACCAATTATTTAGCTCTGTGGGTAAGTCAGCCTCTTATAAACAGGTCTGTGCATTATTAACCAAAGCAGCAGGCTCGAAAGTTTCTATTTTGCTGCAAGGTGAAACCGGCGTTGGTAAAGAAGCTTTTGCACGAGGTGTCCATGAAAATAGCCAAAGAAAAGACCAACCTTTTATTGCGGTAAACTGTGCAGCGATTCCACCAGAGTTAATTGAGTCTGAATTATTCGGGGTAGAAAAGGGTGCTTATACAGGAGCGCATCAATCTCGCTTGGGTAAGTTTGAACGAGCCAATGGCGGTACGATTTTTTTAGATGAAGTGATTGAGCTTTCTCCTCGTGCACAAGCAGCACTATTACGCATTTTGCAGGAAGGTGAATTTGAGCGAGTAGGAGATTCACAGACACGTATTTTAGATGTCCGTGTAATTACAGCAACCAATGAAGATCTTGAGCAGGCTGTAAAAACAGGGCGATTTCGAGCAGATTTATATTATCGCTTAAATATTTTTCCAGTTCAGATTCCGCCTTTGCGGGAGCGCCGTGAAGATATTCCTTTACTGGTTGAACACTTTCTTCATCGCTTTGAAAAAATGTACGGCAAAACCATTCAGGGTGTAAGTGAAAAGACCAAAGTTTTTATGCAGCAATATGAATGGCCAGGCAATATTCGTGAGTTAGAAAACTTATTAGAAAGGGCGGTTTTATTAACGGATGATCAGCAACTGATTAAGTTAAATGCCATTTTCCCACAGATCAAGCATGACCCTGAGCAGGCTGTAGCTGTTGAAACTGACTTTGATCAATTATTAAAGGCAGAGTTTAATTTAGAAGAACACGAGAAGCAGTTAATTTTAACGGCTTTAAAAAAGGCAAATCATAATGTGTCTGAAGCGGCACGTTTATTGGGAATATCTCGGGCAGCACTGGATTATCGAATTAAAAAATTTCAGCTTTGAGTCAATATCAACAAACACAAAATAAAGGCCTAACTTTAAACGTTAGGCCTTATTGATTATTGCACTTTCGCTGGGAAACCATCTTCTTCAAGTGCTTCGGTAATTTTATCGACGCTTTCACTGCTTTCAACAGTCACGATTTTGGTCGCTAAATCTACATCTACTTTTGCATTTGGATCGACATCTTGAATCGTCGCAGTCACTCCACGAGCGCAGCCACCACAAGTCATATTTTCAATAAGTAGTTTCATGTTCATACTCCATCAAGAATGAGATGTTTGTTTGGATAACACTGAGTCTAAACCTTGTCATGATTGTAAGGTCAAGACCAATTTTTTAAAAAAATATGCTTGACCTTCCCATGATGGGAATCTGTATGCTCAATACAGAATATTAAATTTTGCAAATTTGCAGAGGTGTTTGATGGACTCAAAAAACACAAAATTGCCAGCATATAGTGAAACACTTCCAATAGAAGGCATGACCTGTGCCTCGTGTGTAGGTCGTGTCGAAAAAGCTCTTAAAAAAGTTGAAAATATAGAGATTGCCAATGTTAATTTGGCAACAGAAAAAGCGGTTGTTTATTCAAATCAACCAATCCAGCGCGAAGCACTGGTTAAAGCAGTTGAACGAGCAGGTTATGATGTTCCCAAAGCTGCGCCAGTTGAGTTGTCTATTGAGGGCATGACCTGTGCATCTTGTGTTGCACGTGTAGAAAAAGCCCTTAAAAAAGTAGACGGTGTTCAACAAGCTACGGTCAACTTAGCAACAGAGCAGGCTTGGGTACAAGCAGATGCATCAGTTAATGTTGAAGACTTAATTCGCGCTGTTAAAAAAGCAGGTTACGACGCTAAAGCATCTGAAAAAAATCAAGATGAGCAACTCGATAAAAAAGCGTCAGAGTTAGATCAGCTAAAAAAAGATTTGATCATTTCGATTGTGTTGGCCTTACCTGTGTTTATTTTGGAAATGGGTTCACATCTCATTCCAGCTTTTCACATGTGGATCATGGACACGATTGGTCAATACAACAGCTGGCTTTTACAGTTTGCTTTGACTACATTAGTGCTCGTTTTTCCAGGTCGCCGTTTTTATCAAAAAGGGATTCCAGCCCTGTGGCGTTTGGCACCAGATATGAACTCGCTAGTGGCAGTTGGAACCTTGGCTGCCTACAGTTTCTCGGTCGTAGCAACCTTTATGCCGCATGTGTTACCACAAGGCACGGTCAATGTTTACTTTGAAGCGGCTGCCGTTATTGTCAGTTTAATTTTACTCGGACGTTATTTTGAAGCCAAAGCTAAAGGACGTACTTCGCAAGCGATTCAACATTTGGTAGGAATGCAGCCTAAAACAGCCCGTATTCAACGTGACGGTCAAGTGGTTGAAGTTGCTGTTGCCGAAGTAGTCAGTGGAACTATTGTAGAAATTCGTCCGGGTGAACGTGTACCTGTTGATGGTGAAGTAGTCGAAGGGCACAGCTACATTGATGAATCTATGATTACGGGTGAACCAGTTCCTGTTGAAAAAGTAGTGGGACAACAGGTGGTCGGTGGTACGGTCAATCAAAACGGAACACTGAACATTCGGGCAACCGCAGTGGGTAGCTCATCTGTACTTTCACAAATTATTCGTATGGTTGAACAAGCCCAAGGTTCTAAACTTCCGATTCAGGGTTTGGTTGATAAAGTCACTATGTGGTTTGTACCTGTAGTGATGTTAATTGCTGCAATCACTTTCTTGGTTTGGTTTATTTGGGGGCCAGAGCCTGCACTCACTTTTGGATTGGTGAATGCTGTTGCGGTACTGATTATTGCGTGTCCTTGTGCGATGGGACTTGCAACACCAACTTCTATTATGGTCGGTACTGGACGTGGTGCCGAGTTAGGTGTCTTGTTCCGTAAAGGTGAAGCTTTGCAGCTTTTACAAGAAGCGCAAGTAGTTGCAGTTGATAAAACGGGTACACTCACCGAAGGCAAACCGACACTGACTGACTTTAATGTGCAATCTGGCTTTGAACGCAAACAAGTGCTGATTTTAGTGGCTTCGGTCGAAGCTAAGTCTGAACACCCGATTGCTCTCGCGATTGTTCAAGCAGCAGAAAATGAAGGCCTAAACCTATTACCAGTAACAGCATTTAACTCGATTACAGGTTCAGGTATTGAAGCAGAAGTTTCAGGCCAAAAAGTACAAATTGGCGCAGACCGTTATATGCACCAACTTGGTTTAGACACCAACTCTTTCCAAGCGATTGCTGCTCAGTTAGGTGAAGAAGGCAAAACCCCGCTATACGTTGCTATTGATCAAAAACTTGCGGCAATTATTGCTGTGGCAGATCCAATTAAAGAAACAACCTATGCTGCGATTGAGGCCTTACATCAATTAGGTCTCAAAGTTGCCATGATTACAGGAGACAACCGTCATACGGCGCAAGCAATTGCCAAAAAGCTGAATATTGACGAAGTTGTGGCAGAGGTTTTACCCGAGGGCAAAGTGGACACAGTCCGCCAACTGCAAAAACAGTATGGGCGCTTAGCTTTTGTTGGTGATGGTATTAACGATGCACCAGCCTTGGCGCAAGCAGATGTCGGTTTAGCTATTGGTACAGGAACAGATGTTGCCATCGAAGCAGCTGATGTTGTGCTCATGTCAGGTAGTTTAAAAGGCGTACCGAATGCAATTGCATTAAGTAAAGCCACCATGCGAAACATACGTCAAAACCTGTTCTGGGCATTTGTATATAACGTAGCCCTAATTCCAATTGCAGCAGGGGCATTATATCCAGCATTTGGTGTGTTACTTTCACCGATGTTTGCAGCAGGCGCGATGGCACTTTCTTCGGTTTTTGTTTTAGGCAATGCATTACGCTTAAAACGCTTTCATGCGCCAGTAGAGTAAGCGTGCTGAAAATCAACTTTTGGTTTAAGATCATGACAGCAGGTCTTAAACCAAATTTAATATTTGAGGTGTGAGATGAATATCGGTCAGGCATCCAAACATTCGGGCATTTCGGCGAAAATGATTCGCTACTATGAAGAAATCGGTTTACTTGAAGCAGCTCAGCGTTCTGCTTCTGGCTATCGCATCTATTCAGAAACAGACCTTAAAACTTTAAACTTTTTAAAGCATGCTCGAGAGTTAGGTTTTTCATCTGAACAGATGAAAGAGCTTATTTCACTTTGGAAAAATACTGATCGGCATAGTGCAGAGGTGAAAGCCTTAACCGTCAAACACATTGACGAATTAAAGCAAAAAATTGCACACCTACAAGAAATGGTTAATATTTTGCAGGCTTCTGCCGATGATTGCTGTGGCGACCAACAGGCTTCTTGTGCCATTTTAGACCACATTGAGAAAGGGGTGGGTGTAAGCTAAATCCCATAAAAATAAAAGGGTAAAATCATGATTTATACAGCTTCTTGTCTTTGTAATGGTGTTCAACTCAGCATTAATGCTGAATTAAATCCCATTATGGTTTGTCATTGTAAGCAATGCCAAAAAGCACAAGGGGCTGCTTTTGCAGCTATTACACAGGTACAGAAAACTGATTTAAACATTGTACAGGGTGAAAATCTTTTGCAAGCGTATTTTGCTTCTCCAAACAAAAAGAGAGTGTTCTGTAAAACTTGCGGTTCACCGATCTGGAGTGAACGTTTAGATAAGCCAGAAGTGGTACGTCTGAGGGTCGGACTTATTAATGAAGAAATATCGATGCCAGTCATCTCTCATGCTTTTGTCAATTCACAAGTGAAGTGGTATCCAATTTGTGATGACGCTCGCCAATATCCAAATGGGGTAGAAAACCCTTAAATATTAAGGTTAGATCGTATTTTGTTCATTTGTAAAAAAACGTGAACAAGACTAGTCATGAATAAATAATGTGCTATAACTGTACCTAAGGTAATCGTAATATCTCCTCGCTCCACAGGGAAACTTGGGACAGGGCAAAAGATACGATAAGACCTTACATATAGCTAGCAAAGAGCAAACAAGAGTTGGATAGACACAACGCTTACATTGCTCACCGTTGCAGAAAAGCCCGTGAAACGGGCTTTTTTAATGCCTGTAAAAAAGATATTTCTTATTTGGAAATATCTTATACTTTTAAACTATTTATGAAAAAGTAATGTAAAAATAATAAAATATTTCAAATATACAGACTTTTCTGTATTGCAATTTGTTTTTATTAAGGGTACATTTGGTTAACGGTTTAAAGTTCAAGTTTAATAATGAACTCATGGTCGTTGTGGGAGATCTAAGAGCCTGCATTTTCCCCAAGATGCGGGTTTTTTTTATGCCTGTAAAAAAGTAAAAATTGTAATCAGCTTAAATAAAAAATATCTAATTTACTGTTATCTAAAATATTTTAATTAGCCTACGATCTAAAGATTGCGTAGGCTTAAAATTGTGAATACCACTTAGGAACGATATGCCAGACAAGCTTGTGCGCATGCAAGACACGCTTTAGCACAAACTTGGCAGTGTTCATGGTCATGTTTACTGCATTCTGCTGCACAAAGTTGACAAGCGTTCGCACAAAGTTGCATGGCTGATTCTGCTAGCTCAGAGTTTCTTAGTTCTAAAGACGTACAAAGTTGGCAGGTTTCTACACATGTCATGCAATGCTTAATACAGTCACGCATCATACTTACATGTTCTTCTTGCAAACATGCAGCTGCACATGTTTTGCAGGCAATCATACATTCAATGCAGGCTTGAATTGAGGTAGAGGCATTACAAAATAAAGAAGAGTTGGTTTCTTGTTGAGTTTCCATAAAAGTTCTCCTGTCGAAGACTATTATTAAAAAACAGAATATTGTTATCTCTTTTCATTTTATAAAATCATTTCTTTGCTAGGTGAGTTTGAAATGAAAGGTCTACAAACGCTCAATAGGGCTTAACCTCGTATAAGAATGTTACATCTGGCTACTTCAGTTATAAATTTCAAAACTACCTGCCTAGCATTAGATTTAAAATTTGATTCGATATAATACTTTTGGCTAATTTCTTATTGTGTGAAAATTGTGCAAATTATCAGTGTGAACTTTAAGGGCACACGAAATGGAAAACGTTAATCAATTTGCTCACGGAGCTGAGCATGAAGTCCACATACATTGCAAACGATCATTAAGCACTTTAATACTGAGTATGCTCGTATTAATTACAACTGGTCGTTAAAAGAAAAAGCACCTAAGGGTGCTTTTTCTATATGAGTTTAAAGTAAATGCCTTCACTTAAGAGTCTATAAAGCCACGCCGTTTTTTGTAGGCTTTACGGTCATAAGAAGGGATGTTTGATTGCTGGAGATCAATCGCGAGTTGTTTCTTGCGTTGAAACTGAACTTCACTTAGAAGAGCAGCATAAATTTTGGGACGATCAGTTTTAAACTTTTCTACATCCAACGGAATCGTATCTTCATTCTTAACAATGTACAGCACAGAGCCATTGCCATTCGTTTCATAAACCGTCCAACCAACTCGTACAATGTAGAGTCCGGTTTTCTGATTCTTACCTAAATAAGATTTAAAACCATCTGGATGAGGGCGAACATAAGCATTCATCATGCATCCTCCATCATCTGATTTATTTGATGAAAGCGACAATCAAAGAATTGATGGGGAACGGGACATCATATTCAGTAAAATCACGATTTCTAGTTGTTTATATATTGATCAATTTTCAGATTTCAAGTCAGAAAAAAGCGTTTATTAAATAAGCTGAATAAGAAATAAATATTAAAAATAACGGCTTATTTTTCTGTGAAAAAAAGCTTGATTTAAGTGTTTAGCGAGCATAAAAAATAGCGCTTATTCTAGGTTTATGTGATCGATTTTGCATATTTAAAATTATTGAAATAGTAAGTGAATTTGTAGTCAGGTGGAGTTAATTGTTTGTTTTAAAATTAAAAAAATAAACTTCAATATTTCTTGTTACAACCATTATGTCGACAATAGATATTCCTTTTTGACATATTTCGCCTAGCATAATTAAAGAGTTCGTTGCCTATGGTGTCATTTATGTTTATTGGACTTGTGGTCACCATTTTGTTGACTCCAGGCCCAACAAATACATTGTTAGCCTCGGCTGGAATACAAGCGGGGGTGAAGCAGTCTCTTAAACTTATTCCTGCTGAAGTGATGGGTTATCTCATTGCAATTACTTCATGGGGTATTTTGCTTGAGTCAGTTTCACATTTTATCCCTTGGCTTCCTGCCTTATTAAAGTTAATAAGTGCAACTTTTATTCTCTACCTTGCATTTAAACTTTGGATAACATCAACAAATGACATCAAATTAGACAGCCCACTGATTACACCTAAGGCTTTATTTGTTGCAACACTTTTAAACCCTAAAGCTTTACTCTTTGCTTCTGCTATTTTTCCACATGCAGCATGGGAAGTGCTTCACGTTTATTTTGTGCATATTGCTATTTTTTTATCATTAATTACACCCATTGCATTTTTATGGATTGCTTTTGGAACCGTATTAATTTCAAACAAAGTAACTTGGTTAAACCAACGTAATTTACAACGTACGGCTGCATTTATTTTAACTTTTTTTGCGATGCCAATCGGCTATTCTGCGATTAGCTCATTTTAAACTTAACCCTTTATTTATATTAAAAATTTAATTTTTAGGAGATTTTCATGACAAGATTAAAAGTAATTATCAAGGATCAGTTTGATAAAGAATCAATTGCTTTGGCAAAAGTTAGACCCATGAATGATCACGCGCTCGAACTTCATAAGAGCATTGAACATATTGAAATTAATGATGATATTATTTTACCCAATATGGATTTGCTCTATGAAAACCCTAAAGACGGCAAAATTTATCAGTTAATTGGTCCATTCAGTGAGGAATAACTCTTAAATTAAATTTAACAATAACCATGAGTAGAGTTTGTATTTTGTATGGTCTTAATAGAAATCGTTTTATTTAAGAGATGGTGAAAATTAAGCCAAACTAACGTATAGACACAATTAAAATATTGAACATCTAAAATGGTTATGGGACTATGCCTGTGTAAAAATGTGACCTAATCCACATTTTTGCATTTCAGGATTAAGTGGATTTCACTAAGCCCATTCCTTCAATGAGAAGTAGGAGTGGGCTTTTTTTATTCTTTGAATGTCTCATCTAGAGCTTGTTGAACGGCTTCAATTCGTGATTTACACGCTTTATAAGCCGTAATAGATTCTTCAACAATCTTCATTAAATTATCGATATCCGGGCTTTCTTGAGACTCTAATAATTCGGCATTTTTCTTCAAAATGTCATGACCATCTTTAAACGTTAACTCTTCATTCTTCATTTGGAATTACCTGCGTAATGTTGGCTTCAACCACACCATCTTGCATCTCAATAGCAAGGGCGGGGCTTGAAATTTGGTGTATAGAGCGAATCGCTTTTCCTTCTGATCTAACAATTGCATAGCCCTTGGCCTGAACCTGTTTCGGGTTTTGCAAAAGAATTTCTTTCATCAAAGATTCGATTTGGGCTAATGAAAATTTAACTTGTTGTTGTGAGCTAAACTGAATACGTTCTTTCATCTGGTCAAGCAAACGATGTGCCGAGCTAAGTTGACTCTGTGCGGATGACTTAATGTGATGAAGCAGTTGATCATTTTTGCTTTGATAGGTTGTGATTTGATGCTGAGAAAGTAGCTTAATCGTTTGTAGGCTATCTACAGCTTCTTGTACGCGTTCAACAATGTGGTTGCGAATACCAGCAATGACTTTACTTGGTGTATCAAATGAGCGATGGGCAATTTCATCAAGAATTGTACGGTCTTTTTCATGCCCTATGCCTACCCAAATGGGTACGCTACGTTTGCAAAGTAGGGCGGCAAGCTCATAATCATTTAAATAAGCTAAATCATTCACCGATCCACCACCGCGAATAATCACAATCAAATCAGGTGGAAAGTTAAACGTATTGGCCCATTGTCTTAAACCTGAACCTAAAGATTCAATCAAACTGGTTGCAGCCGTGTTTCCTTGAAAAGTAGCGGTGTGATACACAAAATGGCAAACCCCATTTCGCTCAAGTGCATCTGCATCTTTTTTAAAGTCACCAAGACCCGCAGCATTTTGAGGGGCAATGACTAAAACATTTTGAATATCAAAAGGAGTGGGAAGAAGTTTATTTTTATGGATTAAACCTTCTTGAGTAAGTCGTTCAATAATTTGCTGATAACGTTTAGCAATTTCACCCAATGTAAAACTTGAGTCAATCTCTTCGATGTTGACCGAAAAACCATATTGAGGATCAAAACGTGCTCTAATTTTGATGAGCACATTTAAGTCGCTCGAAATTTCAATCCCAGTTTCACGTTCAAACTTTAAAACAATTTTACTCGCTGAAAATTTCCAGATTGTGGCTTTACAGCTAGCAATGACTTTATCAGTCTCTGCATCTTTTTCTGCGAGTTCTAAATAGTAATGACCGCCCTTAATATTTAAATTTCGAATTTCTGCTTTTACCCAAACTGGCTCATCAAAAGCCACACGTATGACTTCCTGAACTGTGCCGAGATATTCACTAAGGGAAAACTGAGGTTCAGACATACGAACTAAAAATTAAAGGACCAATCTAGATAGTATAAAAGCCATCCAACCAAGGCAATTGTTGTCTATGAATATCGGGTTCTATTTAAAATAAATACAACAATTTAAAGAATTAAAAATTGAAATTGATAGGTGAATTTAGACTGAATGGTTAAAATGAAAAAAATAATAAAAAGAGAATTGTTAATAATTACAACCGATTAAAAAATAAAGTTTGCTTTATAAAATATATGAGCGTATAAAGCTTACTTCCAATTGCGGGGTGGAGCAGTCTGGTAGCTCGTCGGGCTCATAACCCGAAGGTCGTTGGTTCAAATCCGACTCCCGCATCCAAAAATATTATGCTCTGTGATGTACCACTTTTCATAATACGAAAATTATGAAAAGCAATTAGCTTATAAATAACCCTATATAAAGCTAAATATTAAATTCTAGACGAACTGTCCATACCCTAAATCTAGCGTTCTAATTACATACCGTAAAATCACATGAGCTCAGTGATGAGTGAATGATTGTGAATATAGTAAATGAGTGGCACATTGCCACAGCCGTAAATGGCAACGAAATTAATGTGAGGATTGTTCCTCATGTGCGTAAACAAAACTCTCTCGATGGATATCGTTGGGTCGAAGTTGGTAAAAAAATTCAACTTCAATCTGGTGAAGAAATTGAGTTAAACCAAGATGGTAAAAGCTTCTATACGGGATTTAATCAACTTTATCGTTTAAATACATATTGTTGATAAAACCATGGTAATAAAGCGAGAAAACCTATCTCTTTTAAAGGGGATAGGTTTTTTATGTCTACAGGTTATATAAATAATTAAAGTTATAAAATTCTGAAGTGGTTAAAAAAACTCGTATTATTATTTTAATTATATTTAATAACTAAATTAGCCTGCACGCCAGAACTGGCGACCCATAACCTTAAAGTTTTTACCGTTCTCTTCAGTGACACGTCGATCTCTAAATTTTTCATTTAAACTGTGCAAAATTAAAGAACCATCTGCCTCTTTAAAAATTTGTTTAATCATTCCTTCGCCAGCAAAGTAAACCGCATAAATCTCGCCATCAATGACTTCAGTCTGTGAGATATCAATACCGACCAAATCTCCATCTTTAATGTAGTCGGTCATGCTGTCGCCCTTAGCTTTAATAATACGCATGCATTCTTGAGCAACGCGTTTTTCTTTAAAGAATGAAGCGGGGAAAGGAATTTTTCCATTAATAGCATCAAAGTGAAATTCAATAGATTCACCTGTCCCGCAAGAAAAGTTAGCTTCTACAACTTCAATCCAAACATATTGATCGGTAGATTCTGCACTCACCACAGTCGGGCTAAATACATCACTTTCTCTAAAAGAGTCTTCAGTATTCCCAGTCGTTAACCAATAACCATCCACTCCTAAAAATTGGGCAATTAAAGGAAGAAATGCAGATTTTAAATTTTTCCCTGACTCTAAAGCCTGATAGGCAGGTTGTGACATCTTTACAGCTTCTGCCACTTCAGCCTGAGTTTTTTTGGCTTTAATTCTAGAGTCTTTTAAACGGTCTTTAAGAGCCATAATGGTTACACCAGTAAACTTATAACAAATATATAACTTAAGTTATATCTAGTAAAACAACTATAGTTATTGACTAATAATAACTATAGTTATAATATCAGTTATATCTCAAGATGAATAGAGAAAATTTAAGTGGTGCCTAAGTCACTATTTATCGCTTTATCAAAGCTTTGGGATGGAAGCTAAATTTATTTTGTTTCTACAGGTAGCAGAATAAAAGGGAGATAGCTCAATTATTATTTGCAAACAGGCTATCAAAACAAAAATTGGAATAAAAAAAAGCCCGATTCCGTGGATCAGGCTTAATGTTCGTAGATAAAGGGTATCAAGAACATGAAGAATTTAACAAAGATTGTGAGACCTAACAAAAGTTTCCGATATACGGCAAAGCCTTATATGAACTTTTTGGTCAAAAAATTAAGACGTGTAAAAAGCTTAAATCCACAAAATTTAATACTTTTTTACATTTTTAGAAAATGAAATATTTGTTTATAAATTAGTGGCTTAATTGCATATAGTTTGGTTCTTTATGATTGTTGTACCAGATGAAACGTTTCGAACACACATTTGTAGCCATAGCTTAGCTATATTGCTCAAAGAATGTATCAAAACCTCAAGAATAACAAACGATAAAGACGCCTTACTAACAAGTACATTGAGTTGGAGATAGTGAATGACTACAGCAATGCAGAACAGAGCTAAACAACTTAAAAATGCAAAACGTGGAGGGTATATCCCGACAATTGCCAAAGACGTAAACAAATATAAGGTACAAAAAATAAAAAGGGCACTTGAGGAGGCCAAGCAGATTGTAAATGAGCTTGAAGATGACGCATTCGAATTCGATGATCAAGTCTCTATGCAAAAAGCGATTGGTGCAATCACAGTGATTGAGTTGATTGAACAAGCCTTAAACGGTGCACACTAACAGGCTTTAGCATACAAACATTCTTTCTCGGACCCCTGAAATAAATGGGGTCAAGGATAAGTTCGTCTTGCAATTTAGCGCTGCTTTAAAGCGTTAGTGTTTTTTATTGACTGTAATAAAGAAAACGAAGGGGATTAATAAACATTGAAAACCACAAGCTGGTCAACGTGATGAGTTTTCAAGTTTTACCCTTTAGCGCAGGACAAAGTCATGGAAACAGTTTCTAGCAGTGGGTTAGCCACATTTTTAAATTTTTATAGTATTGCAATTATGGTGGCTCTGGCAGTCAGCTTAGTTGTCGCAGTTGTATTGATGATGCGTTTTCCTCGTTCTCCACAAGAATGGATTGTTGCTCTCATCTGTACAGTAGTTTCAAGCCTGACAGGCGGCTCATTCATTATTATGAAATGGAACCTGCATGAATGGGTATCCGATATTTGGGGAATGATCACCCTATCTGGATTCTTCTTCATTTGTGGTTTACCAGGTTGGGCTATTGTGAGATGGATATTTAACTTCATCAATAAACAAGAAGGCAAAACGATTGTAGAGGTCATTAAAGACCTAAAAAAAGCAAAAGATGATCTTCAAAATAGCTAAAGACAGCTTTAAATATAAAGGTAGAATAAAATGAATATTGACCAATACTTAGAAACAATTATCAGCCGAGAAGGCGGATATGTTAACCATCCATCAGATCATGGCCATGCGACTAAATTTGGCATTACAGAAGCAGTCGCTCGATCGAACGGATATCAAGGCAACATGCAAGACTTGCCCTTAAGCGTCGCTAAATCTATTTATAAGCAAAAATACTGGCTTGAACCCCAGTTTGACCAGATTAATGCGATTAGCCCAGCTATTGCAGAAGAGTTACTGGATACGGCTATAAATTGTGGCGTCAATTTTACAAAGCCTTTATTACAACGTGCTTTAAACCTGCTGAATAAGCAGGGAAAGGAAGGTTGGCCAAACCTTGCGGTAGATGGCCAGTACGGGCCTCTAACTTTGCAAGCACTGGCGACCTACTTAAATAGACGTAATAAAGAGGGAGAAAAAGTATTCGTGCGCATTTTAAATATTATGCAAGGGCAGCATTATATTAAAATTACAGAGAACAACCCTAAATACGAAGATTTCTTTTACGGTTGGATATTAAACAGAGTAACACTCTAAAAATGTATTAGAAGAGAGCATGTTTAAAGATCAAATGAGTTAAAAAGCCTAACTATGAGTTAAGGCTTTTTAACAAATAATAGGTCGAGCAATGCTTTATTGTGCGATGAGTAAAATCGCAAGAAGAAAGAAAATAGCGCCACTAATTTTATTGAGCATCGAGAAATTATTTCCAGCTAACATTTTCTCTTTAAAAATTGAAGAGAAGTTCGCGTAAACTAAATGAATTAAAAAACCAATAAAACAAAAGGTTAAAGAAAGAATTAAAAATTGATTTAAAATCTCTTTCTTGATATCAATAAATTGAGGGAAGAGTGCGATAAAAAATACGATTGTTTTAGGATTAAGCAAAGATGCAAATAGGCCCTGATAAAACAATTTAGATTTACTTACAGCTTTATCTTTTTGTTGATCGGTCATTAACTCTTGGGTTGCAAGTTTTTTAGTGAAGTTTTTATATCCGAGATACATTAAATAAAATGCACCAATAAACTTTAAAACCGTAAAAATAGTAGGGTTACTTGTAATAATAAGTCCTACACCGCTGGCAGAAATTACAGCGATCACAAACATACCAATAATTAACCCACTTATTCCGAACAAAGCAGTTTTAACACCATAGTTAATTGAGTTTGTGACAGTAAATAAAACTCCCGGTCCTGGGCTTAATAGGGTAAGAAATGCTATTGTTATAAATACTAAAAGACCGCTCACGCTGATATATCCTATTTATCAATTGAGGCAAGATTGTGCGGTTACTTTAAATGAGAAAATAATCGATGTATACAGAAGGTTATGTATATTTAAGGCTTAAATAGATTAAATATTTAAAATATAGATTTATATAAATAAATAGGACATATAAAACTATAAAAGTGAAAGCAACATAAACACACAACGTTAAAAATTGAGCATGTTAGTATACTAAGTCTATACCTCAAGAAATCTATAGTATGAAGAAAAATGAACGGCAGTTTAAATCTGGCGAGTTTCAATTTTCCTTTTTAACATTTAAATATTGGGGTATATGGTTTTTAGCTTTTATTCTAATGTTATTTGCGATGTTACCTTGGGCTATTCAATGGCGCCTTGCTGACTTTCTATCAAAAATAGCGTGGAAATCTTTAAGTTCTCGAAGAAAAACCACACTACGTAACTTACAAGCATGTTTTCCAGAAAAAACACCTTTGCAAATTGAGGCAAAAGCTAAACAGGTTTTTGTTGATACTTTAACGGGTGTATTTGAAGCTTTAAATGCTTGGTATTGCCCAAATTGGTTTAAAAGCCGTGTTCACATAGATGGTTTAGAAAATTTAACCAATAATCAGGAAAATGGCATACTTTTATTAGGTACCCACAGTACGCTTTTAGATGCAGGTGGAGCGGCGTGTACTTTATTCTTTAATATGGACGTGGTTTACCGACCTCAAAACAATCCGTTTTTAGATTTTCTGATTCATCGTAGTCGTGCGCGAGTGTATAAAAACCAAATTGCTCGAGACAACATGCGTGGACTCATACAAAACCTTAAACATGGTCATGCAATATGGTATAGCCCAGATCAGGACTTTGGCCTAAAACAAGGGGTCATGGCATCATTTTTCGGTATTCAAGCCGCTACAGTTACAGCTCATCGCAGACTGATGGATATCTCAAAAGCAACTGCAGTGCCTTTATATTTTTATCGAAGTGGTGATATTCGTAATCCGCAATATCATGTTTTAGTAGAACCTAAATTAGAAAATTTCCCGAGTGGCTGTGAAGTCAGTGACGCTGAAAGGGTAAACAAGATTATTGAAAACCAAATTCGCATTGCCCCTACACAATACATGTGGTTTCATCGACGCTTTAAAACACGTCCTGCTGGTGAACAGAAATTCTATTAATGGCGTCAGTAACTCAAGAATTAAAAGTACTTCTTTCAATTAAAATATAGAATATTAGATTTTTAATTGAAAGGATCTTTAATCAAATCAAGATGAAAGATGTAGAACCAGCAGTATAGAATTTTTCTTGCTTTAATTATTTTGAATATCGATTGCAAATGATTTTGAAGCGTGTATAGTCGAGCATAACTAACAAAATATTCTTGTCATCATAAATTTCTATTTCGCAGTTTTATTTATAAGTCTTCGGTTCATTCAGATATTTAAGTTTTCACGTCTATTTTTTAGTTAAATTGGTTTCCCCAATAATAAGTTATAATATTTTAAAATTTAGGATAAATATATGTCTACTTCTACTGGTACAGTAAAATGGTTCAATGAAACTAAAGGTTTTGGTTTTATTGCGGCTGATGAAGGTAAGGATATTTTCGCTCATTTTACCGATATTCAAACACAAGGTTTTAAAGTTCTCTTAGAAGGCCAACGTGTTGAGTTTACTGTAGTACAGGGTAAAAAAGGCCCACAAGCTTCAAATATTGTGATTCTTCAGAATTCATAATTTCATAGAGCGACTAGAGTTGTTTTAAATATATTATTTAAATAGAATATGTTTAAGGCTAAAGCGCTTTAGAAGAGTTTAAAAACCCACTCTATGTTGTGGGTTTTTTATAAGTTTTAATTAAGCTTATCTTTAAAAATAAAAAGCAGAATAAAAATATGCTCTTAAAAGTGCTTCTAAATTTTTTGTTAAAATATAAGTAATTAGGTGTATGGTACTAAAATGGATATTTGTATTGGCGGTATTTTAGACGGTCAAAAGATAGAAAATCATAATGATGTTTTTAAGATAGAAGAGCACTATTCGGACAATAGCTCTCAGTATGTTAAACAGCATTTCCACCTATTTGGAAAAATTTTTACCTTTTGGGTGTGCGAAGATATTGATTTACAACAGGCAATCAGAAAAGCCGAGAGAATTTTAGCGAATAAGAAAGAAACTCTTTAGTTGTTTGAACTAGAACACTTCCGTGCCTTAATTTGGTTTAAAGATTTTCTTATTAAGTAATAGATATTTTTTATATTAGCTTAATAGAATTCGTTACAGAATTTTTTACAATACTCTTGTATATGTTACACAGCTTAACATTTTTTTTGTGGTATTTACTAACAATAGTAATACATTAGGCTTAATCTAAAGTTGTTTTATTTATTGCGCGAATAAAACAAAACCCACTTTAATAATATATCTTATTAAAGTGGGTTCTTTATTCAGACGGTCATCATTAATTCAATATACATAATTAAATTATAGATAATATTTGTTGTTATAAACCTCTCTTAAGAAAGGAAAACATTTTAAATGTTAAGTGCAGTACAACCTAATATTTGTTTTATTGGCAGTAGTAATCTAGCTTTAGCGTTAATAGGAGGGTTGGTTTTAAAAGGATTTAAAAAAGAAAAAATACACCTCATTGAAGAGAAAAAGATTAATGATACAAATGCTTTAAAGCAAAAAGAAAATGGACTAAAAAAAGCTGAAATTGTTGTTTTGCTACTAGAGCCTAAACAGTTAAAAGAGACACTTATACCGCTAAAAAAATGGTTAGCTAGTAAAATTATAGTTTCTATGATGGCGGGAGTAGATATTGCAAACTTGACTCGTTTTACGGGTTCGAAAAAAATTGTTCGTGTAATTTCAAATCCACCTGTGCTGACGCATACGGGGACACATGTGCTTATTGCTTCAGAGCAAATGGACCAACTTGATAAAGACCTGATCGAAATGCTGTACTCTGCAACGGGTCAGACTTTTTGGGCGCCGTCTGAAACGCAGTCAGACGCAATTATTGCTTTGTCTGGTTCGGGGCCAGCTTACTTTTTCTATATTTTAGACAGCATGATAAAGACAGGGGTTTCTTTAGGACTTGATAAACAATTTGCTCTAGATTTAGCACTCCAAGCGGCTAGTGGCGCAGTTGAAATGGTCCGTAAAAGTAATGTCCCGCCAGCGGATCTGTGTGGCAAGGTGACGTTGGCTAACGGGATTACCGAATCAGCACTCAGAATGTTTGAGCTAGGAAATGTATCTGATGATATACGTTTAGCTATGAAGGCTGCATATCATCGTAGTAAAGAAATCACTTCAGAAATTATTACTGAGGTGAGTTAAGTATTCTTTAGCAAACTAGGCCTTTAAAAAGTATTCCCAAATAACGAAGCCTAAGCCAAACCCAATAAACGAGTAGAGAGTAATAATAAAGAATACAAAACTGGCCTTATTTTTTTTCTTCAAAATGTTCATGGCGATGCCTCCAATTCAGATTAATTACATTTTGAAGAAGTGAAGGCTGTAATCATAGATACAGAATTTTTTAAAAAAAATATAACAGAGCTATCATCTGTTATATTTTCTAGGTTTTTCCTTAATAAAGATTTTAAAATCAATAAATTAAAGATTTAACTGTCAGCGTTTAACCTTTTTATTCAATTAGCATTAAATCGGCTGTATTAGCAGATTTGAGAGGGCGTAGAGCAAAGGTCGAACGGGTGTGGCGTATTCCTTTAATTGAATAAAGTTTTTTTCTTAAAAATCGTTCGTAATGGTCAGCATCTTTGACTGCTACTTTAACAAGATAATCATAGTCACCTGTGACGAGATGCGCTTCCACTACTTCAGGTATATCTGCTAATGCTTCACTGAAATTTTCTAGCATTTCGTCATCATGACGCTCTAAAGTAATTTCAATAAAAAAGACTTCATGAATGCCAATCGCTTTTTGGTTTACGTTTACCGTATATCCTTCAATAATTTTTAAAGTTTCCAGACGTTTCAGTCGAGTCCAGCATGGAGAAGATGAAAGACCTACTTCTTCGGCCAGTTGAGCTACAGTTAAACGGCCATTTCCACGTAATGCAGATAAAATTTTCCGATCTATACGATCTAGTGTGTATTCTGTTTTGTTCAAAATATAAACCAAAGAAGAATCTTCTGATAAAAATCAATATACTTCATTTTTATGCTGTGAATGTTTAAAAATTTTAAAAAATACAGGAAACATTTTGAGTCAAAGGTACATACACTATTTCTATGCATCGAACCTTTCTGGATAGAGGTTGGGATGGAGCAAAGAGCACTGTTTCAGTAAGGGTGACTAAACAGTGCTCTTTGCGGATTTCTTATTAATCTTTAAATCTATTTTTATTAACTGGCATGACATATCAAAACAAATCAAATAATAACTTTTATTTATCAATTGAAGAAAAACTAATCATTATTTTTTATCTAAATTTTCCTTTAATGTAATTCCATTACAAAGGAGGAGCAAGGTTATGATCACCCAGCATGATATAAATCAAAAACAATATCAAAATAAATCTCTCGACTATTTAAATAGCCAAGCTCATTCTGAAGGTATTGAATTTAATAAATTTATTAATGAAATTCAGAAAATTGAAAAAGCTGTAGTCCTTGATTTAGGCTGTGGTGGTGGGCATGTTTCCTACAATGTTGCTCCGCATGCGGACCTTGTTTTTGCCTACGATTTATCTCATGAAATGTTAGACACCGTGTCTAAGACGGCTAGCCAACGTAAATTAAAAAATATCTTTGTGCAGCAGGGCATTGCTGAGGACATGCCTTTTAGTGATCAGCAATTTGATGTGGTCATTAGCCGATATTCTGCGCATCACTGGCAACATGTTCCGACTGCCATGAAAGAAGTAAACCGCGTGCTTAAGCCAGATGGTATTGTTATTTTTGTAGACATTATTAGCTCTAGCTCGTCTATATTAGATACTTTTTTACAGACCATCGAAACGATTCGAGACCCAAGTCATGTACGAAACTATAGTGTGAAAGAGTGGGTCTATTTTATCGAAGATGCAGGCTTTGATTTGGTGGGTTTAGATAAACAAACACTTTCGTTAGATTTTGATAGTTGGGTAAAGCGCATGAAAACGCCTGAAGATCAAATCAAAACTTTACGTTATTTGCAGGAAGGTTCATCTGACCTTGTTAAGAAGTATTTCAAAATTCAAAATGACGGTAGCTTTGAAAGCCATGTGGGTTATTTTGTCTTTAAGAAATTAGGGTTTTAACGTAGTGTTATGAATAAGGGTTTTAGTAGATTAGAAATGGATTAAATATCACTAAAACTCTTTTTCCGAATAACTCGAATAATATTAAAGATGGTTATAAAACAAATTTAATATCATTCACTTGATAAAAATTAATCACCCAATTTTATTAAGGTGATTAAGTATTCAAAAGAGATGAGGGTTATCCCATTTTCTTTATTATTAATAGACACTTATAAATAATTATTATTTAATACGCCCGCAATATTATCACTAATACTTTTAATAACTTTGTCGGGGAAATAATGCGTAATATTTTAGTAACGATTTTCACTTTATTCTTAGCAACATCAATTTATGCTGCTCAAGAGTCTAGAAATCTTCTAGAGCAAACTCAGTGTGAGAAAGCAGTGGAACTGCATGGTTTTTTAAGCCGTGCTCAGCTCGATTGTAATTATCACTATTACTCAGAAGAGTTAAAGGATGCTGCCGCAAAATGTACTAAACATGACCTTGGTGAAAAATACGGTAGAGAGGTTATGAAATTTGGTATGAAGGAATTTGAGGAACGCAAGAAAGAGGATACACAGGGCCACTTTTGTCATAAGGTTTTAAAAGAGTTCCCAAAATATATTAAACAATAAAAAATAAGGTTTTAAAAACCTCTTCTAGCAAGCCGATAAAATGGATTTAATTATTCATTTTATCGGTGTATTACCCTATATAATTCGCCAATTAGATTAAAATAAATTTTAAGAAGCTCTGCAATATAAAAAATATCTAATTCTGGCTCTATTAGTGATCATATTTTAGTTATGAAAATTAGTCGCAGATGAAAAATATGCCTTTAACTCTATTTTAAAATTTTCCCATAGTGCCTCAGTTTCTAATTCTGAATAGCCTTCTAAAGCCATGTCTAGTTGACCCTCGTATGAGTAAATTAAGAAACGCAATTCCTCTTTTTCTAAGTAATGATTTATTGAAAAAATATTTTGAAAAAAAGAATATATCTGGTCTTTATGATTCACGGTATTTATATGCTTAAAAATATAATTTTCCAAAACTTTTGTTGTTACTTTATCTATCGAAGTTTCACTAAATTCATTTCTTTCAGTTAGTCTGAAGTATTGTAAAATTTGCTCAGTATTTGATAAAAAACAGATGTCTAAAGCTAGCTCATTTGTTGGATCATTTTCTAGTGCATGCATGGCCCAGTCCTGAACTTCTTCAGGAGTGATTAATTTTAGATCTAGCTCCAATTTTAATTGAAATTTATAACTATTAGACATTTATATAACCTAAATTTATTACATGATATTTAGAGGAACTAAGAGCAGCATCTTTCAATATACTTTTATGTTTAAGAAAACTATATAAAATTTTCACTCCATTTTTTGTCTAATTCTTTTAAATCATTATATGCTTTTTCAAATTCGCTCAACGGAAAACTTAGGTGAGGAGTAGAAGGCGAGGTTTCCCAGACTACAGATGTCACAACATCGTGAGTATGGTTAAATGCGTAACCAAAACGAGTCCATACGACTTGATCTGCTGAAACAACTTGTTCCACCATAACCACATTGCACACTAGATCTAAATCATCAGGGCAAATTAAAATTGGAACTACTGTTGAAATTGCTACATTTTCATAAGTTTGTGGTTTAAGAAGTTTCCAAGCATTACTTAATGCCAACTCACTATCATAATCATATAACCAACCTTGCGCTGGAACTAAAGTTTCTGCGAGATCAGTAATATGTGTATTTTGGTGCACCCATATATTTAATGGAATATTATCAATTGCGAGAATAGGGAAAGGTTTTAAATTGCCATTTGCGTCTTTGATGCATCCCTCAATTGAGTGTTCATATAAAAGAGTAGCTGAGATAGTATTCATATTTATAAGTTAATGTGAGTTAAGCAAATATAATATATTCTATTCAATAGATTAATGAATCTAATCTAATGAAAAACAAAAAATTATTTATCCATTTTCTATCCAATATCACATTGACACCTAAAACCCCTCCGATTATCCTTTGCCTGCTGGCCACATTGCCAGTCGGCTTTGACAGGCCGCATACCCAAAGCACACGAAAAAGTCTCTCTTTTTTGTGGGCATCCCTGCGTGCCCCCTCTGCGGCGGAACGGGAGGGGGACACCTTCGGGTGTGCTGATCTTTTGGGTATCAGTCTGTCAACCTTCTCTCGTTTCGCCACCATTATTTGACAGTAATGTGGTGAAGCTTCTTTATACCCAAAGGAGTCCGCTATGCGTACTATTTCTTCTTTATTGGCTTTTGCCAAAGTCTCTCTATTCATACCACTCGAGCAATCTATAAAGCGGTTCAATCGACTCTAGGTTTTCTACACCTTAAGAATCTAAAACACAGCAACTATAAAACTTGAGATAGGTCAGCACGCCATTTTGTGCGGCTTTTGCATGCCTGTTTTTTAGCACTCATTTTAAGAGTGACGGCATTTCTATCTCATTTACATACAACAAAAAATTATTTTTAGCGGTATATCTATGCCAAATTTGCAATCTTCCTTTAAAGCATTAAAAGTGCTTCACGTAGCAAAAGACTTATTTAATCAATATGGGTTTCATAAGGTCGGTGTCGATCGAATTATTAGTGAAGCCAAGGTTTCCAAAGCCACTTTTTATAATGCCTTTCACTCAAAAGAACGGCTAATCGAGAGGTGTATCAGTTTCCAAAAAGACACGCTAAAAGACAAAGTGTTTTCCATTCTCTATTCTTACAATGAACTCATGGTGCTGGATAAACTTAAGCAAATTTACTTTTTACATGCGAGTTTAGAAGGGCCATATCATTTACCTTTTAAGGCATTGTTTGAAATTAAAAGAGTCTATCCCAAGGCCTATGGCGTTACGATTGAGTACCGAACTTGGTTCATCAATGAAATTTATAAACTGCTTTTAACCGTCAAAACTACCGCCTCAGTCGAAGACGCTTACATGTTTTTATGTATGATTGACGGGGCGATGTTCCGACTTTTTGAAAAAAACAGCATTGATGAAAGCGCGCTAGTTCGATTGTTTCTTTTTAATCTGTGTCGTTCTAGATAACTCTTAAATGAAAGAAAGCCTCTCAAAAAGAGGCTTTACTTTGTATTGAAATAAGCGCTTAGCTTGATTACACAGGTTTTGCAGAATGCATTCCTTCAAAGTATTGAACCGCAGGCGAGCGAGCCATATAAGCTAAAGCTTGCTCGGTGTCTCCCTCATGAATTGGGTTAAATTTTGGTGAAGCCCATCTTAACGTCGCTTTCCACAAATATTTAATGGTCGGTAAGTTGTCTGAGCGAGTCGCGGTTTTTTCAAATTCACGAATAATTTTAAAGTAGCCACGGCGCATCAATTTTTGAATATCTTCATGCTCTAAATCTTGCTTACCTAAACTACGGGCAAAGTCAGCAAGGAAGTAAATAAACAGTGGGAAAACCGCCGCCATAATCACTTGGCGCGACACATAAAAACCAAATTTGTTTGTTAAGAGATGCTCAAATAAATCATAAGCAACACAGCGATGTTCAACTTCTTCAGCCAAATGCCAACGGAACAAATCTGCCATAGCAGGGTCAGCTTGGTCCCAAGTCTTACTGTCCAGCGTCCATTGACCAATGGTTCCCGTAAAGTGCTCGATTGCAGCAATCACTCCCACTCTGAAAAGTAACCAATATTCATCAAGCTTTTCGCCTTTTAAAAAGGGTATGCCTAGAGGTTTGTCACCCAACAAAATGTTAAAAACAAAATGGGCACGGTTGAGTGTTTCTTGAATGTCGTAACCATTTTCACGTAAGAAGTCTTGTGCTTTTTCATGCGCACGTGCATGAGCAGCTTCTTGGCGGACAAATCCAATCACTTCTTGTTTTAGTGTTTCATCGGTAATTAAGGGCAGGGTTTTATTAAACACACGGCAAAACCAAAACTCACCAGCTGGCAAGAGCATGTTGATGCCATTGGCGACATGCGAGCATAGAGGATCATTCGGCATCCAACAGACCGATGATTCGGTAAAATCGAAATGGACCTTTCTTGCTTTAAGCTGATGATTCCCTGTGATCATATACGTCACCCTATTCATAATTGTTCATTTAATGCGAATGGACAATTTTTAGCATTAAGTAAAATTGATCACCATGTGCTTAAGGGACAAAATGAGACTCAAAAAGGTTTATAGAGATAAAAGCAGCTCTATTAAAGATTGGATATATTTAACACAACACGAGGGTAAGCTTTTTTATTTTAAATATGAGATGAATAAAAAAGCTCCTTAATAAAAAGGAGCTTTGGTTTTTATAATTTAAATTTTTAATTATAAATTTATTTTATTTTAATCTAGCTAAAACTAGCTAGCTTAGAAGTTTAGATCGCTTGCCACTGATCTTTAACTTCCTCTGAATTTTTATTCAGAATAACCTGATCTTCTTTTACTTCCCCAATCCACCCAGTAGGGATGAGGTGATGTTGACCACTTTCGTCTCGGGTGAGTTTTAACTGGTTTTCACCATCGAGATGATCGACAGTACCTACTTTAGTACCACAAGAAGCAATAACATCTGCGTGTTTTTTAATATCATTAATATTTAAAGTGTTCATTTTAGACCTCTTCTTTGGAAATAGAAAAACGGTAAGAACTAAACTACTTTAAATAATCGATTAAATGTTGAGTTTTTAATAAACCTTACATGATCGGATTATAAGTTCACTTAACCGTGATATTTGAGTAACAATGAAATAATTAGATATAAAACTAATAATATTTTTCTTTTTATTACAATTTATATGTTTATCTAAACAGAAATCTTTAGTTATGGTTGGGTTAAGTCTTATAAATAATTATTTGCAATGAATATTAAAATACCTATAAACATGACGATACTGATCAGTTTGAGTGAATTTGAAGCTGCCCTAGCTGAAGATAAAAGTAAGCTTCGTATAAATTTACTTTTTCAGCTTGTAAATTTAACTCAAAATTTGCCTCATCCAGCTTCGGGTCAAACCTATCAACGTTGGCAACTTTTTGCGCAGATTGCTGGAGTTGATTTAAGTCTAGCTAAGCTTTTTGAGTCTCATTGTGATGCTTTAAGCATTTTAAATGAATTGGGTTATCAGCAAGAAATAGATGACCAGACTTGGGCAGTTTGGGCAGCAGACGGTGGACCAGCACCATTGCGAATAAAAGACAATCTTTGTAATGGCATAAAACCTTGGTGCTCTGGTGCTGAATTCATTGAAAAAGCTTTAATAAGTTATAAAGATCAGCAAGGGCTGGCGCAGCTTTGTATTGTCGACTTAAGTCATCCATCCATTACAACCGATTTAAGCCACTGGCACGCTGTAGGCATGCATGCGACACAGACTGCGCAAGTAACTTTTAAAAATACACCTGTTAAATTGATTGGTCAGCCAAATAGTTATTTAAAACGCCCAGGTTTTTGGCATGGCGCAGCAGGTGTTGCGGCCTGTTGGTATGGTGCCGCCGTGCGTCTAGCTAACTTTTTGCAAGAAAGCTGTCAGGCAAATCCTAATCCGTATAAAAAATTGTATTTAGGCGAGGTCGCTCAGCAGCTAGAAATCACTAAACAGTATTTTCAATATGTGGCCAAGCTCATAGACCATAAACCAACGCTAAGTCATGAGCGGGAAATACGCATATTACGTGCCCAAACAGAACAATGCTGCCTGAGCGTTATTGAGCGAGTAGGGAAAGCCTTGGGTGCTCGTCCTTTTTGTGAAGATGCGACATTTGCTCAGCTCATGGCTGATCTGCCTGTGTTTATTAGGCAAAGTCATGCTGCTTTTGACTATGAACAAATTGCAGATCTCTGTGTATCGGAGCAAAGCCTATGGGAACTTTAAAACATCCTTTGGTTGAAGACCGTATTATTTTTGGTGAGGGGACAGCCAAAGAGCAATGGTTAAAGGCATTTAAGGAACAACCGTTAGCGCCTCTAGATCTTGAGTTATTTCGTTCTAAAAGGGTAGTAATTGTTGCGCCACATCCTGATGATGAAGTGCTTGGCTGTGGCGGATTAATGCAGCAGCTGATTGCACTGAACTGTAAAATAGTGGTTTTAGCTGTCAGTAACGGCACACAAAGTCATCCTAACTCTACAAAATATTCTCCAGATCAGCTCAATATTCTTCGCCCGCAAGAAAGCTTGGCAGCCTTAAATTGTCTAGGCGTAGCAAAGTTCACCGAGCATATAGAGCTTAATTTGTTAGATGGCCAGATTCATTTGCAAACCGAACAACTGTGGCAGAGTTTAGGCAAGTTAGTTCAAGCCGACGATATTCTGATTTGTAGCTATGAATTTGATGGTCATCCAGACCATGAAGCAGTAGGTAAAACCGTACAAGCCTATGCAACCGCTAAGCAACTACTCTGTTTACACGTATTAATTTGGGCTTGGCATTGGGCAGAGCCTTTAGACCCACGCATTGATTGGCACCGAGCAAAAGCCTACCGCTTAACCGAAGAACAGCTAACTAAAAAACATCAAGCAATTTTGCAGTTTAAAACCCAACTTGAAGCAGATGAAACTACGGGTAATGCCGCAGTGCTATCTCCAAGTGCGATTAAACGTCTTTTAATGCCTTATGAGGTTTATTTGAGTGATTCATTCTCGCGTGTACTTTGAAGATTTATATCGTCATAACAGTGATCCATGGGGCTATGACTTTCATTGGTATGAAGCACGTAAAAGACAAATTTGTCTCGCGTTGCTGACAAGACCCCGCTACCCAAAGGTGCTAGAAGTCGGCTGTTCAAATGGACATTTAAGTTTTCATTTGGCGCAAAGAGCCGAGGAGTTACTGTGTATAGATGTCTCTGAGCGTGCTGTTCATTTAGCTTCCGAGCGGCTACAAGAGTTCGAGCATGTTGTGGTTGAAAACAGAAAAATACCCGAAGACTACTCGATTCAAAAATTTGACCTGATTTTAATTAGTGAGATGGCCTATTACTTATCCAAGGATGAATTGCATCAGTTTATTGAAAAGTTAAAGCTTAGTTTAAATGATGATGGCGAGATTCTGTGTTGTCACTGGCGTCATGAAATTCAAGATTTTGAATTAAATGCAGAGCAAGTCCATCAAGCTTTTCAGCAACATTTTCCATTTCACCATTACCTCAGCTTAAACGACCCAGATTTTATGATTGATCTGTGGACGGCGAACACTTCCTCTTTAGCACAGCAGGAAAAACTAAGATGAAAATAGGTATCGTCATTCCAGCGCATAACGAAGAGTATTATCTATCGGCCTGCCTGCAATCTATTCAGGTCGCCATAGATAACATTAGTGGTTATGAGGTAGAAGTGCTTGTTGTACTCGATAGCTGTACAGATCAGTCGCGGTTGATTGTACAAAGCCATCAGATTAACTGGATTGAATGCAACTATGCATGTGTGGGGCAAGCGAGGGATTTGGGAATCCGTCATTTAATCAGGCGTGGTGTAACTTGGATTGCCTGTACCGATGCAGACACTGTGGTGAGTCCAGATTGGCTGCGTTATCAAATCCAGCACCAACCAACAGATGCAATTTGCGGTACTGTAACGCTAGACGATTTTAGTCATCTCTCTATAATGAAACAGCAAAAATATTTAGCACACTATAAAGATGAAATGGACCACGCGCATATTCATGGGGCCAATTTAAGTTTTAGTGCAGAGGTCTATCTTTTGGTCGGCGGCTTTGAGCCTATCTCATGCCATGAAGACGTGTCTTTAATCAAAAAATTGATCAAGCATTGTTGCAATATTACTTGGAGTAATCTGGTACGAGTAACCACAAGTAGTCGTTTAAATGGGCGCGCCCCACAGGGATTATCGTATTTTTTAAATAATCTCTAATGACCTAAATCATCACTTCGCTCAATATCGAAATATTCTTTAAGTTTTTAGGGTCATATTTAATATTAATAATACTACCCAGTTTATATTTATAGTGATCTTGCTTAGCAATAAGCACCTTTAAATTTTCAGTAATGATTTGGCCTTGCTCAGTTTGAAATTTCAATTTGATATAACATAAAGGGCGATATTGCACCTTAGCTAATGAGTCTTGAAAATATACGACCTCGGCAGAAGTCATCTTTCCTCGTTTATAAATCAAAAATCTTTGAAACTGACTTTTAAGAAAAAAGGTCCAAGCAATATAGATAAACAATAAGCTGAACCAGACTGTTCCAATAAAAGTCAAAAAATCAGAAAATTTCACTCACTCAAACCAGAATTATTCGTTTAACGCCTTATTCTAAATGAACTGATAAGCCTGATCTAGTTTATATAATTGGTCTAAAGCATAAGCAAATGAAGCTTTAAAATTAACGGATCATAATTAAATTTGGGCAGGGTATATAACTTAGTTGTTGTATTTATGACTACATATGTAAACAAACCTTATGAGAAACGTTCTTAACCCCTAAAATTCTACAAAAGAAATTTTAAAGGTGTATAGGTTTGGATTTTTTAAATTTTTTCCGTGATATTCGGGGTGAGTTAAGTCAATATCCTTGGCTAGAAATGTTGGTTTCACTCACGATTTTGATTTTATTTGCTGCAATAGCAAATTTTATTGCCAAACGCATTATTGTTCGGGGCGTTCGTCATTTAGTCACAAAACTCAAATCACCAAATCAGTCTATTTTCGCTCAGCATAGCGTTATAAAGAAATTTGCAAATATTGTTCCTGCTGTTGTGATTATGAATGGTATTGCAACCGTGCCTCATCTATCTCCAAAGTTTATTGCTTTTGTAGAAATGGCAGCGCAAGCATTTATTTTTCTTACACTCGCGCTTACGGTCAGCGAGCTGTTAAACATCTTTAACCTTATTTATCAGCGAAATCCAAAATCTAGAAATAAGCCGATTAAAGGTTACTTACAACTGGTTAAACTCATTTTATTTGTTGTATGTGGCCTCATGATTTTGGGAACATTCCTTAAAAAGGATGTGTTCACTTTACTCGCTGGTTTTGGTGCGATGGCAGCGGTATTAATGCTGGTTTTCCAAAACACCATTTTGTCTTTGGTGGCGAGTGTACAAATTGCCTCTTATGACATGGTGCGTATTGGAGACTGGATTGAAATGCCATCACTCAATGCAGATGGTGATGTAATTGATATTTCACTGCATACCGTGACTGTTCAAAACTTTGATAAAACCTATACCACCATTCCAACCAATAAGCTCGTGACCGATACATTTAAAAACTGGCGGGGTATGAGCAACTCGGGTTGCCGTCGAATGAAGCGCTCACTTTTTATCGATCAAAGTAGCGTTCATTTCATGAGTGATGAAGAGCAACAAAAGCTCAAAGACTTTTTATTGCTAGATCAATACTTAAATGCAAAGAATTCTGAAATTGAAGAATTCAATAAGCATTTAAGCAATCAATCTCGTTACAACAAGCGCCGTCTAACCAATATTGGTACATTTAGGGCCTATGTAGAATTTTACTTGCGTCAGCACAAGGGTATTGCTCAAAATCAAACTATTATTGTTCGTCAATTACAGCCGACCAGCCAAGGGTTGCCGCTAGAGATTTATGCATTTACCAACACGATTGCGTGGGTTTCTTATGAAGCAATTCAGTCAGATATTTTTGACCATTTAATTGCAATTCTTCCCGAGTTTGGTTTACGTGTTTACCAAGCACCTTCGGGTCATGACTTGCAAAGATTGACGGCAGAAATTCATCCAAGTTAAGTTTTAGGCTGCTAAACGAATTTTAAAAAGCTCCCAGACGGGGGCTTTTTTACTCATACTCTTCACAAAAGATTATCCGGCAAACCAAATATTCTGATGATCACACATGGGACTCAAATGCTTAATACGTAAATTGTCTTGCTCAAAATTACCAATATTTCCAGTAATATCTAATATGCCCCCTAAGCCGATCTGCTGGCCTTTATAACTTAAAGTGTTTTTTTCAGCATCCCACTGAGCGCTATGTTCTGGAAAGACAATGAGTATATCTTTCACATAAAGACATCCTTGCTTTAACTCCAAGTTTCCTTTTAAGCGTGCTGAACCAGAGAAACCATCGTACTGATAGGCTGGGAGTTTCACAGCATTTGTACTGTCGTTTGCTTCTTGCTGGTGGCATCCTGCAACAAGGGCAAATACAACCGTGTAAAGCAATTTATTATTAATACCCAATTTTGTTCCTATAGGGATTTGCATATATTTGATAGTAATTGTCTAAAGTTGCATATCAATCTTTAGATTGTTAAAGAAGATTTCATTCTATTACCGCTCGAACTTAAGATTTAAAGACTAAACTTTCTTATTCATGGGCTTATAAAACTTTGGATTATTATATTTTATTTATTTATATATTGTTATCTTTTCATGAGTGATTTGAGGCACGATATGACGTGTCATCCACCAAAATAATAGAGCCAAGAAACTTACACCTGCACCGAGTGCACACACGCCAAGCCAACCAGCATAAGCATAAGTCG
Organism: Acinetobacter sp. AOR43_HL; assembly: GCF_027854635.1. Classification (NCBI taxonomy): domain Bacteria; kingdom Pseudomonadati; phylum Pseudomonadota; class Gammaproteobacteria; order Moraxellales; family Moraxellaceae; genus Acinetobacter; species Acinetobacter sp. AOR43_HL. Next base: position 115,400 of record NZ_JAKTHX010000037.1, read on the forward strand.
CTGTTGTGCTGATTGCACCCAATCCACTACCTACTGCATAAAAGAGCATGTATAGACCAACAAGACGGCTATGCGCTTCTGGACGAGTACGAAAAATCATACTCTGGTTGGTCACATGCAGAGCTTGCCCGCCTAAGTCTAGTAATACGATGCCAATTACGAGTGCCCAGAGCGAGTGAGCCATGAGTGAAAGTGGACCCCAAGCGAGCAGTAATATTACGAGTGCCAACAAGCTTGTGCGCTGAGCATATCCACGGTCGGCCCAGTAACCCGCACGTGCAGCAGCCAAAGCACCAATCACTCCAACAAGTCCAAAAGACCCAATTACAGTATGCGAGAAGCTATAAGGCGGGGCACTTAACGGCAGTACCAATGCGCTCCAGAAAATATTAAATGCCGCGAACATGAGTAAAGCTAACACACCGCGCACTTGGAGTACTTTTTCTTGGCGAAGCAGATTTAACATCGATGCTAAAAGTTGCGAGTAACGCATGGTAGTGGGCTGAATTTCTAAATGAGGCAGACGTTTCCAAAGCGGCAATGCAATCATGAGCATGATGATGGCTGCGCAAAAGTACACGCCGCGCCAACCTGCTACATCACTAATTCCCCCTGAAAATACGCGGGCAAGCAGTAAACCAATGAACACACCACTTTGTGCAGTACCGACCACATGTCCTTGCTCATGTGGGAGAGCAGCACTCGCAGCATAGGCAATAAGCCCTTGAGTCATGGCTGTGCCGAGTAAACCTACCGCAAGCATTCCTGCCAAAAGAATAATCGTAGAATGAGCAAAGGCAACTGCTAGTAAAGCAAATATCAAGGCAAGTAACTGTAGAGCCATTAACCAACGCCGATTTACCAAATCACCTAACGGCACTAAAAAGATTAAAGCTAGGGCACAACCGATTTGAGTGGCTGTAACCACCCCACCAATGGCAGCATGACTAACATTAAAGTCTCTTGCCAATATGTCGAGCAAAGGCTGTGCGTAGTAGACATTTGCTACGCTTGCACCACTTGCAATAGCAAACAGCAAAATTACACCACGAGGCATGCTTGAAAGCGGTTTATCACTTTTGGCGTGTGAAGTTGAAGATGCAAGAGAAGCTTTCATGGGCCTAAATCCATTCAATTTAGTTTTAAAATGCAACTAGTTGAATGTTAGATCGACTAGTTTTAAAATGCAACTAGATAACTTGTTACTGATGATTAGTTAGGAAACTCAATGGCGAACTCTACATTGATAAAAGATGAACCTTGTCCTGTTGCGCGCTGTGTCAATCTCATAGGAGATCGTTGGTCATTGCTTATTGTGCGTGATGCTTTTGATGGAATGCGCCGTTTTGGAGATTTCCAGCGCAGCTTGGGAGTGGCACGAAATATTCTTTCTGACCGACTAAAAAAATTAGTCGATGCTGGTGTTCTTGAACTGCAAGACGCTTCGGATGGCACCGCTTATCAAGAATATGTATTGACCACTAAAGGGGAGAGTTTGTTTCCAGTGATTGTGGCTTTACGACAATGGGGAGAGCACAACCTATTTGAAAGTGGAGAGCGCCATTCTCTGTTAATTGATAAAACTACAGGTCAGCAAATTCCATTTATGGCACCAGTCGCGGCAGATGGAACAGTGCTGAGAGCTTCTAATACTCAAGTGCAAAAGGTGAAATAAAAGAAGAGAAAACAAAAATAACCTTTTTTAACTTAAATTTGGGCAGATTAATTGATAACCTTGCGCGTCAAATTAAGGTGAGATTATGAGATTTATATTCCTCTTTATAAGCGCAGTTTCAATTCAATGTTATGCAGCATCGGAAGCAATGGAACTTCATTACTGTGAAACTGTGAAGAAAGCAGCGAGTGGGGTGATGGATGCTAGACAACATGAAGTGCCAGCTAAAGAGTTACACGACATCGCCAATCATCTTGAAGAGCAACAAGCCAAACAACTTTATCAAGAGCTTATCAAATCTGCATATTCTTCAAAATTATTTGAAGATCCTCTCATTAAGTCAAAAGCTGTCGAAAATTTTCAAACCAATTGGCATGAACAATGTTTGGCAAAAGAATTAGCTAAAAATATGTGAGGGTGTGAGTAGGAAATGGTTAGTCGTGGGTAAAAATAGAATTTTTTTATATTTCCTAGTTTTATAAAAAACCTATGATTTCAATGGTAGGGTACTTTTATGGATTGATTGCTAATATCACCATCGTTAGGATTGCCTAATTTTATTTTGAAACTTAAAAAGTATGAGTATGAATAAAGTTTAATATAGGTAATTCTAGGGAGCCTTCAAATTTAATTACGTATTCATTCGTAATTAAAAAACGGTCTTTAGGAAATTCTGATATAAAACCATTTATTTTTGAAATCTCATAATATTTTGTCTTTATTATATCGTTTAAATTGTCTCTGATATCAAAGCTAGCCTTAATTGTTGAATTCATTGTTATATTTTTATTAAATAGTGCATTTTTGATTTCTATCTTATCAATAGTAATAGAAGATTTTACACTATTTTGAAACTCATTAACAATTTCAAGAGGATGTACTTTAATAGAATCCATATAGAATTCAAAATTAAATATTTTTGAAAAAATGTTTTTCAATGTTGAAATACTACGAGGTTCATTGAGTGTTAAAAAATTATTTTCTTTTCTATTAAGAATAGAAAAGAAAATTTCATTCCTGACTAACTTTTTAATTATTTGTGTATTATTGTCTAGATCGATAAACTCCTCTTCAATGATATTTGTTTCTATAAATACAGCATCAAAATAGTAATCTCTAGTACGTAGGATTTTAAATTTATAAAACTCAGAACCTTCCCAGTTTAAAATTTTCTCATAAATATCTAAATGTTTAACGGGGAAGCTCGCATTATATATTCTATATTTGCTCATGTCATACCACCATCTTGATTTAAAGAAGCATTATATTCTTCTGTAATTTCTTTAAAAATTTTATTGGAAGTTTTATCAAAATAAGCATTAAGCTTGGCTTTTTCTGTTGGCTTAAATTTAGTTGGATCTTTTACAAAGCCATTTGTTCTTTTACTAAATTTATAAAACCATTTTACATCATAAAAAAAACCTGTACAAAGTTTAGGATTTTCAAATCCTGCATTTATCTCAATCGCAATATTATCTTTTAAATTTTTTGTTACCCATGTTATTTCAGTAATATAATGTCCTAGTTTCTTTAGTTCTTTGTACATTCCATTTGTGTGCAAGGACTTACCTGATAATAAAGCACTTTTAATAGAGCTTTCTTCATCTTCTAGAATTATCTCTTGTGAACCATGTGTATTATGATGAACTCTTATTCTTTTTACATCATTTAAATCGTAAAGAGCAGGATCTAGTAACATAAGTTTTTGAAAAAAATTATTACGAAACTCTGGCAGGATAATCTCTTGGAGATCAATATTTTCAGGAATTATACTCTTACCGACTTTGATTGAAGTTTCTTTTATAAGTCGTTCAACAAAAGGTTTGATCGCATCATCGCTATTATGCCTAATTATTACTTTATCATCCTGTTTTTCAAGAATAATAGTTTGATCCTTTAAGGGGCGTTGAATCATACGTGTTTTATTCAATTCTACCTTTGAGGTTGTCATATTGACTTCAACTTTACTCTTCCCATCATTTTTCACAGAAATTTGGTTTCGTTCAAATTCTGGGGAGATTTCCTTTAAAACTTCTTTTATTTTAGTTAAATCATCTATATGTAATACTGATGAAGTGATTTTATTTGATTTATCATCATGATTAATTTGTTCAAGTAAATTTTTTATTGAGTTCCAATCATAATATAAATTAGCAATATAAGTTGCTAGGGTTTCTCTATCTTCATATGGTGATAATAAAATTCCTCTATTTCTACAAAGTTCATAAAGCTTTGAATTTGGAAGCTTTTGTTGTTGAGAATAAATCGTATCAAAAATTTCACGATCATTAATGAGTAAATTATCAAATCCATATTTCATTTTGTACGCTCCTTCATTCCAATTTCTACTTCACTAAAACTTGACTTAATATTGTTAATTTTCAATAAATTAATATTATTTATAATGTTAAGTAGTTTTTCATCAGTTATATCTAAGTTATTAATATAACGTATTTTAGCTTTATCAAAAACAGTGGGTGCGAATTTATCTTGATCTAGTTGATAGATAGTAATTTTATAATCTTCTTCAAGTAGTGAGTTTTGTCTTAAATAATCTAGAAGATAAATAAATTCATCTTCTTCCTCTCCTGATGGTCTATAGAATAAAGTAATTATTTTTTCACTCTTATTAGGTAGTGTATCTTCGAGTATTATCCAAGGAGATGTTAGTACTTCTAAAGTTGCATATTTAGATTTACCAATAGTTGCTTGAGATTTTCTTTGAGGGTAGAAGAAGGTATAGTTGTCAGATAATTGTTTTTTACCTTTTAGATATATTATATGATTTGCCACATTGTGTAACCAGTGAATATCTGCAGGAGTAAAAATAACAATACGGCTATGTCTAGGTATGTTAATTAAATTAGTGTCAATATTTGCAATTTTTCCACTAATAGGTTTTAAGTATTGATTGTCATGGTTATATATAAATAACATGCCATGAACAACAAAATTATCTTGTTCAGTAGAGTACAGTTTTTGCCATTCCGGACTATTTTCCGAACATTCAACTTGCATTGATAGACTTTTAATTATTTCATCTAAATCCGTATTTTCAATAGTCGATTTTGAAAAGCTTTTTAAATCAGTATGAATATAATTTTTTATATTTGTATATGGATCAAAATAATAAAAAACTACATCAGCTGGATGTTTTTCTTTTTCATGTTCAACTTCAACACATACCCAATTTTGGTCTAAAGCAGGGCATGAGACCCAATTAAAAACAGAAAAAATTTCATCTGAGATTAAATTAGCCATTAAACTAATATTGTTAGTTTCTCCCATATATTCCTCATTATTTTAAAGTATTTAATATTTGAAATCACACATATGTCTAAAATGATCTCATCATACGTAATTTATACGCTATTGATGAAAGAATTTGAAAACCTTTATTAAAGGCATTAATTTAAAACATCTCTCATATTACAAAAAAATATTTTAAAATTTGCTTCATTATAATTGTTTTTAGCAATAAAAAAACCACCTAATTCTTTAGAATTAAGTGGTTTTTAAATTTTGGAGCGGGAAACGAGACTCGAACTCGCGACCCCAACCTTGGCAAGGTTATGCTCTACCAACTGAGCTATTCCCGCAATGTGAGCACATTATAGAGTGTTTCATTAAAGTGTCAACACTCTTGTGATCTAATTGAACGTTTAATCAGCACGGCGCCAAACTGTACCTTGACGTGTATCTTCTAATACCACACCTTGGTCGAGCAAAGACTGGCGAATACCATCCGCTTTAGCAAAGTCTTTTGCTTTTTTCGCATCAACACGTTGTTGAATGAAATCTTCAATTTCAGCATCAGACAAAGCAAGCGCTTCTTGTCCAATATCAGATTTTAAGAAATCATCTACATTGTGTTGTACCAAACCTAAAATGTTGATGAGGTGACGTAAAGTTGAATAAAGCACAGTCGCTTGGTCAGCTTGCTCTTCTTTTACAGCACGGTTTAACTCTTTGTTAAGTTCAAACAACACAGCCATTGCTTCGGCAGTGTTGAAATCATCACACATTGCATTGTTAAAACGTTCAATAAAGCTTTGATCAAGCGTTTCAGTTGTCGTTTGACCATACACTTGTTGGTAAGCTTTAAATGAATGATAGAAGCGAGTTAAAGAAGTTTTTGCTTCTTTAAGTGCTACATCAGAGAAGTTCACAGGACTACGATAGTGTGAAGACACAATAAAGTAGCGGATCACTTCAGGGTGGAATTTCTCCATCACGTCACGAATCGTAAAGAAGTTGCCTAAAGACTTAGACATCTTTTCACCATCAACGTTAATAAAGCCAACATGCATCCAATAGTTTACATATTGTTCACCAGTCGAAGCTTCACTTTGCGCAATTTCATTTTCATGGTGCGGGAACATTAAATCTGAACCACCACCATGAATGTCAAAGTGATTGCCTAAGCAGCAAGTCGACATTGCAGAACATTCAATGTGCCAACCCGGACGGCCATTACCCCAAGGTGATGCCCAAGATGGTTCATTTTCTTTTGCATGTTTCCAAAGTACAAAGTCAAAAGGGTGTTTCTTTTCAACTTCTACATCAACACGCTCACTTGCACCAGCTTGCATATCATCAAGCTTACGGCCAGAGAGGCGACCATATTTTTCAAATTTGGTAACTTCAAAATAAACATCGCCGTTTGAAGCAGGGTAAGCAGCGCCTTTATTAACCAAATTGCCAATCATATTTTGCATCTGGTCGATATATTCAGTCGCTTTAGGTGCTTCATCAGGTGCTAAACAGCCTAAGTTCGCTGCATCTTCATTCATTGCATCGATGAAACGAGTGGTGAGTTGTTGGATTGTTTCACCGTTCTCATTCGCACGTTTGATGATTTTGTCGTCAATATCGGTAATGTTGCGAATGTAGCGAACATTCCAGCCTTGACTACGTAAGAAACGAATAATGTAGTCAAATGCAACCATAACTCGAGCATGCCCGATATGACAGTAGTCGTAAACGGTCATACCGCAGACGTACATATCGATGTGACCTTCTTTGCGAGGTACAAATTCAACTTTTTTTCGTTGCTCAGAGTTATATAAAACAAACGGTTGCATAAGGGTTTTCAAACACTCAACAAAAACAGTGTTACATCATAACTGATGCATCATTTTTCACAAAGGTTTATGCAAGAATTTTATAAGCTTGTGAAATCTTATACATTTAAAAACGTGTAGATGATTGAGTTATGTTAGAATGCCCCCAAATCTTTTGATTAAAATCACCGATCTTCACAAGAGATCAGATCAATTATTTTGAGTCAAACTCGTATGCCCAATCCTACAGATTTCCAAAGCAGCGCATTAGCAACATTGCGTATTGAGCAACAAGCCTTAGACGTGTTAGCAACACAAATTGGTGACAGTTTTAACCGAGCTTGTGAAATATTGTTACAGTGTAAAGGTCGTGTTGTGATCACTGGCATGGGTAAGTCAGGGCATATTGGCCGTAAAATGGCTGCAACTTTCGCCTCAACTGGTACACCATCTTTCTTTATGCATCCGGGTGAAGCTGGACATGGCGATTTGGGAATGCTGGTTCGTGGTGATGTTTTAATTGCGATTTCCAACTCTGGAAAAAGTGATGAAATCATGATGTTGATGCCTTTAATCAAACATCTTGGCGTTCCTCTTATTACCATTAGCCGTGATGATAAAGGCCCAATGCCGCAAAACGCAGACATTGCTTTAACTTTAGGCGAATCTGACGAGGCATGCCCATTAGGTTTAGCACCTACGTCGAGTACTACAGCAACTTTAGTATTGGGTGATGCACTGGCTGTCGCTTTACTTGAAGCGCGTGGTTTTACTGCAGATGATTTTGCTCGTTCGCATCCAGCAGGTGCGTTGGGTAAACGCTTACTTTTACATGTAAAACATCTGATGCATACAGGCGATGAACTGCCAAAAGTTTCACCAGATACACCAATGAATCAAGTACTTTATGAAATTTCTAATAAACGTTTAGGCTTGACGACAATTGTAGATGAACAAGAACATTTGCTTGGTATTTTCACCGATGGTGACTTGCGCCGTTTAATTGATAAACAGCAAGGTTTCGATGTGAATTTGCCTGTTTCAGAAGTGATGACAAAAAAACCATCAACGATTTCTCAAGAAGCACGTGCGGTAGAAGCTCTACAACAGCTGAACCTGAAAAAAATTAGTCAGTTTGTGGTGGTAGATGACCAAAACAAAGTGATTGGTGTAATTAGTATGCATGACCTTATTCAGGCAGGGGTAAATTAATCAATGGCATCTTATGCATTGTTAGAACAAGCACGTCATTTACAGGCATTGGTTCTGGATGTTGATGGTATTTTGAGTGATGGCTTCGTAACCTTAACCAATAGCGGCGATGAAATTAAATCATTCGATATTCGTGATGGTTTAGGAATGAAGCTTGCACAGCAAGCAGGCATGAAAGTTATCATTATTACAGGCAGAAAAAGTAATATTGTTGAAAAACGTATGTCTGATTTAGGTGTAGACCTCGTTTTTCAAGGCCGTGAAGACAAAGGCTCAGCACTTCGTGAAGCATGTGCGCAGTTTAATATTTTGCCGTCTGATTGCTTATATATGGGCGATGATTGGCCTGATTTATCTGCTTTTGCAATCGCAGGTATGAGTGTTACTGTGCCAAATGGTCACGAAGAAGTACGTCGCCGTGCGCATTTGGTTACGCAATCGATGGGTGGGCGTGGTGCTGTTCGTGAAGTCTGTGATATGTTGCTGATCGCAAAAGGCATTTACCAAGAACTTCTTGAAAAATATCTTGCAGTACCGCATTAATAATAAGATTACTTAAAAAGGTAGGCTATTCCTGCTCATGGATACCAGAGTTTTATCAATTGTTGCTGTAGTGGTTGCTGCTATAAGTGGTGGTTACTACTACTATAGTGGCAAGGCAAAAAAACTAGACATTGGTTCTGCGAAGAATATGACATATTCAGCGCAGGGCGTCCATTTGACTCAAACTGATGATCAAGGCAATTTGTATATCCGTGCTGAAGTTCGTCAGCTTGAACAGGATATGCAACAAAAAACATCAAAGTTGGATCAACTTAATGCCTCGATGTATAAAGATGGCAAAGTTGATGCAACATTCTTTGCAAAACAGGCAAATGGCTACGATGATAACCGTAAAGTTATTTTATCGGGTGATGTGGTCGCAACTAAACTGGCGCCACAAGGGAAGATTGAATTCCAAACTGATGAGTTAACTGGATATCCAAAAACCAGAGAAATTGAAACAGATCATCAAGTGGTTGTTCAATCTCCACAAGCCGAGTTTGTCAGCAAAGGGTTAAAAGCTAATTTGAATAATGGTCAGTACGAATTTTTTAATATTCGAGGAAAGTATGCACCAAAGTCTTAATTTAAAACGTTCTTCAGCTTTCCTAAAACAAGCTGCGGTAATTACATTCGTTGCTTTATCATCTGCTTCGACTTTTGCTTTACCGTCTGACCGTAATCAACAAATTTCTTTAGTGGCAGACCGTGCAACTTATAATGAGAAAACGGGTTTAACGACTTATACGGGTAATGTGGTGATTGAGCAAGGTACGATGAAGCTTCAAGCCGACTCAATTGTTGCTACGCTAAACTCTAAACGTGAAATTCAAACGATTACTGCCAAAGGTAGACCATCTAAATTCCAACAGCAAATCAGTGCTGACAAGGGCGTTGCACGAGGCGAGGGTCAAACCATTGTTTATAATGCAGATACAGGCATTATTACTTTGACTGGTGGTGCATATCTATATCAAGATGGTTCAAGCATCCGTGGTAACTCATTGAAATATAGTATGAACAAAGGCGATGTTGAAGCTCAAGGTTCATCATCAAACCGTGTTCAAATTATTATTCCGCCATCAACTTCAAAAAGTTTCCCAGGAGCGCGTGACTAATGCAACAAGCTCTTCAACCCCAAACTTTGTGTATTAAGCACTTAGCAAAAAACTATAGTAAACGTTGGGTCGTCAAAGACGTATCTTTTAGTATGCAAAGTGGACAGATTGTTGGTTTGCTTGGTCCTAACGGTGCAGGAAAAACAACAAGCTTCTATATGGTTGTTGGGCTAGTGCGTATGGACAAAGGTGAAATTCACCTTGATGATCTTGATATGTCCGATTTGGCAATGCATGAACGGGCACGTAAGGGAATCGGATATCTTCCGCAAGAAGCTTCTATCTTTAGAAAGCTGACAATTGCTGAAAATATTATGTCTATTTTAGAAACACGCAAAGATTTAAATAAACAACAGCGCCAACAACGTCTTACTGAATTATTGAATGACTTTAAAATCAGTCATATTAAAGATTCATTGGGAATGAGTGTGTCTGGTGGTGAGCGTCGCCGTGCTGAAATTGCACGTGCATTGGCTGCTGATCCTAAGTTTATGTTACTTGATGAACCGTTTGCCGGTGTCGATCCAATTTCGGTGGGTGATATTAAAGATATTATCCAGACCTTAAAAGATCGTGGTATTGGTGTGCTTATCACAGACCACAACGTACGTGAAACTTTGGCGATCTGTGAACGTGCATATATTGTGAGCGAAGGTGCGGTAATTGCAGAAGGCACTCCACAAGAAATTCTGGATAACGAACAGGTACGTAAAGTCTACTTAGGTGACGATTTTACAGTTTAAATAAAAAAGTTAATCTATTTGGCTAAAAAGAGGTCAATGCTTCTTTTTAGCTTTTTTATATTTAATTATTAAAAAACAATAAATTACACGGTTCACTTGATGAAAAAATAATGTGTGAATTATTCCTGCATTTATGCTTCTTTATGCAAAAAAATATGTAGAATGTAAAAGCTTTTAAACGATAACAAACAAGATCAACAAGACAAGCATGATTGGATATAACCAGAGAAGAGTAAAAAGGACATGTAAAAAGCCAGCTTTCCTGAAAGGGTTGATGCTTTTAACTTCACTGCATGTACCTATGGTGATATATGCCGCTAAACCAAGTGAGCAATATCACACATTAAAAGACAACTTATCACAACTTTTTGCCCCTAAAAGTAGTGATGAATTTAAAGTCGCTAAGATGCAAGAGTTGAGTAATTTTAGGCTAGATCGTTCAAGAGTGCAGGAGTTTCCGACTGTTCAACTCAATGATAGAGCAGCTTCATCTTATTCAAATTTGCCATCAAGGAAAATGACTCTGCAGGAAGCGGTGAAAATCGCCATCCAGCGTAACCCTGATATTTCCCAAGCTATTTCAACTTTAGCTGGCCAAAATGCTGGTATTGATGTTGCGAAGGCAGGTTACTATCCTCAAATTTCAGGTGGTATTACCACAGGTGACTTGAGTAGTGGCGAGCGTGGTCGGCAGTTATTGACTTTAAACGCAACTCAAATGCTTTATGATTTTGGTAAAGTCAAATCAGGTGTATCGGTTGAGAAGGCCAAACTCCAAGTCGAACAGGCGAATGTGTTGGTCAGCATTGACGATATTGCACTTGATGTGGCTCAGTCGATTATCAACATTCAGCGCTATCTCCAATTAAATAAAATTGCCGAGCAGCAAATTGCGGGTATTCAGCGAATTCAGGAAATCGCTAATTTACGTGCAAACGCTGGTATTAGCAGTCAGGCTGACCCGATCCAAGCCCAGTCTTATTTACAAGCTGCACAGTCCGGTTTGATTGCACAGCAATCTTTACTACGTCAGTACCAACAACATTTAAGAACATTGTTGGGTGGTGATGTTTCACGTACAGGTTGGATTATTTCAGATGATTTGGTGAAAGTGTCTGATTTATATGGTGAACCTGAGTTTAATACCATTCCAAAAATGATCGCTGCACAAGCGGGCATTGAAGTGGCTAAAGCCCAAAAGGAACAGACCCGTTTAACACGTTATCCAACTTTGGCAGTGAAAGGCTCGGTGAGTCAGGCCATTAATGGAAAAAACCCAAACAATGATGAAGACGACGGTTTATATAGTTCCATCATGCTTGAAGCCACCAGTCAGTTTTATCAAGGTGGGGCAGTTTCTTCCCAAGTAAAAATGGCAAGTTATGCAGAGGAAGCCGCTAAATCTAAAGTGAATTCTGTGTATCTGGATGTGCTCGATCAGATCAGAACCAGCCGTGAGCAAATTGAAAATAAACAACGTCAAATGCAGGTTTTAGCAAACCGCCAAGCGACAACAGTTCGTACACGCGAACTCTATCAAGAGCAGTACAAACTCGGTACCCGTTCATTGGTTGACTTATTAAATGCCGAACAAGCGATTCATAGTGCTAATTCAGAATTCGAAACAGCTCGTTATGATATCTATAGCAGTATTGTTCAATACATTGCAGCAACAGGACGTTCCCGCCAAGCTTATGACTTAAATAATATTTCAATTCAGGGGTTCGAAGTACAACCATGATGACAAAAATAAATTACCAGCCCTGGTTACAGGCGGTCTTAACGATTGCTAAACATTATAGAATTGAGCCTTCAGAAGAAAGAATTCGTTTACAACTTGACTGGAACCAAAATCAAAACCTTGATGATGTTTTGCAGTTAATGACACGTCAGGTTGGACTCAATTTACGTAAAGTACCTTTTTCATTAGATTTACTTAATCCGTGGCGTTTACCTGTCATGGTCGAGTTTAATGACGGACAGGTCGGTGTAATTGATAAGGCCGATACTCAAGGAAATGTCAGTATTCAGTTTAGTGGAGATCACGGCCTTTCCCAAAATTTAAGCTTAGATGTCTTAAAAACAACAATTAAGAATGTCTACATCCTACGTCCTGAAACGTCTATTCCCGATGCGCGTATTGACGAATATATCAAACCATACGAAGCAAGCTGGTTCTGGTCGATTGTTTTAAGAGACTGGAAACGCTACGTTGACATTATGTTTGCCTCACTAATTGCCAACGTATTGGCGCTGGCAACCATTATTTTCTCAATGCAAGTGTATGACCGTGTTGTTCCATCTCAGTCTATCCCAACTCTATGGGTGTTGGCAGGTGGTGTACTCATTGCAGCACTTTTTGAGTTTACCTTGCGTATATCACGGGTATATTTATCCGATATTATTGGTAAACGTGCTGACTTACGGGTGTCTGACCGTGTATTTGGTCATGCCCTACGCATCAAGAATAAAGACCGTTCAAAATCTACCGGTAGTTTTATTTCCCAGATTCGTGAACTCGAAGGTGTGCGTGAACTGGTGACTTCAACCACCATTAGTGCAATTGCCGATTTCCCATTCTTTTTCCTGTTCCTGATTATTTTTGCGATTATTGGTGGGAAACTGTTTTGGGTGATGTTGCTGGTTGTGCCACTTATGCTTTTGCCGGGTATTCTGGCACAGAAGAAGCTAGCGCAACTCGCACAAGAGGGCATGAGAGAGTCTTCAATCCGTAACGCCATTCTTGTTGAAGCGGTACAAGGTATTGAAGACATTAAGCTATTACGTGCTGAGTCTCGCTTCCAAAACCAATGGAACCACATGAACGAAGTTTCAGCCGATATCGGGATGAGACAGCGTAAAATCGTCGGTACTTTAATGGCATGGACTCAAATGCTTCAAGGTTTGACCTATGCAATTGTGGTATTGGTAGGATGTTTTGCCGTGATGGAAGGTGAAATGACTACAGGTGCGTTAGTAGCTTGTTCAATTTTATCTTCACGTATGTTGGCACCGATTGCTCAAATTACAGGTGTGTTAGGACGTTTACAGCAAGCAAAAGTCGCCAAACAAAGCCTTGATGAACTTATGCAACGTCCGATCGATCAGGCAGACCGTTCGCATCTGGTACACAAAGCAGTTTTAAATGGCGACTACGAATTAAAAAATGTCTTGTTCCAATATGGCGAAGAAGACCCAAAACCAAGTTTGGCAATCCGCCATTTAAAAATTCGTGCTGGTGAAAAAATTGCCATATTGGGGCGTAACGGTGCAGGTAAATCAACACTGCTCCAGCTTCTATCTGGTATGCAAGTTCCAACTCAAGGCGCAGTACATTTAGATGGTCTGGATCTTTCATTAATTGATCCGTCTGATGTACGTCGTGATATGGGTTTACTTAACCAGAATGCGCATCTTTTCTACGGTACGATTCGTGAAAACCTCACTTTAGGTGCGCCGCTTGCAACGGATGAAGAGATTCTTCGTGCGTTAGTAGTGACTGGAGCATTACCTTTTGTTCAAGAGAAAAAAGAAGGGCTAGATCACCTGATTTTAGAAGGTGGTGTTGGTTTCTCTGGTGGTCAGAAACAAGCATTGTTACTGGCTCGTCTATTGATTCGTCAACCTAACATTTTATTGTTAGACGAACCGACAGCAGCCATTGATGACGTGGCAGAGAAACAACTGATTGATCATTTAAAAGGTTGGCTGGCACATCGTACTTTGGTCGTTGCGACCCACCGCCGCGCTGTTTTAGAACTGGTGGACCGTATTATTGTCGTGAATGAAGGCAAAATCGTGATGGACGGTCCAAGAGATCAGGTACTCAATCAATCAACAGCCCAACAAAAACAAGTGAGCCAAGGGGGTAATTCATGAGCGAACCACAACAAGAACAACAACTCACCCGTTCAATGAATGTCTCTTATAGTGAGCCACCCTTACCACGTGCCAGTTTAGTGATCTGGATTGTGGGCATTGGCTTGGTTATTTTCTTTATCTGGGCTTGGGTATTTAAACTTGAAGAAGTTTCTACTGGTACGGGTAAAGTCATTCCATCATCTAAAGAACAGGTCATCCAGTCTTTAGAAGGCGGTATCTTAACCAAGCTGAATGTACAAGAAGGTGACATTGTTCAAAAGGGCGAAATTCTTGCGCAGCTTGATCCCACCCGTTTTGCATCAAATGTTGGTGAATCAAGATCTTTACTGATCTCTGCTCAAGCGACAGCAGCGCGTTTGCGTGCGGAAGTAAACGGTACACCTTTAGTTTTTCCTGAAATTGTGATGAAAGAACCAAAGTTAGTACAAGAAGAAACTGCATTATATCGCTCGCGTCGTGCTGATCTTGAACAAACCCTTGCAGGTTTAAGACAGGCGTTGCAACTTGTGCAACAAGAACTGGCGATGACAGAACCGCTCGTGGCTAAAGGTGCAGCAAGTGAGGTGGAGGTTTTACGTTTACGTCGTGAAGCAAATGATTTGCAAAACAAAATGAATGATGCGCAGAACCAGTACTATGTGAAAGCGCGTGAAGAGTTATCTAAAGCGAATACGGATAGTGAAACGCAACAACAAATTGTACTGGGTCGTAGTGACAGTTTAGACCGTGCAGTGTTCAGAGCACCGGTGCGTGGTGTCGTCAAAGAAATTGCAGTTACTACTCGTGGTGGTGTTGTTCCACAAAACGGTAAACTGATGACTATTGTACCGATTGATGAGCAATTGCTGATTGAAGCGCGTATTTTACCGCGTGACATTGCCTTTATTCGTCCGGGACAAGAAGCACTGGTTAAGATTACTGCCTATGACTACTCAATTTATGGTGGTTTAAAAGGTAAGGTTACGGTTATTTCACCCGACACCATTCGTGATGAAGTAAAACAGGACCAATTCTATTATCGTGTTTATATCCGCACTGATTCCGATAAGCTTTACAATAAAGAAGGTAAAGCGTTTGGTATTACACCGGGTATGGTGGCAACAGTAGATATTCGTACTGGTCAAAAAACAGTACTCGATTACTTACTTAAACCATTTAATAAAGCCAAAGAAGCGTTACGAGAAAGATAATAAAAAAAGCCCCGAGATTCGGGGCTTTTTTTATAGGTTTGATTCTATTAAATTCACGTTATAATTTGATTTTTATTATGCTTTATTTTATTTATGGCTTTTACGATTGCATCACAGATTACATTTGAAGAAGAAATTAAAAAAAGTAGATTTCAGGCGATCGCTGCGCCAGTAGAAAATGAACAGCAGGTTAAAGAATTTTTAGAATACAACAAGGATATCTCGACCACTCACCAATGTTGGGCGTGGAAAATTGGGCATAACGTACGCTTTAACGATGATGGTGAACCGTCAGGAACAGCAGGGCGTCCAATCTTGGCGACCATGGAAGGGAATGACCTGACGAATATTATTGTAATGGTTAACCGCTGGTATGGCGGTATAAAACTTGGAACGGGCGGCCTTGTTAGAGCATACGGTGGCTGTGCTGGACAATGTTTATTATTGGCTGAACGTATTGAACTGATTGCAAAGAAGACGATTCACTTTTCTTGTCATTTTAATGAGTGGGCAATATTTCAATACGAACTGACTCAACAACAGATTGAATATCAGGAAACCTACACAGCAACAGGTGTAGATATCGAAGCGAGACTACAGATACATCAAATTGAACCGCTCGCCTTAAAACTCAGAGACGTAACACGTGGTCGTGAAGAATTAAAAATTGAAGAGGAATTAACTGATGACTGATTCCTTACTGAAATATCGTGAGCAACATAAGCACCGCTTAAACTATATGCCATGGTTATATTGGACTTTAAAACCTAAAAACCGTGCTTGGGCTGAAGAGTGGCAAAAGGAATATCAAGCTTATTTAATGGATATGGAAACTGTCGAGATTGGTGAAAATTGTTTTATTTCGCCGCTAGCACATATTTTTGCTGAACCAGGCCGCAAAATTATTATTGGGGATAATAGTTTTATTGCGGCTGATTGCACATTGCATGGACCGCTGGAAATCGGCAATGAAGTCGCGATTAACCATCATTGTATTTTAGATGGTGGGCGAACGGGCATAAAGTTGCATGACCAAGTCCGTATCGCCGCGTATTGCCATTTATATGCATTTGACCATGGGATGCAACTCGACCGTCCACTTTACCAACAGCCAGTTACTTCTAAAGGAATTGAAATTGAGCAAGACGTTTGGTTGGGGGCGCATGTGGGGATTAAAGACGGTATAAAAATCGGTAAACATGCTGTGGTCGGGATGAATAGTATGGTGACTAAAGATGTTGAGCCGTACCATATTGTCGGTGGGAACCCCGCAAAATTTATTCGTTTAAGAGAATAATGCAGTCTCAAGAATGTAATAAAATGTTTGATCTTTAAACAAAAAAGTTGATTTTTATACATAAACCTTAACATACCAATTTTTATCTATGTTAAGTTAAAGCTAAGTTTTAATAATAATCTCCAAGGCAATAGACCTGAAGAAGAGAGGCTAACATGAACCGTGTTATTGCGTGTATTGACTCATCACCGTGTATTAATGCTATTGCTGATGCAGCAGCATGGGTTGCTAAAGCGACCGGACGGGAACTTGTATTATTACAAATTCTGGACTATTACCCAGCCAGTTACCATCTTGGTGAAATTAGTGGGGTAATCGGCTTTGAAAGCAATGCAATGCTGCTAAAAGAGTTAGCTGAGCTAGAGCAAAAACAAAGTGAACTCGCGTTAGATTATAGTAATAATTTACTCCGCCATATTTCTGATCTTATTCAAGAAAAACACGGAATTACCAGCTCAAAAATTCAAGAAAAAGGTGATTTTTTAGAACAAAGTTTTAATCTCTTACATGAAAATGACATCGTTATTTTAGGTCGAGTCGGGGAAAGAGCAGCCGAGAAACACAAACCAATCGGTAGCAATGTTGAAAACTTCATCCGCGGTGCGAACTGTACTGTTTTGACCATTGGTGAAAACTTTAAAGTGCCAACACGATTTATCTTTGCTTATGAATATTCGCCAACTTGTCAAAAAATGATGCGCCGTATTGCCCAAAGTGACTTATTGCGAACACTGCAATGTCATTTGGTGTATGTAGGAGATCATCCAGAAATATTAAATGAACCAGAGCATTATCTTAAACAAGCGGGTCTAGATGTAGTCACCGTTTACCGTTATGGCGATGTTGCACAAAATATTTTAGAGTACCAACAAGAACACGGTATTCAAATCATTGTGTTAGGGGCATTTAGCCATAGCAAAATTCACCAGTTCTTCTTGGGAAGTATTGCGACAACCATATTCCGAAACGCGACGGTACCATTACTCGTGGCTAAATGATGAGATTTGCATATAGTTATCCGCAAATCTTGTGGATAACTATATGGAAAAGCAACAGTAATAAAAGTAATTAATTGATTATAAATAATAAAATAAAAAAGATGATTTTTTAACCATTATTTCACAATTGCAATTGCGAAGCCATCATGACCTTTTGAGCCAACTGTTTGCAGAGCTGTACAAGACAAGATTTGCGGATGGTTTTCTAAGGCTTTAAACATTTCACGGATGCCTTCAATACTCGGTTTTTTATTGTCAGGATCTAAAATATCACCTGCGCGAATTACATTGTCGAGTACGATAATCGTACCTGATCTTGAGAATTTCAGACTCAATTCTAAATATTCAGGATAACCCTGTTTATCTGCATCAATGAAAATAAAATCAAAAGGCTCGATTGATTGAGGATCAATTGCAGAAAGGATATCTGCAGCACGGCCAGCTCGAAGATCAACTTTTACAGGAAGATTGGCATGATCGATATTTTTCTGTGCCATTTCTGCGTGAGTAGCACGGCCTTCAATTGTGAGTAAATAACCATCTTCAGGTAAGGCACGACCTAACCAGATGGTACTGTATGCAGCAAAGGTTCCGATTTCTAAAACTCGTTTGCATTTATTCATTTGAATAAGCATCTGCAAGAACATTCCTTGGTTAGGAGCCACTGCAAGATGATTTGAAAAGCCGTGTTCGTCGGTATTCTTTAATGCATATTCGAGTCGCGGGTCTTCGGGAATTAAATGTGAATCGATATATTGGTCAATGTCTGTCCACATCTGCTGCATAATCAAATTTACCTATATGTTGATCGGGCTATTTTAAACGTTTATGCATAGAGTGCAAAAATCTTCGTTTCAAGAAATTTTGGTTGATTGGGAAATGAACAATAAAAAAACTCCTTTCAGTTGAAAGGAGTTTTTTTATTAGAAATTACACATCGAACTGTTGCGGGTGAGGTCAGGTCCCCAAGTACGATAGCCTTGAGTATCAATATGAATTTGCCCGGAACTATATAGACCAATACCCATATTTAAGCTTTGACCATGCTGTGCCCAGAACTGACAGAGTTTAAACTTGGTATTTTCGATAAATGCATAATCTTGAGCTTGGGGGAACTCAGGACCAATACGGAAATCGATTGCCGAGTTAAATAAATGTTTAGATGAGCTTGCACCGCCTGCACATTCATTTAAAGGTAAATCTCGATAAACCGAGGTTACTTCAAAGTCAGTTAGAACTTTTGCTGCAACTAAATATTTAAATACGCGTAGGGTAGATAAAGAATTTCCCCATAGCTCGCGATTAGGTACAGCGTATTCTGAGCGGCCACATTTTTGCCAATCACGTGCTGAACGTAATAACTCAAAGCTTGGCACAATGCCTGCGACGTTATTTCGGGTTAAGAATTTTTCGTATTCACGAACACGTTGGTAATTTTCACCAGAACTTAACCAACTTCGATAAGATGCAGGCTCAACTTTAGGGGGAATTGGGCGCTCGATAATAACGCGCTCTTGTGGAATAAAGATTCGTTTACCACTTGGAGAGGTTTTGCCTGTTGTTGTGTGTTGGGGAGAGCTGACACAACCTACCATAACCGCTGGGATTATGCATAAGGGCACCAGACTCTGCAAAAACTTCCGCATAAGAAAAATTAAGCACTTATAAATATTGCGGGTATTTTAATGCAAAACAGTGCACAAATTACGAGGAATTTGCAATGAAATGTTTGAATAGGGTATAAAAAAGATCAGCGGTTGCTGATCTTTTTTGAAATTACTTTTCAAGATATTGTAATTTATCAGGTTTGCCGTTCCATTCTTCACGGTCAGCTGGTTGATCGCCAATTTGAGTAATGTTAGGCCATTTTTGAGAAAGTTCAGCATTTAATTCAATAAATACTTCTTGACCTTCAGGTAACTCATCTTCAGAGAAAATTGCATTTGCCGGGCACTCTGGTTCACATAATGCACAGTCAATACATTCATCCGGATTAATCACTAGGAAATTCGGACCTTCGTAAAAACAGTCTACAGGACAAACTTCTACGCAATCTTGGTATTTACATTTAATACAATTTTCAGTGACAACAAAGGTCATGGCGACAGCTACCTAAAAAATATGGTTTCATTTCGAATAGCTTATTTTAGGCAAAAAAGGGGTAAACAAACAATTGCTTTTATTGATATTCTTTATTCATGCATATGAAGATAAGTTAATACGTTGATAATCAAACATATCTTGTAAACCCAGCAGAGCGTAGTCTATAAAATTAAAATAATAATATATTTTATAAAACAATAACTTAAAAAATATTTTATTTAATTATTTAGATGTCATTTAAGTCAAGGCATCTATTTTAATAAATACCTTAACTTTTCATTTTTTGTTTTACAAATTTTGATTTACGGCTTTTTTGCTTAGAAAATCTTAAATTTTTAGAGCTAAAGCTTACATAGTAAATGAATATCTTCAGGTTCGAGCTGCCAAAGTTGTTGATCTGGAGCATTTAACGGTTGCGCGCCATGCTTCATATAGAAGTCTACAGTGCGTCGACTTGGGGTTGCTGAAATATACAGTTGGTCTGCACCGAGTTGCTTGGCTGACTCTTTTGCGGCTTGCATAAGCTTAGCACCAATGCCTTGACCTTGTTGGTCAGCATCCACATAGAAATAATGGAGTAATTTAGCGTGAGGATAGTCTGTTATCACTTGGTTTGAGACTACGCTCACGCCAACGAGCTTTTCAGAGGCGTCAAATGCACCTACAAATATTGAACCTTGTGCATAGAGTTGTTTGAGTTTAGGTGGGTCATTTTCTAGATGATATGAGTCCCAATTTTGTACATCAAAAAAACAATCAACCAATTCTAACTGTTGCTGTTTTTGTATGTAGTTTTGAGTGATTAATTCACGGCGGCTAATCTGCTGCCAAATAAGATCAATTTCTGAACTTTGCAAAGATCTTAAGATCATATAAATATTATTCTCCGATATGAATAAGCAGACCTAAGCCTGCTTATTCGGAAGTGCTTTATTAAGATTTGAGTGCAGCTTTTAACTCGTAGAGTTGTTCAAGCGCCTGACGAGGCGATAAATTATCGACTTCAATTTGCTTAAGCAAATCTAGAGCAGGGGATGAAACTTCGATCTCGACAACTTTCTCTATGATTTGTGAACCAGAGTTTGCATCTGGTGGAGCAAACAAATCATTTTGAAAACTGGTTTGTAGATGTTGTTGCTGCTGTTTTTCTAAAATGCGCAAACGTTTCTGCGCTTCTTTAATAACATTGGCAGGAATACCCGCTAATTTTGCGACCTGTAAACCATGACTTTGGCTTGCAGGGCCTTGCTGAACTTTATGTAATAAAATCAGATTGCCGTTCAGCTCTTGCGCCGTGACATGATAGTTATCAATTCCTGCTTCACTACCAAGTTCGGTCAATTCAAAATAATGAGTCGCGAATAAACATAAACATTTTACGCGCTTGGTTAAGTCGACCACACATGCCCATGCTAAAGATAAACCGTCATAAGTACTGGTTCCGCGGCCAACCTCATCCATTAATACCAACGACTGGTTGGTGGCATGGTGAAGAATTTGCGAAGTTTCTGTCATCTCGACCATAAAGGTAGATTTGCCTGTAGATAAATCATCGGCTGAGCCAATACGGGTAAAAATTCGGTCAATTGGGCCAAGTTTGACCGCTTTAGCCGGAACATAGCTACCGCAATAAGCAAGTAAACTGATTAATGCCGTTTGGCGCATGAAGGTTGATTTACCGCCCATGTTTGGACCAGTAATAATTGCCATGCGGTGCTGAGCATCAAGGAAAGTATCATTTGGGGTAAATGGTGCTTTATTTAATGCTTCAACGACAGGATGACGACCAGCCTGAATTTTAATGCCCGTTTCCGGAGTAAATTCAGGACGCGCCCAATTGTTTAAACGTGCTTGATGAGCAAAGTTTGCAATGACATCAATTTGAGCAATTGCTGAACTCATCATTTGTAGGTGAGCGATATTTTCGCGAAGGTTTTCAAGCAAAGCTTCGAATAATGCTTTTTCACGAGAGAGTGCACGTGACTCACTCGACAGGACCTTATCTTCAAAACTCTTAAGTTCAGGGGTAATGTAGCGTTCAGCATTCTTTAAAGTTTGACGACGGATATAGTCGGCTGGCGCCTGTTCTGCTTGAGCACGAGTGAGTTCGATGTAGTAACCACTTACACGGTTATAACCAATTTTAAGGGTATTAATGCCTGTACGTTCACGCTCTTTAATTTCTAGATCAATTAAGAATTGACCTGCATGATCACGAATTTGGCGTAATTCATCAAGCTCTGCATCATATCCTTCTGCAATTACATTGCCATCACGAAGTAATACTGGTGGGTTTTCAACAATAGCTGCCATCAAATGTTGATGAAGCGCTTTGAAGTCTCCAAGCTCTTCATCTAGTTGAACTAATAACTTAGATTTCTTCGCTTGAATGACTGGAGTTAACGCCGTTCTTAAAGCTGGAATTTGTGCACATGCATGACGAAGTTGCACCAAATCACGTGGTCGCGCACTGCCTAGAGCAACGCGGCTAAGCACACGTTCAATATCACCAATTTCTTTAAGCACTAAACGAACTGGGTTTTCGTGATATCCCTGAATGAGTTGCTCAATCGCATCTAAACGAGCATCAAGCAATGCAGTATCACGCATAGGTTGCATGAGTGTGCGGCTTAATAGACGGCCACCCATCGCAGTTTGGCAATCATTTACCAGTTGAAATAATGATGTTCCGTGTTCAAATAATGGCTCGATAATTTCTAAGTTGCGACGTGTAATTGGGTCGAGCGCAATAAAGTCGGTACTTTGTTCAAGTTGGATTGAACGAATATGCGGTAATGCAGTTTTTTGGGTTTCTTTTGCATAGTGAATAAGTGCAGCGGCAGCAGCTTTGGCTAAAGGTAATGGGTCTAAACCAAAACCTGAAAGTGTTGATACCGTAAACTGATCACATAAGGTTTTTTGTGCATTATTTAGGTTGAAGTCTACATTTGGACGTTTAGTAACAGGGCAATCTAAATGCTTTTTAATTTGTTCGATAATATTGGTGTCGACCAAATCTTCATCAATCAAGATCTCACTTGGCATTAAACGCGCAAGTTCAATAGGCAATTGTTCTGGCTTGTAATCTTGTTGTTGAACTTTAAAAATGCCTGCACTCAAGTCGAGTAAAGCAAAACCAATCTGGTTTTGATGAATGCACAATGAAACGAGATTAGATGATTGATAACTGCTGAGTAATGCATCATCAGTTAATGTACCCGGGGTCAGAATACGAACAACTTTACGTTCAACAGGGCCTTTACCTGTTACTTCTCCAACTTGTTCGCAAATGGCTACCGTGCGCCCAGCTTTAACAAGTCGCGCCAAATAACCTTCTGCCGAGTGATAGGGAACACCCGCCATTGGAATAGGTCGGCCACTGGCTTTGCCACGATGGGTTAATGTGATGCCTAAAAGTTTGGCTGCTAAATGAGCATCTTCAAAGAAGAGTTCATAAAAGTCACCCATACGGTAGAACAGCAACGCATGTTGATAGTCCGTTTTAACTTTGAGATATTGCTGCATCATAGGTGTGTGAGAAGATAAGTCAGCCATGATTTCAGCGCTATTCATGCGTATTAAACCCTTAAAAAATCAGTAATATTTTACGTTTGGTCATCTAACCAATTTCAAGTCTTTTAAAAATGAATGTCATTCAAGAAAAGAACACAACTGGATGAACTTTGAAAATTGGCATCCATAGTATAAAGCGAATTGGAGTCACTCCAGATGTGTAATGGTAACAAATTTGAGTTATTGAAAAAAAGAGTAGTGAAACCTTGAAATATAAGACCAATAAGTTGACTTCAAATTGTGGCTTAAGTGGTCTGAGGTCAAGTTTTTTTAAAGATACTTAAGCAATATGGTTTGCGTAACTTCAAACAAATACTGAAATATGTCGAATCAGAGTATGAATTGCCTACGTCAGTCATTGTCTTGTGCAAAAGTATGCTGAATATAAATAGAGGAGTCATTCATGGGTACGCGTTCAACCATTATGGATACCAATAGCTTTCGTCCAGAACATGCTGCTGAGCTGGATCATGCTACCCGAAAACTGACAGATAAAAGAAATAAAATTTTAGGTGAATCCTATCGCTTGTTTTATCGTAATCCCGTGCATCTGGTGAAAGGTCAGGGGCAATATTTATGGGATGCAGCAGGTCATCAATATCTGGATGTTTACAACAATGTTGCCAGCATTGGTCATTGTCATCCTGCGGTCATTGAAGCGGTAAATGAGCAAATGAAAATGCTCAATACCCATACCCGTTATTTACATGAAAATATTTTGGATTATACCGAAGAACTCTTACATACCACTCCTGATGAAATTGACCGTGCCATGTATATGTGTACAGGTTCGGAAGCGAATGATTTAGCGATTCGTATTGCCCGTGAATATAGCGGCGGTACAGGAATTATTGTGTCTCAAGAAGCCTATCATGGGACCAGTAGTTTAACCTCAGGATGCTCTCCAGCACTGGGAACTGAACAACCTTTAGATGATACAACTCGCTTAGTTCCAGCACCTGATTATTATCGGATTCAAACTGATGATTTAGGTGAATGGTTCGCACAGCAGATTCAACAGCAAATTGACGATATGAACGCAAAAGGTATTAAGTTTGCAGGTTTTTTAGCGGACTCAATATTTTCTTCTGATGGGGTCATGCCTAATCCTGTTGGGTTCTTACAAAAAGCGGTTGATGTTGTGCATGCCAATGGCGGTATCTTTATTGCCGATGAAGTACAGCCAGGTTTCGCGCGCACTGGCGATTCTTTCTGGGGCTTTGGTCGCCACAATGTTGTACCTGATGTAATTACAACAGGTAAACCAATGGGTAACGGTGTTCCTGTATCAGGGCTTTTAGCCAAGAGTGAAGTCCTTGCTGCTTTTAGCGATAAAATTCCATATTTTAATACCTTTGGTGGTAATCCTGTTTCTATGGCAGCGGCACAGGCTGTACTTAAAGTCATTCAGGAAGAAGAATTGCAAACCCATAGCAAATATGTGGGAGGGCTACTTCTAAAAGAACTCACTAAACTTATGGATAAACATGAGATGATCGGTGATGTCCGTGGCGCTGGTTTATTTATAGGATTTGAACTAGTTAAAGATAGAGCGACAAAAGAACCAAATAAAGCATTGGCTTTGAACCTTATTGAAGAACTCAGAAATACTCATCGAGTTTTAACCTCAGTTGCAGGTCCTTATGGCAATGTATTAAAACTGCGCCCACCTTTGGCTTTCCAAATAAAAGATATCGATTGGTTAGTTGGTGCTTTGGATCAAGCCTTAACAAAATTAAAGTAAGTCACTTTAAATATAAAAAATACCCTTCAAGTTGGATGTTAAATCTAATTTGAAGGGTATTTTGTTGTTCAATTATTTTGTGGCTGTAAAAGTTATTTCGAATTACTTAAATAATAAAAAGGCCTTTATTCAAGGCCTGTATTTGCAAGGTTTTAGTGTCTTAATTGACGTGGTGTAACACCAAACCAGCGCTTAAATGCACGAGATAAAGCACTTACTTCTGAGTAACCTAACAAGAATGCCATTTCTGAAATTGGAATATTTTTTTGTTTAATATAATGCTCGGCCAACTCACAACGGACCTGATCGACTAAATGGGTAAAGGTCAGGCCTTCATTTTTTAAACGGCGGGTAAGGGTGCAACTGGTTAAACCAATATCGTGAGCGATTTTTTCAAGGTTTGGTTCACCTTCACTCAGTTCAAGTTGGATGTGAGAGCGAACCTGATCTGCAAGACTTTGGCTTTGAGAAGAGCGATTGAGTAACAGCAGCGTATCTAAAATTACTGTTAATAAAATAGAATCACGCCCCGGCATAGTATGCTGGACGTCTTTTTTTGAAATGATGATGGAATTAAAAGGTTGATCAAAATAAACAGGTGCGTTAAATAATTTGCTGTGTTCTTGCCAAAATTCAGGTCGAGTATGCTCAAAGTGAATCGCGCGTGGTGAATAATGAGGGCCCATCACTTCACGGATTACATTCATAAACATGCCCATGGTCAGTTCTGCATCTTGGCGGCGAGTTAAAATCGCGCCGTGTTGAACCTGATAATCTATGCGCCAGCTATCTCCTAAATCGACCATTCGATTGAGGGTATCTTTCTGATGCAAATAAAAATTATTGGTCATGTTCATGAGTGCAGACTCTAATGTATTTGAACAAAGACCAATGTACCCAATGAGCCCTAATGATTTCGGTTGAAACTGTTGACCATAATGTAGGCCAAAATTATCACAACCAGAAACCAGTGCCGCCTGTTCTAGCACTTTGCAATAATTGGGCAGTTGTAAGCTCAACGTTGGGCTGATTAAAAGTTCAGGATTAATACCACTAATACCTAAAACGCGATCAACATCTGCACCTTTTTGACGAATAAACTCGCTTAATCCAGAGGCAGCTGCAGACAATACACCTTGATTACACATATTTGAGTCGACAAGATGAGCTGGGTTGAGATGTAACATGTCAAGTCTCATGATATTTATTCCTAACTATTCTTATATTAAGCAAAAGCCATACCAGTTTTTGCTTACGTCCATGATTTTGTGTTGTTAAAAACTTTTATAAAATAATGACTTATGTGTTGCTGTTTTAAGTTTCAGATTTGATTCTTTAAGAAGAGATCAAGAGTTGTATTTAAGGTTGGGTGGCGAACTAAAAGAAGGCAGAAAATGCATTAGAGATAGGCAAACAGGGCAGAACTAAAACAAGAAATTAATCGGTTTCTCATGCATACAACATCTATTGTAGGCATGAGAAAATAAGTGAAATATTAATTTTTTGTAGTTTTTGCCGTTTGCGCGCCATAACTTAAACTGGCCATTGAGGGTCTAAATTGACCTGTATTGGCATCGCGGCCCTGTAGTAAGAACTTAGTATTGGCTTGACCATAGCCCTGCACAGCCTGCTGAGAAAACTTTCCAATATCAGAGCTTGGGCTGCGCAATCGGTTGATAATCAGAACTTTCTGAGTCGCCGCAAAATCTTGCATCATATTTTGATCGCCTTCACTGTCACCGGCGATAAAAATTGGCCCATAACCATATTTAGAGACTAAAAAACGCTGGATGGTTGCGGTTTTGCCTTTACCTTGTGTTTGAGCATAACCATGACGAAACTCAGGTAAAACTCGATTTTGTGCATCTCGTTCTAACTCCATCGCGTAGGCATTTTTTTCATTAATGTTATAGCCGATCTCTGGATTAGAAATAATTTCCTTAATCACATCAATAAAAGATGCCGAGCAGACATAGACATCAATGCCATTGTCCTGAAAGGCTTTAAATAGATTTTGCATTTCACGGTATGGTCTTAAACCATTTTCCCAAGTGGTTTTCACGACGCCTGCTTGGCCCGAAAGTGCTGCGGGAGAGGTCCATGTCACAGGTCCAATCGGTTGCTGCATTTGCCAAGCCACCGTTGCTTTCACCAAATTACGGACTTCTTGTTCGGTAAGCCCAGTAAATAAATAAGTGACCCACGGATATGCAACTTCATGATCAAATGTGTCTCCAATCGCCGCATATAGATATCTCATTTTAGTAATGAAATCGAGATAATGAGGATCTTGTTTAATTTGATCGAGACTTTGCTTACCTTTTAGACCGCTATAGTGGTGATAAAGCCATGAGTAGCTGGCAATAATATCTGGGGCGATTTTATCAATATTGACGGCTTGGCCTTGCTGGTTATTGTAGGCCGCTTCAAAATTTTGCGAGCTAATTCCTTTACGAATAATCTGATTAAGCTGCTCTGGCGTGACATTAAACGCTAAGTGTTCAAGCTGATAAATTAAAGTTGCTTCTTCGATGTCTAAAAATACCGAGGTATTGTCAAAGTCAGTGACAATATACGGGCGTTTGTCAGGATTGTAGTTCGGGCTATCTTTTCCATAGCTAGCAATTAATTGATTAAGTTGGTCAAAGTTAAAAGTGTCCCATTGACCTTTTTGGATATATTCCTTTTTGGGAATAGCGACTGCGGGAGATGTACTTTGTAGAGGGTTATAGTTACATGCGCTTAGAGCAATCATACTTGCCAGACTACTGGTGAGTAATAGTACTTTGGCAACTTTGCTCAGTTGATGGGTAGCTTGCATAAACCCTTCCTTTAAATTCTATAAAATTTAAAAACTAAAAATTGAAAAAGAGGAAAAGCGATCTAAATCACTTTTCAAATTCCGACAGGCATTTGTCCGTTAAGATATTTTTTACAGAGACGCACAGTTTCATTGGACCATTGATCTCCAAGACTTTGAGCCATTTCTGTTTGTGCGTGAGAACCATTCCAAGCCATCATTTGAATGCGGCGTTGCATGATAAAGGTTGGGATCATTTCATATTCTTCAGACTGAATATGACCTACGCGCTCGTAGCCTTTTAACCAGTAATCAACCCAATGAGGTGCATTTGCATAATGTTCATTGAAGCTAATTGCAGCAGCGAGGTCATGCATAAACCAGCTCATGCCGCAGTCGTCAAAGTCGATCACGCCGATACGTTCTTGTTGTAGTAATAAGTTGGTTAAACGTAAGTCGGCATGAATCAGACCATAGCGTTCCTGAGTTTTGCCAAAGAAATTTAAATCTTTCGAAATCTGTGCAATCGCTTCTTCAATTACGCCGTGATCTTGTGGTCTTAAATGAGGTGCATTTTTCCAGTTTCCCCAGTGTCCATCTGCACCAACCATAGTTTCATGGTTCCACACAATACGTTGAAAGTTTTCAGGCGCTTGCCATGTCTTACTATGTACGTGCAGCTTTGCAGTAATTTGTCCTAATTGTTCAAATGCAGTGGGGTCAACTTCAACCGTCGGCATATCGCCCTCAACCCAGTTGAAAAGGACTGCATAACGATAAATATCATTCGATAGTTTTAAAGTGATGACACGCTCACCGGATTGATCTGCAATCGCAACAGGAACTTGAATACCACTCGCATTTAAGGCATCTAACCATTCAAGCTCACTTTGTATATCCAGTTTGCTGTGGTAGTTGGGGCGGTGAATTCGAAGTGCATATCGGGCAGATCCGGTCGAAATCTGAAAGGTTGCATTTTCAGACTGACACAGCAGTTTGACCTGTCCTTGATATTCCGAGGGATATTGCTTAATTGCTTGTTCTGCCAGTATTTGTAATTGAACTTGGCTTAAAAATTCATTTTGTTCTACAGACATAACCCAACTCCTCAATTTAATTTTTAAACACGTTCTGTGTTGAGATGCCGTCGATCTTATAAAAGAAAAAATGAATCAACTTGACTTCAAGTGGTCGGGGAGATGTTTTGCTGTCAAGTTTTATGAATATCTTTTGCGCAACTATTGGTGGTGTAAATTTAGTCGATAAGGCAATACGACAATGAAAGAGTCAGAATTAAGCGTAGATGTGGGTGCTCTACAACAGGACGCAGAGTATTTTGCAAAACGTCAGTTAAAAAAGGGGGCAGTAGGTTGGTTACTTTTAGTGGGGCTAGGTGTTTCTTATGTCATTTCGGGTGACTTTGCGGGTTGGAATTTTGGACTGGCACAAGGTGGCTGGGGAGGACTCTTTATTGCAACAGTCATCGTCGCGTTTATGTATCTCTGCATGAGCTTTGTAATGTCTGAGATGTCAACGATGTTGCCTACTGCTGGCGGTGGCTATAGTTTTGCCCGCGTTGCATTTGGTCCTTTTGGAGGTTACCTCACAGGGACTGCGATTTTAATTGAATATGCAATTGCACCTGCTGCGATTGCCGTATTTATCGGTTCTTATTGCGAATCACTCTTTGGAATTGGCGGCTGGGCTGTTTATCTAATTTGTTATTTAGTTTTTATGGGTATTCATCTGAAAGGTGCAGGTGAGGCACTTAAAATCATGTTTGGAATTACCGCCGTTGCTTGTATTGCACTGGTCGTATTCATTGTTGCGATGCTTCCACATTTTGACAGTGCGCGTTTATTTGATATTCCAGTCAGTTCTCATGCAGGTGCAAGTAGCTTTTTACCGTTTGGCTATATGGGAATATGGGCCGCAGTACCGTATGCCATCTGGTTTTTTCTTGCAGTTGAAGGGGTGCCACTAGCAGCCGAAGAAGCAAAAGATCCAGTACGTTCATTGCCACGAGGCTTGATTGGTTCAATGTTGATATTGGCATCGTTTGCACTTTTAATCTTATTTTTGGGAGCAGGTGCAGCGGGTTCAAATGCTTTAAAAAATTCAGGGGCACCTTTGGTTGACGCACTCATTGCGGTATATGGTCAGCGCACATGGTTGGCAAGCTTTGTTAACTTTGTAGGTCTTGCTGGACTTGTCGCAAGTTTCTTCTCAATTATTTATGCATATTCACGTCAGATTTTTGCATTGTCACGTGCGGGATATTTGCCAAAAAATTTATCGCTCACCAATGAAAATAAAGCGCCGTATTGGGCCATTATCATTCCGGGCATTATTGGGTTTTTACTTTCTTTAACAGGTGAGGGCGACTTACTCATTTTAATGGCAGTATTCGGTGCAACAATTTCTTATGTGTTGATGATGCTTTCACATATCAAGTTGCGTTTATCTCGTCCTGAATTACCACGCCCTTATAAAACGCCTGGTGGAATGTGGACGTCTTGTATTGCCTTGATTCTTGCTGCTGTTGCTGTAGTTGCAGGTTTAATGGTAAATCCAAAAGTTTGGTTATTGGCCGCGCTGATTTATGTCGGATTTATACTCTATTACTTGTTATATAGCCGTCACCATTTAGTGAAAGGCACGCCTGAGCAAGAGTTCGCCATGATTGATGACTGAGTTTGATTGCGATAAAAAAAAGAGGCTTCGGCCTCTTTTTAAAACTTTATATTTCCGTACAAAAGAATATAAAAACAGTAAGTAACACTTACTCAAGTATCATTTTAATCTGATTGATATTTATACAATATAGTTACCAGATCACAAGGATATGAACTGATGAAATTTCTAAAATTTCTAACTTTTAGCACCATTCTTACGTTGTCCGCGCATAGTTATGCGACAGTGGGTGGTGGACAAAAAATTGAAGTATTGGGTTATCAGCAAAAAGAGAAGAAACTTTATATATTAAGACACTACGAAGATGGTCGAGGACGTTTACCACAACTATATTATTATCTATTAAATAGTAAATCGCCTGACAAACTTATTGAAGTTAAATCTCTCTATATCAATCCAAAAACACATAAGATTGATTATGATCAAGATAGTACAGCGTTTGATAAGGCTCTCAATAAAATTAAAAAAAATTTAACCCCTTTGATCGTAAGTAATAGTAAAACTGTAAAAATTCAGACCTTAAAAACTCATCAGAATCAGGTATCGGCTTGGTTTGATCCTTCAGGAAAGATCACGCAATATAAAACAGAATATGTTGTAAAATCGCCGTCATTACAAAGTAAGCCCCGTGTTGCGGTTCATTACACCAAAGCAATAAAAATTTCCCAAAATTATAGCGTGCCTAAACACAATAAGAGGTTGGTTGTCGTTAAATATCTGGGGGTCCCAGAAGAAACTGGTTACGATATTGAAGACCCTGTTTTACTACTTCCTGTGAAAAAATAAGTTTAAGAGCAAATTATTTTCTTGGTTCAAAGCGGCAGCAGTAGGGTGTCATTATCTAGATGTTCACAACAATATTGCCGGCATTGGTCATTGTCATTTTTGCGGTCATTGAAGCGCTAAATAAGCACAAGGAAATATTCATTCGTTACTTAAATTAATTCATTCAAGGTCGAGTTGGTTGTCATCTTTGGTGACTTTAATTTTTAACTTCTTATATTTCCGTTTATTGGGGTCAATTGCAGAATTTATAACTTCATCTGAAAAAGCTGAACATAACATCAATTTTGCATATGCTCGGTAACCTATCAAAATTCTACGTAGTGGATAGTCTGTTCTTGTAGAGTAATAGTCGATTCTGGAGTTCAGTTCTTGTAGCAGAGTCTGCTGTGACATTGGAATAATTTCTGTAAGAGGTGTATGCAGCATATAGTGATTTATCTACTGTAAGAAGAATTATTTTGAAAATGTTATAAATTTTAGATAAATCAACATTTATATTACATATTAAAGTATTTTAGACACGTGAAATATATATTTATTCTCTTTAAATTTAAGGAGATATGCTGCAAACATAAATTTTTGATCATCCTGTAAAGATAATAGTAACAACTCTTTTTAAAGCCACAGTGCACTATGTGTTATAGTCAATTTCGATTAATTATTGGCATTAAAATGGATATCTGTATTGGCGGTATACTTGATGGGAAAAAAAGAAAAGACGATCAAAATCATTTCAGAGTAGATAGTCATTATTCTGATCATGGCTCTGAATATAATAAAGAGCATTTTCATCTACATGGGCAGCTTCATACATTTTGGATAAGTGAAGAGATTGATTTTTGTGATGCACAAAGAAGAGTTGAATTAATATTAAATAAAAGATTAGAACTTGTTTAAATTAAAAATAAATATATGTATTAGCGTTTTTTAGATTCACTGTGGGAAATGAATAAAACGTTTTAATTAATATGACGTTAAACAAAAGCTCTATTTAATATAGAGCTTTTGAGCTATCAATTATTTTATTCCTTTTTTTCTTCATTATTATTTTCTTTAGGATTATTTTCTTCTTCAGGCGATTGTACAGGTTTTTCAGTTTTATCCTCATTAGGTTGCACATTGGAATCATTTTGGTTTTGTGTGGTTTTTTTTGAAAATTCTTTGAAATCAGACATTTTAAACTTCTTAATAATAGTAAGGAAGCTTTATGGTAGGCCTTTAATTCGCTTACATTGCGGTGATTATGAGAACTCTATGTAGAGATATGTGCCTGAAAGTGCTTAATTCTCGACATAATGTTTCTTTGAATCAAATAGACTGTTGATATATAAGTGGAAGAAAATTTTAATCAAATACAAGAGTTAACATATAGCTAGAGAGCTATTGTTTTCAATGGTTTTTTGATAATTATAATTTATTTAAATATATTATTTTAATTTCTTAATTGGAGGAAATATTTTTAATTAAAGTGGGGGATTCGATCTGTAAATATATTTATACAACATAAAGATACAGTTTTACATGCATACTCAATCAAATTAATTAAAAAATGAGGGAAATATGGATGATGAAATGAAAAAATATTTTGATGTGGCTGAAAGTGTTTACAATAATATTCACTTTAAAAATCAGTCCTCTAAGGATTTAATTGACTGTCTGAATAGACTGTTAATTGAAATTAAAAAAGAAGCAGCTATAAACAATTTACAATTAAAATATCCTGTTATTGATTTTGAAAGTTGTTTAAATAGGCCAATGAAAGAGCGTATTGTTAAAATTGATTTAAGCCTTCTCCCTAATTTTGATAATGAACATGAATTTATTCTTTGGTTGGCGGGTTTTGTGAAAAGTATTTCTGTATCTAGGAGTTATTATTTTTAAATAACGGTACGAAAATAAATATTTTTTAAATGTGTTGTATAAATATTTATTTGGCGTATACTGGATTTAACTAGAAAAATAGACTTATTAGTAAATCCTCTTTTAGTATCGTAGTTTTATTCATAATCCTTCGTTTTTTAAGATCTTAAACTCAATTTGTTATTATTTTCAAAGTTCAATGAGTCATAAAATATGGCTTTATATTATTAAAAATCAAAGGATATATTATGTCTAATACAGCAATTGGTACAGTGAAATGGTTTAATGAAACTAAAGGTTTTGGTTTTATTCAACAAGATGCAGGTCCAGATGTTTTTGCACATTTTAAAGAAATTAGTAGTTCAGGTTTTAAAACCTTATATGAAGGTCAACGTGTTAGTTTTAATATAGCTCAAGGACAAAAAGGTCCTTCTGCTATTAATATTGTTGTTCAATAATATAATTAGAAAAAAAGCACCTCAGGTGCTTTTTTTTGTTTTTTAAGTATATTAATTTCTAGATAATTTATAAATTAATTAAAGTGTTAATAATTATGATGTTAAACAAGGGTATCACATTCAGATACACTTGCATTGTATCTATATAAAGGTAAAAGGACTATGTTAACTAAGTGCTAGATAATCATCTACACAACATTAAATAGGAGAGACTCTAATGTCTCAACAAAACCAAGTTAAAAACGATCAAGACAAATCAAAAGAGCAACAACAGCAACAGCAAGACGGTAAAGAGTTTGAGCCTAAAAGTCCTGATCAGAATGCTGTAGAAAAAGTTGATCAAAATGATAAAATTGAGAAAAAATAATAATATAATAAATTTGTTTTTTCTTAAATGATGGGTTGGTAGAAAGAATAATGATTCTTTTTGCCAATTTATAAAATTAAGAGGAATGTTTTTAATATGTCTTTTATTATAATAACTTTAATTTTGTTTGTTTTTGCTTATATTTTATTTAAGGTTTTTTCTACAGTTAAACTGGAGCTCCCCGAAAGTACTCTAAAAATAGCTGGAAAAATATTTACAGAGAATAAGAACTTTTTCGAACATGAAATAATTGTAACTTTATACCAAGAAGAATTGATAACTTTAGTCGGCAATCAAAATAGTGATAGAACTAATGTCTTTAAAAATGCTGTAATATGCCTTGAAAAAGAAACAAATAAAATTGCAGTGTATATAGATACTTTAAGAGTTGGATATCTTAATAAAATAAATTCTTCCAGTTTTGTTAATTTTTTAAAAACAAAAGGTTTTAGTGAGCGAGATGCTTTTGAAGTTGATGCCGTTATAATGAGTGAAAAAATAAACCAATGGAGTGTGAAATTAGACATACCATACGATATGGAAAAGTTTAGGTTTGATAAATATTAAATTTACGATAACTATTTAATTGATATTTCTATAAAGATATATTTTGGTACATTTTTTTTAGTATTGAAAATAAAAAGAGATCATAATAATTATATTGATAATAAAAAGGAGAAAAGATATGGAACTTAGAGCTGTAAAAATGCATAAAATGTTTAGAGATTTTCATGAAGAAAAGGAACTTGGCTATATAGGGGAATATGATGAAAAACATAACCTTGTAGCAATATATAATACGTTTAAAGAAAAAATGCAGAAAATAGAAGGAACTTATCAATGGGTTTTACCTTCATCGGGTGAGGTATTTTTTGTTGAGGAAGATCCGCTCTATGTTCGTTAATTAATTTTCCCGTCTAAAAAAATCGATAATTTATAAATCAAAGTCCTCTAATGAGGACTTTTTCATATTTCACTCAAGGTATCTTTAACAATTCTAAAAGCAGGTGACATCAATCTACGGCTGGTATAAAACAAATATGTTTTTAGCATTTCCTATTTTTCGACAAAACTAAATTCTGACCTCTATTGTAAAAAATTAAGGTATAGCTTTTTAGTGTTTTATTATTTTAGGTTAGAAATTTTCCTTTCTATTACTTAGCTTTAGTTTCCGACATTTCTCTAAATTTTTTTGGGCTATAACCATAAGTTTGAATAAAAGATCTGGTAAAGGCAGCTGGTGAAGAATAACCAACTAAATCAGCTATTTGTGAAATACTATTATTCGTTTCAATTAAATATTGATTCGCTAACTTCATTCGCCAATGTTTGAGATAATTAATTGGTGTAGTACCTACCAATTCTATGAAATTTTTTGAAAACTTTGATTTAGATTGATTAGTTTCTTTGGCAAGAATGTCTACGGTCCACTCTTTAGTAGGATCAGAATGCATTAAGAATAATGCCTTGCTAATAGCAGGATTCTGCAAAGCTGAAATCCAACTTTTATGGTTTAATGTTTCTTTATTTAGCCAAAATCTTATTGACCATACTAAAAGCAAATCGATAACACTTGAAAGCATAACCTGACTACCTAAAGAAGGTTGATCAAGTTCTAATTTTATTGCCGCTACTGTCATTGGTATCCATTCAGCAACTTTCCCATTTCGGTCTGAGGGAACTAATATATATTTAGGCAACCCTTCAGCGATTGTTTGTCCATATACACCGTTTAATTGAAAAACACATGTAATAACAGATGGTTCTATAGCTTTATCTTCTATAATTTCAATAGAATGCTTAAATCTCGAAGGAATAACGATAATATCCCCATCGTTTACAGTTTCATTTATTTGTTGTTCATCACTTTTAATTTTAAAACTACTTCCTTGAAATATATGGATATAAGAAAAATTATTATCCAGAAAAACAATATTTTTATTTTGATAATTTTCAACTTGATAAATTTTTCCTGATATTTTTGCTTTTTTATAAATATCAAAAAATATATCAGTTAATTTATTTAAATCTTGTTCACTATCCATCTCACTACATCTCATCAAAAAAAATGTTTCTGCAAAAAAATATGCTGTTTTGGTAATTGTGAAAAGTAGTTTTATAGCAAATAATCATTTTACGAAGATTTTATAGTTTGATATTTGATCAGGTTGTTTGAACTTCATGTGTGAATATTTCTAATTTAATTTATTGATTTCAATGTCATAGCTAAAGCTAGGAGAAAACAATGAGTAATAAACCAACAATTATATTAGTACATGGCTTTTGGGGAGGCGCTGCTCACTGGAGTAAAGTTATTATTGAACTTTCCCATAGAGGTTTTACCTCATTACAAGCAGTTGAATTGCCTTTAACTTCACTAGCTGATGATGTTGAACGTACAAAGAAAATGATAGCTCAGATTGATGGTGACGTAATTTTAGTTGGGCACTCTTATGGAGGTGCTGTTATTACTGAAGCTGGTAACCTTCCAAATGTAGTTGGTCTAGTCTATATAGCAGCGTTTGCTCCTGATACAAATGAGAGTCCAGGGGAGATTACGCAAAAGCATCTACCTGTCGCTGCTCCTAATTTATCACCAGATAGTGATGGTTACCTTTGGCTTAAAGCAGAAAAATTTCATGAAAGCTTCTGTCAAGACTTAACAGAAGATGAAGGTCTAGTGATGGGAGTAACACAAAAAGCTCCGTTAGCAAGCACCTTTGGCGACACGATTTCATCACCCGCTTGGAAAACTAAACCTTCTTGGTATCAAATTTCTACTCATGATCGAATGATTAGTCCAGAAAATCAAGAGTTTATGTCTTCTAGGTTAAATGCTAAAAAAGTTATTTCTTTAGATGCGAGCCATGCTTCATTAGCTTCCAAGCCAGTTGAAGTTGCAGATTTAATAGATGAAGCAGTTTCTTTCTTTAATTCATAAAGTTAATAAATTTAGATAGACAAACAAATTAAGAAGTTAAGAAAATAATAATTTTTTTAACTTCTATTTCATTATAAATATAAGTTCATCTCATAAGAGTCGCCGCTAGCAATGCGTATTATTGCTAATGAAAAATTAATTATAATATTTTTAATTCACCCGCTTTATAAACCACAATTTAACAATAACTTATTCATTATTTAGCCTTACTTTTTAATGATCTATTTTAAAACAAATGTCATTTTGTGTGCTTGACTGCAATAAATGTGAAGCTTATCCTTTGCCTGCTGGCCACATTGCCAGTCGGTTTTAGCAGACCGAGATGAAAGATCGCATCAGAGTTATTCCGTCTGAGGGATACTCTTATGTGTAAACTCCTCGTTCCCTCCCGTAGCGGTAGGACGGGAGAGGGACACCTTCGGGTGTGCTGGTTATATCTTTCACCAGTCTGCTAACCCTTTCTCGTTCTGCCACCATAAATTTAATGTCTGGCAGAACTCCCAATAAAAAGGAGTTGGCTTTGCACATCCATTATTTCTTGGCGGCCCTTGCCATAAGCTATCACGACACAGCTTAAACGTTTAAAGCAGTTTGATCGCCCTAAGGTTTTCAAGCTTTAAATCGTCACGACCAAAACTTACTCAACAATAAAACTTGAGATGTGCCAAGCACAGTCTTTATAGGCTTTGCTGTGCCTTTTTTTCTCCCAGAAAGGGCACAGGTTTTTTATCTCATTTATATACAACAAGAATTTTTATAACGGTAAAACTATGCCAAAGTTAGTGCTTTCCTCCCGTGCCATACAAGTTATTAATACGTCGATTGATTTATTTCAGCATCACGGCTTTCATACGGTTGGGGTCGACAGAATTGTTAAAGAGTCAAAAATTACCAAAGCGACCTTTTATAACTTTTTTCATTCAAAAGAGCGGTTTATTGAAATCTGCTTGATCGTACAAAAAGAACGTCTAAAAGAAAAAGTGGTTTCAATTGTTGAATACGACCAAGGTTCAAACGTGAAGGAAAAACTTAAGAAACTTTATCTTTTACATACCGATTTAGAGGGACTGTACTATTTTTTGTTTAAAGCCATGTTTGAAACAAAACTGACCCATCCAAAAGCCTACCAAACCGCGTTGAGATATAGAACGTGGCTCATTAATGAAATCTATAGTCAGCTTAGAGCAATCAATAAAGATGCGACTTTTCAGGACGCCAAGCTATTTCTATATATGATTGAAGGCATAATTATTCAGCTTTTAAGTTCGGGTCAGGCAGATGAGAGAGAAAGGGTGTTAGATTGTTTTCTCATCTCTATGATCAATCATCACTAGTTAACGAGCTCGCTTTTAAAAAGATCACCTCTTCGGACTCTTTCGGTCAAAGTCGGCGCTTCTAGATTCTTCGTTCTCATGCTTTATTTATCTCCATTCAAATGTTAATAAGATTAATACTAACCCCGAGGTGCGTACCTTATATGATCGGGGAATAAATATTATATTAAGGCTAATCTCTATTGGATCCAGAAATTTCGGGATTTTATTTACTCAGCTAATTTTGAACGTGGTTCCATCAATGTAAGTAATACTCTTTTTACATGATCAAACTCTTCTTTATAGATGCAGCCATACAATTTACACAGGATGAAGAATGAATAATTTGAATTTTAAAACTCTAAAGAAGTATTGGCTGCGATTCGTGGGTATTGCTGTAATCGCGGGCTCCTTAGTATTGGCATTTGCTTGGGTCGCCGGTCTATTTGGACATCGCACCACAAGCAAAACTTTTTTGGGAGACTCATTAAATAACTTTGATCCCGGATATCGACGTGCACACGGTAAGGGTATTTGTTTTGATGGCACTTACCACAGTAATGGTGCGGCAGCGGCACTCTCTAAAGCCACTGTATTTGCCAAGTCTGATATACCTGCGATTGGCCGTTTTTCTATTGGAAGTGGTAACCCGCATGCGGCAGATAATTCGACAGCAACAGTAAGTATGGCTTTATTACTTTCCGCAGCTGATCATTCACAATGGCGCATGAAATTAAATAACTTTCCCTATTTCCCTACACGAAATGCTGAAGGTTTTTTAGCGCAGCAAAAAGCATTTAAACCAGTTCCAGCTACTGGCAAACCTGATCCAGCCCTTGTTGAGGCTTTCTTAAAAGAATATCCAGAAGCGCGTAAGTCTATTGAGCAAAAGGCAAAGATGCCATTAACCGGTAGTTTCAGCGGTGCAGAATTTTATGTCGTAAATGCTTTTATATTGCGGGCTGCCAATGGACAAGAACAGCCAGTCCGTTGGTCTATGCGTCCTCATTCAAAATTTATTAGTCTGACCAAAGAACAACGTGATCAAGCTGGCCATGATTTCTTATTTAAAGACATCAAAAAACGTTTGGCTGAAGGGCCGCTATATTGGGATTTAGTTTTGCAACTTGCCGAGCCGGGCGACCCAGTGAATGACCCATCTCAACCTTGGCCAAAAGAACGCAAAGAAGTGATAGCAGGAACATTGGAAGTCAAAAATGTAACTGAACAGGTAAATGGCGTTTGCCGTGACATTAACTTTGACCCAACACTAGTTCCACCCGGAATTGAGTTATCAGATGATCCGGTACTCGCCGCACGAGCAAGCATCTATTCACAATCTTACAATGCTCGCTTACGTGAAATTGGATTTGGCAAAGCAACGGATGCCGTGGGCAAATAGGAGAGATCAGCCATGCAAAACAAATCTAACAATAATGCTCCACGTCATTTTAATTTGACTGCTCGAATACTACATTGGCTTATGGCGGTAGCGATTTTGGCCATGCTATTTATTGGTGTGGGAATGACAACCTCAATCACTTGGCGTCCGTGGTTAATCGATATCCATCGTCCTTTAGGAATCGCAATCTTATTATTGGTCATCATTAGATTAATAAATCGACTCTATTTTCCAATTCCACCTTTGCCGCCAACTGTACCGCGCTGGCAAGCATTTATGGCCCATGCATCACATTGGCTGCTCTATCTTTTGATGTTTAGTTTGCCATTGCTCGGATGGGCAACGCTATCAGCAGGTAATTGGCCTGTAACTTTATTTCCGGGTTGGGATCTTCCACCTATAGCACCCACCAACTCTACGCTTTACGCTTGGTTCCGTACTCTACACGGAATTTTGGCTTGGTTATTATTTGCTGTGGTTATTGGTCATCTGTCTGCTGCGTTATTACATGCATGGATTTATCGCGATGGCGTATTCTCAAGTATGGCTTTGGGCTCTTCTAAACCATCAAGTAATGGATCTTCTGCTGAAAAGGAGAATGTTGATTGAGGGGAGTGATTTAGTTCTTAAGCTCAGATCAGGCGGACGAGAGGGAAAAGATTTTCGATTGTTTTTTTAATCATCTGTTTGAATATAAAAATAATTTAAATAATAGAATGTATGGTTTGCTTGTTTTTTTGTTAGATGAGCAGGCCATAGATCCCGTGCAATAAGATGAGCTCATTACTCAGACAGAATCAAATCATCTGATCTAACTTTTTGTTTATATTATAAAAAAATAATATTTTGACTTTGTTGGCATATTATTGCTATTTTATTTTACGTTAATCGTAAATTGATTACGTATTGCATAATTAAAATGAATTAATTTAAAGCATGTCATGGAGAAGGGAATACCATGAAAGAAGTTGCATTAAGTGATCTGATCAATCAGCAGAAAGTTGGACGCTATCAAAAATTTATTCTGATCACCTGTTTATTACTGATGATTATGGATGGCTATGACATTCAGTCCATGGCTTACGCAGCTCCAATGATTATAGAAGAATGGGGTGTTCAAAAATCCATGCTAGGGATTGTGTTTAGCGCCAGCTTGTTTGGTTTGTTTGTCGGATCATTTTTATTAAGTTCACTCTCTGATCGTTTTGGCCGCCGTCCCATCTTACTGATCTCGACTTTTATGTTTTCGGTATTGATGCTGGTGACACCACATGTAGGCAATATTGAGCAATTGACTGCAATCCGTTTTATTACAGGAATTTTTTTAGGAGGTATCATGCCAAATGTTATGGCTTATAGCTCCGAAATTGTTCCATTCAAATCTCGTATTTTTACCATGATGGTCATTTCTTGTGGCTATACGGTAGGGGCAATGTTAGGGGGCGGTATATCCGCCTTATTAGTTCCTTGGGGAGGTTGGCAGGCGATTTTCTATTTTGGCGGTATTGTTCCTTTAATTATTTTCTTTATCACATACTTTAAGCTGCCAGAATCTTTATATTTTTTGAGTGAAGATAATAAAAATAATCCTAAGATTTTGTTTTGGTTAAAGAAGTTTTATCCCGCATTAACATTTAATTCAGAAATAAAAATCATCAATAACACTGAAGTTGAGGTTAAAAAGTCGCCGCTTGAGTTATTTAAAAATCAGCGTGCGTTTTTTACCTATTCCATCTGGATCATCAGTATTTTAAATATGATCAGTCTATATTTTCTGGCAAACTGGCTTCCGACTTTGGCCAAAGAGTCAGGACTTTCATTAAATCAAGCATTGATGATCGGTTCCACTCTACAATTAGGCGGTACGATTGGTAGTGTGGTGATGGGCCTTAAAATCGATAAGACAGGATTTTATAAAGTATTAATTCCTGTTTTTTTGGTTGCAGTGATGAGTGTTGCTTTAATTGGCTATGCGGTTAGCCATATTGTTTTATTATTTATTATCATTTTTATTGCTGGCTTTGCAATTGTTGGCGGGCAACCTGCGATTAATGCACTGTCTGCCAGTTATTACCCAGTTTCGCTTCGTACTACAGGAGTGGGCTGGAGTATCGGAATTGCCCGTTTGGGTTCGGTCATTGGGCCGCTATTTGGTGGCTACCTTTCCCAATTTCTGGTCATTACCCATTTATTCGTGATTGCTGCAATACCTTCGCTACTCGTCATTATCATGCTAATGATTCAAGCTAAGTACCGATCATAAAAACTATTATATGCATCATGCACATATTGATTGTAATTATGATCGGTAAGTAGATATAAGAAGGTGGTTACTGCTACTTCATGAGCTATTTAACTCGATACCACGTTTGATTTCGACCAATTGCAGAGATACCAATGTATCCACGAGCAGTAAGTTTTTCACCATCTGGTGATACTGTTAGGCTAAAGCGATATGTCTTATCTGACTGTGGGTCGAGGATAGAACCTTTGTCATATTTATTTTGACCCACACTTTTTAAATTTTTGACGATGGTTAAGCCAATTAAAGATTTGTTTTTGTAGGTACCTTCACACATCGTACATTTGTTAGCCTCACTTGGAACAAGTATTTTTTCGATGTTTGCAGAGAGGTTGCCATTTTTATCTTGGTTAAATCTTACCAGCGCCCTAGGCTGATTGGTTGCATCATCAATGGTTTTCCAAACACTGCCATGTAATTTGTCCGATGCAAATGAATGAACCGAATAAAAGCTAAGTAAAAGTAAGAGTAAATATTTTTTCATATCAATGTTTTCTCGAATTAAAAATAAATGGTTTTAAAGGCCAGAATTATTCATTTTAAATTTAACTTCACAATTTTCTTAGTATTGAATCTATAAGCTAAATAATATGCAAAGTTATAATCTATTTGTTTGGATATTATTTTGATCGGTTTTTTTATGCAATTGCGAGAATGGACAGAATTGTTAAACTTTTAAAAATTACTATTGAGTGGGGAGAAGAGAAGGAAAAATACTAATTAGGAAAGTTATATAGAATATAGAATTTTATGAATAATTTTTATTTCTTAAAGTATTATATTTTAAATTTATCTATATTTTTATTTAAATTATTAAATGATTCTAGTTGGCTTTGTTAAATAATTAAATATGATTCTATTTAATATTTTAATATGGCTAGGCTATTATATTTATGAGGTGAAATTAATTATAATAAAATTTTTTAAATCTAAACTATCTTTGATTATCCTACTCAAAAAATAAACTAAGTAGAGTTTTATATAGAATACAGCAAAAGTTAAGTTTCTATGCTTGAATTGAAGTGAAAATTGTACTAATTAGCGTAGAGTGGAAGAGTTGGAGGTTTTGATTATTTTATTAGCTTGTTTTATTATTTGTAGGATGATAGAAATGCATAAAATATATTGCATTAGCAAAACAATAGAGTAGAAGCAGTATAGATCCTTAAAATCGAGCAAATTTATATGAGTCATTTACAAAAGGTAGCGGCAGATAAGCAATCGCTTGGTTTTGAATTTCAGGATTTTGTTTTTATTGAAAAACTTATTGAGCTTAGACCAGAACAGTCTTTAGGATTAGAGGTCTATGATGACATCCATGTAACGACCAATGATGATAATGGAGTAGCTAAAGAGCTTCTCCTTATTCAAGTAAAGCATTCAATTGATGCTAGTAATATTAGTGACAGAGATATCGATATATGGAAGACTTTTTATAATTGGCTAAAGCTAGTTCCCGAGTTACCATCCCATTTACAACTTAAGTTTCAGTTGTACACTAATAAGAAACTAAATAATCAAGAATTTGTTAGTTTACTGAAATATCCCTCCAAGAATCTTAAAGAGATACTTAATTTTATCAATAAAACTCATCAAGATATTTCTGAAGCAGAATTAAAAAAGAAGCCTAGTAATTCAAGTAATCCAATTGCAAAATATGTAAAAGCCATCGCCGAGGCTAGTGATGAACATGTTGAATTTATCTTTACAAGATTTGAATTTCATTCAGACAATTCTGCAATAATTAATAGAATTTCTTTAGCATTAAGACAGTTAGCTATTCCAGTTTCACGTATTGATGAAACCAGAAAATATATAGTAGGTTCATTCAAAGAATCTAAATTTTCAAGAATTATAAAGGGTGAGAAGGTAGAAATTACTTTTGATATTTTTCGAAATGAGATGGGCTTTGACAGAATTATTAGATCTGCCCGTGCTTTACCTGCGGATTTTGATGAATTCCTTGATATGTATTACGACTACCAACGCCCAGATACTCTTTCATTTAGAAGTAGTAAATTTCATGACCAGCTCAAAGATATCGGTATTGATGATGAGGAAATTGTGGATAGGGGAATTGAAATGATGCTTGCCGAAGAGTTTATGAAGTCCTTGGAAGATGCAGGTTCATTTAGCGCAAGTGAAAATAAAAGATTAGAGTATAAGGCCATATCTGATTGGAAGTTAATTCATAATCAAATACATAGAACAAGTACTAGCGATAATGAAGATAAAAATTTTCAAGCGGCATTAGATTGTTACTATCAAACGATGAGAAGTTCTTTGAAAGCAGGCAATGTTGAGCTTCCCCTTAATTTGAGTTGTGGGAAATATATCAAGCTTTCCAATCTACCTCGGATTGGTTGGCGCAAGGACTGGAAAGGAAAATTCGAATAATGAATCGTTTATTTCACAATGAATTAATGGGTGTAGTTGCAATACAAAGTGCTTTAGAAAACTCAGATGAACATCGATTATCACTAGCAAAAGTGATGCTAGTTT
Organism: Acinetobacter sp. AOR43_HL; assembly: GCF_027854635.1. Taxonomy (NCBI): domain Bacteria; kingdom Pseudomonadati; phylum Pseudomonadota; class Gammaproteobacteria; order Moraxellales; family Moraxellaceae; genus Acinetobacter; species Acinetobacter sp. AOR43_HL. The sequence goes on from NZ_JAKTHX010000037.1 coordinate 159,966, forward strand.
TACCTTTACTTTTTGATAAAAATATTCGTTCAATCCTTAAAAGAAAAAATAGTGTTGTATTAAGTAGTAAAGATCTACTGCTTTCTAATCCCGAAGCTTTCATTAATGTTCGGGCAAGATATGAAGACTTAGTCATAACTTCATTAAATAGCATAATTCTTATACAGGAATTAGGTATTGCAACACTCAAGGGTGAATATTTGACGCTCAAAAAGCAAATATTTTTTCAAAATAAAAATGAGATTGGAAAAATTGCCACAGATATTTTAGCTGCAGGCCCTAAACTTGGGTTCCTTTTAAATGAAACTAATATAAATATTTATCAAACATTTAGGATCGATTTGTGAGTAATATTCAAATTTCAAATATTGTACTTTGGCAAAAGAATGGTATTAAGCGAACTCTTGATTTTCTACCTAATCGTGTGAATGTTATTACTGGAGATTCTGGTAAAGGAAAATCTTCAATTTTATTTATTATAGACTATTGTTTGCTAGCAAGTGAAACCAAAGGGATATCAAAAACAAATATTGATTCAAAAGTTGAATGGTATGGAATTAAGCTTTCTATAGATGGTAAGGAAATAGTTATAGCACGTCCTTCGGAGAGCAAAGGTGCAAATGATCAAGCGTATTTTAGTGAAAATAGTGTTATTCCACCCTTGCCATTTTTAAATATCAGAATTGATAATTTAAAAAGAGTCTTAAGTGGTGCATTTGGTATTGATACTGATTTACGAGTGCCTTATGGAGGAAAATATATTCAAGCAGGATCGAAAGTCTCTTTCCGCAACTTTCTGGCGTATAGCTATCAAGATCAAAATACTATTGTTGCACCTGATCATCTTTACATTCGTCCGACTGATGGCCGATATCAGGAAGCAATTGAACGAACATTTAGAATGGCTATTGGTGCTGAGAATGTGGATACTGCGTTATCCCGTAGTCGTCTTGCAGAGCTGGAGCGGAAAAGATCTATTCAAATAAGGAAAAATGAATCTTATGAAAGATCTGCAAAAGTATTTTCTGAAGAGGTAGGAACGTTATCTAAAGAGGCTCATTTGCTTGGAGTAATTGAAAATATTCCTGAAACTTATGACGAGAGTATTACTGCATTACAAGATTTGGTTCAGACGCCTATCATTCCCAGTAACCAAAATCATGAAATTGAGAGGATTGAGCGTGAAATATTCCGTTTAACTGCTAAAAATCGCCAATTAAAAGCATTTCTTGATAATAAATCTATTTATATTGATGAGCTTAAAGCAGTTGAGGATTCACTAAAACCAGTTAGTATTTTTAATAAACAAGCCGATAATTTATTTCCATCAGAATTTGCTAATAAAATTATTGCTCGATTAGGGCAAGAACTTTCAGATATAAAATCTTCACTGAATAACCGTAAGAGTTTTCCTTTTATGGATGAGGTAAAAAATATTATCCATCAGAATGAGGAAGAAATTCGAGCTCTTAAGAATGAATTGTATGCAATAAAGGAAAACCAAGTAATTGCATATAATCCTAGTGATTATTATAGATATTTAGGGCGTCTTGAAGCTAAACTTGAAGTGTATAGCCGTATTGAAAATTATGGATATCAGGTAGAGGACGACTTTGATAGTGCAATAGCGGCTTTAAAACGAATAGTTGATGAGAATGAAGAAAAAAGTAATTTAGCTAAACAGGAACTAAATTATTTAATTAATAAACGACTCGCTAATCTACCTTTGAAAGGTTATGAAGGTTTCTCAGCTTCATATTATGAAAAAGAAAAGTTGATCCATTTACGCTCTCCAGACTTTAATATTCTAGAGAATATGCCTGATGTAGGAAGTGCGTCAAATTATCTTTACCTTCATGTTTCATATTTTCTTGCAATACATGAAATAGCTAAAAAAATGCGAATTCCTTGGGTTCCTTCTTTCTTGGTTCTTGACCAAGTTAGTACTCCTTACTTTTCAAGTAATGGCGAGCCAAATGACGATATACGTAGCTTAGATAAAGTATTAATAGAATTGAATCAATTTGTGACCGATATGGATAAATATGATGGATTCCAAATTATTTTATTAGAACATATTGGGATGGAACATTGGACTTTACTGAATTTGGATAGATTTCATCTTGTGGATAAAGAACTCCGTGATGATTATGGGCTTATTCTTGATATTCCTGAAAATAAAGATTCAGGTGAGTAGGTTCCAACTTAAAATTATGTGCAGCTCAGAAAATTGCCGCAATAAATTTTTGTTGAGCTGCATAAATAATAAGATTTATTCCTTGGTTGATCATTGAATTGATGTATCCAATAGTTTCAATCTATCATTCGATAAATAGGTGTACACACTTAAAAGAAATAAAAAACATCCACTACTTTTTAAATTAGTTTGATTGCGTGTAATTCATCACAAATTATAAAAATAATATGCAAATCATGTGATTACTATAGATTGACACTGTGCAATATTAAGTCTTATAACTAAACAATCCTGAAAGCTGTTTCTTTAATAGGAACAGAAAAAACATAATATAAAGATGAATAGACATTAGAACAAAAAGTTAAGGAGAGAAGAAATGAAAGTCATTAGACATGCCTTATTTTCTCTTATGGGAATGCTGATAATAAATAGTGCAGATGCTGGCAATGCATCTACATCATTAAGGGTCAGTTTAACCATTCTAGAAACTTGTGAAGTTTCCACACAAGGAAACTTAGATTTTGGTTCGGTTGAACGTGCTCAGCCAGTTCCTACTGCAAGAACAGATGTAACTGTGCAATGCAGCAAAAATACACCCTATCAATTGGCAGTAACCTCAGACAATAATTTTGAACTTAAATCTGCTGATAGCCCAGCATCTGTTGCATATGTACTGTATCAAGATGCAGGCCATACTCAAATTTGGGGAGGGGCGGCGGATAACGTACGTTCACGAATTGCGACAGGAATGAAAGAAAATATTCCTATTCACGGGGCAATCACATCAAGCACCAATGTTCAGGCGACTAAGTATGAAGATTGGGTTCGTGTGAATGTTATATATTAATTGTGAAAACCAAAATAATTATAAATATCAAAAACTAATTTATAAAAAACCTCTTTTTAGGGGTGAATAAAGTATTTTAAAAAGCTACACCAAATAATGGTGTAGCCAGCTGCTTTGATAGAACTAAGCACCACGCATTAGTGCTGCTACTGCTTTTTCCAGAAATTGTAGGGTCACTGGTTTGAGCCAAGTACCGTCGGCAAGGCTTGGTTCATTTTGCATTGCTGTACGAATTTTTTCTTGAGTACTTGGTTTTTTGCCAGCATAGCCTTGTAGCATAGAGAGCCATTGTTGTGCCAAATGCTTTGCTCCATCACTATCTGGTGTGACCTCGGCATCAATCAATTTTTCAATATCGACCAATAATTGAGGCCATTTTTTCATCTCACGAATGTAATTTTCTTTTAGGAAAGTAAACTCATCGTCAGATAAATAACGGGCAAAAATACTCAGCTTACTCTCAGAAAAAGCTTTAAGTAAAAACTCAACAACTTCTGGCGTTACGCCTAATTTTTCCTGAAATTCAGGCTCAGCTGAGTTTATAGCATTTAGTTTAACTAACCATTCTGGGTTAGCTCGCGTATTGTGCTCAAGAGTTTTCATCCACTTACGAGCCAAGTCTTGAGCGGCTTCGCTATTAGATGGTTCGCCAGCATTAAATAGTGCATTTGCTGCTTGAGTTAACCCTTGCCATTCTTGGTGGCTTTTAGTGCCTGCTTGTAAGAAAGTTAGTTTTTCAAGCTCTTCTTTTGTAAAGTATTTTTCAAACATCGCTATAAGCTCCAGTGTTTTTAGCCAATCCTCCAAACCAAGCTCTTCACCACTTATGATCTGAGATTTAAGTTTGCTGAGCTGATTTCGCAATTTCTTTTGCTCTGTCAGCCGTTGATCAATGGCTTGAATCTGCTGATCAATAATCGGTAAAAGTGCAAGATTGGGGTCTTCAAGAACCGTATGGATTTCGGCTAACGACATTCCCAGTCCTCGTAATGCTTGAATCTGATGCAAACGAGTAATGTCTTTACGGGTGTATAGTCGATAACCAGCATCGGAACGGGCCGAAGGCTGAAGTAAGCCGATATCGTCATAGTGATGAAGAGCACGGACAGTAAGTCCTGTTTGCTTAGCCAATTCACCAACTTTTAACAGCATCTTTTTAGCTCCTTCTTCCTTAGGCGTGTTTTATGCTAGGGGCTTACGTTACGTGAGGGTCAACTACTTTAAATCATATTTTTTCATTATTTTTGCTTTAGTAAATATTCGAATTTATCTCTTTATTTCAATAATTACCTGAGTTTCATTGCAAGATCTTAAAAAAGGTCTTTTAAAGTGAGTTGGTTTAATAATTCCTAATGATCTCGTCTATCCAGTCAGAAAACACCCGTACTGCTGGTGAAAGAAAACGCTGATGTGGATAAAGTAAAGTCACGGCAACAGGTGGTGGACACCAGTCTTGTAATACTGCGATTAGTCGTTTTTCTTTTAAGTGATCTATCACAAGTCTTTCTGCAAGTTGAGCGAGGCCATATCCTTCAAGGCACATTTTGATATAAAGCTCAGTTTCATTAACGGCAACAGTACCATTCATTTGTACGGTTTTTTTCTCTTCATTTCGTACAAAGCGCATTTCACCAGCGTGTCTGTGGCTCCCTGAAAAATAATGAATAGCTCGGTGATGTTCCAAATCATTGGGAGTTTGTGGAAATCCATTTTCTTTTAAATATGCAGCTGAAGCGCATGTGACCCAGCGGAACTCACCAAGAGGGCGGGCTACCAGCGTGGAGTTCTCTAAATTTCCCATGCGGATTACACAGTCCACGCCTTCCTTAATCAGGTCTACTTGTCTATCGCTGACACCTATCATGAGATAAATATCAGGGTAACGCTGTTGAAACTCTTGCAGATTGGGCATGATGACCGAATGAGCAATGCCCGCAGGCATATCAACTCGTAATCGGCCCTGTGGCTGTTTGATGGCGTTAGTCAGGTTGGATTCGGTGTGTTCAATGAGGTCGATTATTTCTCGGCACTGGATGAGATATTCTGCTCCCTCTGGAGTCAGGCTAACCCGTCTCGTTGTCCTATTTAATAGGCGTACCTGTAAATACTTTTCAAGATTTTTAACTGTGCTGGTGACTGTTGAAGCGGGTAGTGAAAGTGCTTCTGCCGCGTGGATAAAGCTCCCAGCTTCTGCCACCCGAACAAAAATCTGCATTGCCTGAATACGATCCAATCTCATACCTTTGTCCCAATACTATACTCACACTCTTAGATTATTCGTTTTTACTGAATAATAAAAACAGTTTAACCAGCTTTTTCAGCATTATCACTTCAGATAGATTTTCAGCATACATTTGAGAAGTTGGAATAATGATGACTGATTACAACAGAAACATAGTGCAGCTGACTAAGTCTTCACCAAATAGAACACTGATTCGCGGGGCGACGATCCTAAGCATGGATAGCGTAATTGGGAACATGGTTCGCGGAGATATTCTTATCGAGAACGGTACGATTATCGCCGTTGGTGAAAATTTAGAAGCCGAAGGTGCAGCTATTATTGATGCATCCAATATGATCGCGATGCCGGGTATGGTTGATACCCATCGACATTCATGGGAAGGACAATTACGACGGATTAATCCGAATGCCGAAAGCTTAGAAGACTATTGCAACGCGACGCATTATTCTTTTGCCAAGTATTATCGCCCAGCAGATATGTACATCGGTAATTTGCTTACAGCTCTAGGTTGTATAGATGCGGGTATCACAACATTGATTGATAACTCACACAATAGTCGCAGTGCGGCCCACTCTGATGCGGCTGTTGAAGCTTTACTAGATGCTGGTATTCGGGCTGTACACGCTTCTGGTGCACCAGTAACAGGAGATTGGGATAGAGCGAACTGGCCTAGTAATCTCGAACGTCTTCAAGAAAAATATTTTAAAAATAGTAAAAACGGTTTGGTATCATTAGCTGCCATGGCTCAGTTAGAACCCGAATTATGGGCTGAGGCACGCAGATTAGGGCTACCAATCATTACTGAATTTTTTGGTGGGGAAATGGCTGCTGCACTAGAGGGTCTGCATCAACAAGGTCTGTTAGGGCCAGATAATATCTTTAACCACTGTACCTCGCTGCCAGATGCTGGATGGAAAATTTTGCGCGAAGCTGGAGTGCGAGTAAACGTATGCCCACGATCAGATGCTCACTATGGTATCGAAGACGGTATGTTTGCCATGCAATCGGCTCTACGTCATGGCATTAGACCTGGTTTGAGTGTAGATAATGAAACGTCTTATAGTGGCGATATGTTTATGGAAATGCGCGTAGCATTTTACTTACAGCGTGTAATGGGCATGCACCAAAACAAATGTTGTGGTTCGGCACATTCGCCAGTGACCTTTCAGGCGCAAAACCTTCTCAAAGCTGCAACGGCTGATGGTGCTACTTGTGCAGGTCTGCAAGAAAAAATCGGCAGCCTGACACCCGGTAAACAAGCTGACCTGATATTAATTCGAACGGATGACATTAACCTTTATCCGTCTGGTAATGCATTTGGCACGGTTGTTCATGCAACTGAACGCAGCAATATCGATACGGTGATGATTGGTGGAAGAATCGTTAAACGTGACGGTAAAGTGTTGGGTGTGGACAGTGAGCAACTTCGTGCAGCGATTGATGAATCTCGCCAGCATCTTTTCGTTGCGGCTGGTTATACTCCAGATATTTTTACCGAGACGTTTCTACCTCTGGAATAAGTTGTCTAAGAGGGAGCAAACAATATGTCTATAAATGTTATCTATTACCTCATGGCTTTTGGTGCGGGGCTGGGGATTACTCTACAAACCACATTGAATGGCCAACTGGCTAAAGGTATAGGCGGGAATTCTGTCGCTGCGGCATTATTTTCATTTACTGCTGGTGCGGTATGCCTTGGGATTTATTCTCTGGTTCGAGGCGGAATAGCTTCTTCACTGATCGCTATTCCTGATCAACCATGGTGGAGTCTTATGGGCGGAGTTCTAGGTTCTTGCGCATTACTGAGCTACGTCGTCCTTGCACCTAGAATCGGGTTATCGGCTTTGCTGGGGCTGGCAATTGCTGGACAAATTATCTCGTCATTGTTGATTGATCATTTTGGATTACTAGGGGCGGCCGAACGACCAGTTTCCATGTTTAAACTATGTGGAACACTGGTCATGCTGATAGGTCTAGGGATTGCTCTTTTCGGTGACAGGGGATGAGTTTTGGATTTAAAACGCCTGATATAAGTTGACCCCACGCCATTCCCGTCATGGAGTGGCAATATATTTAACAAATCAATAGCAATCGATATTCGCCATCTTTTTCAATCGGTGCTCGATGAACACAAGGCAAAACCTTTTGAGTGGGATGATCTACTGCTAAACGCCAAATATGTCCCGTGCCTAAATTTACAGGTTGGGCATTCGGTTTAGGCTGATAATGTAAATCAAAAAAATACTCTGCCAAAAAAGCTTCAAAGTCAGCATCAGAACCGTCATGTAATTCTTTGAGCTTTTCTCTAATTTCTGGAATTAAAACTTTTTGTTCAACTTGATCATTGGGCACAATATCACTGGCAGCGCCGTGATAGGTACATAAAAAGGTATCGGTTTCAATTGGAGAGCGATCAACATGAAATGAATATACATCTGTTGAAATGAAGCCTAGCTCTTCATCGCGTTCATAATGTTTAAGTAAGTTAAGTACTGGCGATGCGCCGAAATCAGTTAACTGCTCGATATCTTCTAAAATAGTTTTTCTTGCCAGATTGCCTTTTTCTGAAAGTTGTAGCGCTAAAAGGTCTTCAACAGAAACTTCTGTAATATTTTCTTTTAAATGAAGTTTACTCACAATCTCTTTAAAGTCGCCAACCAAATTTCTGTGCCAGCAAATCGCATTTGTCTCTCCTTGAAACTTTGTATTTACAAGTTCAGGGAAACTAGACACTTGTCTAATTTGTTTGCTGTCAGAAAACGCATTCTTCATATGAGAATTAAATAAAATAATAGAGCATGTCTAATATTATAGCCTGAGCTTAGCTAAAAAATATTCCCTTGCAATTTATTACGCCAGCTTAAACTTACTTCAGAAGAACATTATTTGCCTCTGAAGTAAGGTCTTTAAAGGTCGAGTAATTTATTTACCACTCATATTTAACACCCACTCGAAAATTAGTCGGAGCGCCGTAATAGCTATTTGTGGTGCCTAAATGGTATTTCTCATTAAATAAGTTATTAACATTAAAGTTGAGCATTAGATTATTGTTGACCTTATAACGTGCCATTAAGTCGACTAAAGCGTAACTTTCTTGAGTAAATCTACCTGTTGCAGAGACCGCATTTTTTTCATAGATTTCGCTTTGCCAACGAACACCGCCACCAATGGTCAGGGCTTCATCAAGATAAGGCAGGGTATAGGTGGTAAACAGTTTGACTGTGTTATTTGGCACACCGGTATTTAATCGGTTGTCTTGGCTATCTTTTGATAAGTTACGGCTAAAGCTTGTGGAAACTTGCCATAAATCAGTCAACTTACCTGTCGCTTCAATTTCAAAGCCGCGACTTTTGGTGCCAGATTCTGTTCGATAGGCTTGTGAACCATCTGGAGCAAATACATCTGCTAATGCAATCGCTGTATTGTCCTCTTTAGTTTGATAAATAGCAGCGCCAACATTTAATTGATTATCAAAAAACTCACCCTTAATACCCAGCTCGGTACTATTACCTATTAATGGGTCTATGTATTCGCCTGTAACAGCTTTCTTATCTTGTGGTGAAAAAATATTGGTGTAGCTTGCATACGCAGTCCAGTTGTCAGTGAAATCATAGGTAATGCCCACATAAGGAATCACCTTGCCACTTTCTTCTTGTGTTGTGTAGGTGGTCTTATTATCAGCATCTGAATGGTTGCCAGTTACGCGCTCCCAGTCTTCAATTCGAGTGCCTAAAATGACTGCAAGATTGTCGGTTGCTTTAAGACGAACAGCACCAAAAATAGATTGGCTACGATCATCGCCACTGTACCAACCATCTATTTTTGTTTCGGGGCGGTTAGGTGTACTGCCATCCCAAGCAAAAATATTTTTTAGAGTTCCATCCCATGTCATTCCGTTATTCCAGCCCGAATAGGTTGGACGTTTATTTTTGCTTTTTGTGTAAGTTGTGCCTAACACCACGTCATGAGTTTGATTAAACAAATCAAATGAACCGTTTAAGGTTAAATTGAATAAGTCTTGAGTAGGGCGATAATCCCAACGGGTTGCATACAACATTGCCCCGCTACCAGTAGCTTTATCAATCCCTTTACTTGAGAAGGTATAACCTACAATTTCATCCGAATCTGTAATGGTTCTAGACACCATACCTTTTAATTTCCAGCGGTCATTAAACTGGTGTTCAATATCAGCAAAGTAAGATGTCGTTGAACGGTCTGAACCCGTCCAACTCGCCGCCGCTGAATCTGAACGGGACCAGTTAATCGGTGTGCCATCTGTATAAAAGCTTGGTAAACCACCTCTAGCGACACCAGTCAAATCGAGTTGTTGGTAACTTGCACCCAAACTTGCTTTGGTTTGTTCAGTTAAATCAGCTTCTAATACGGCATAAGCCACTTTACGTTCTTCGTTGTAGCGGTCGATATAAGAGTCTGACTTTTGATAGGCAAAAAGAGTACGACCACGAATACTTCCTGATTCATTAAGAGGTGTGGAAACATCAATATCGGTACGATAAGAATCCCATGAACCAATGTCAGCACTCACCGAAGCCTTAAAGTCCTGTAATGGTTTTTTTCGGACCAGATTAATACTTGCGCTTGCACTGCCAGCACCTGTCATTAAGCCATTTGCACCTCGCACGACTTCGACACGGTCAAATAAAGCCATGTCCTGACTCTGGAAAATACTTGCATATGAACTCATGAGCTTTACGCCATCGAGTAAATAGCTATCCACTTCTTTGCCACGAGCGTAAATAGGTGAGTTATCACTGCCAATGTTGCCGCCTTGTTTAATAGAAAGACCTGCTGCCTGACTCACAACATCGGTTAATTGGGTGAGGTTCTGATCTTTCATTTGTTGATTGGTGATTACACTGACCAGTTGAGGTGTTTCTTTCAAACTTAATGCCAAGCCAGTAGAGGCAGTGGTCGCTTTCGCTGTATATAAGCCAGAACCTTCGGTTGTTAAATTTTCGCCATGATCAGCATTAACATGAATTGTTGCTAAATGAGCCGTACCTGTTTCACTGCCTGCCGTATCAAATTCATTGTTATTATTTGCTTTTGTTTTAATGGCTTCTAACTGGAAAACTTTGGGTTCAATTGGAGCGGGTGGAGCCTTCACTCGGATGCTGTAACCACCATTGTTTACTTTAACGGCTTCAAATGGGTGACTTTGTAATAACAGACTTAAAGCATCTTCAACAGCGTAATTCCCTTGAAGCGCTTTGCTTTTTGTTTTTGAAAGACTGGCATTATCGTAGCTAATGGTTGTGCCTGTTTGAATTGCCAGTTGCTTAATGGCCTGATCAAGCGTGCTCTGGCGAATTGAAATACTGTAAGTTTGTGCAGCGTAAATAGACGTTGAGGTAAGCGCCGTGACCACCCATGGCGTACTCCATAGCACTGCACGTATAGCCAAAGCCAATTTACTTTTTGCTTGATAATCCTTCATGTGGTCTTCTCGACAGGGAGTGTATTCCTCTATAAGTCGAACCAGATCAAAAAAAGGGTCACATTTTTTATCTTTTTTTAATATTTAACAAATAGGGACTGTAATAGGTCAGCTCAAGTTGATGACTATAGGCCAAAGTTTCTAAGCTTTGCTCAGGGTTCTTTAGAGAAAATACCCCAGAAATTTTTATATTTTTTAATTCGGGGGCGAGATGGTAAATTCCTTTTTTATAAAGAAATAGTTCATCCAGCACTTTTTGAAGTGGCCATTGATCTACAACCAAAAGTTGTTGGGTCCAATAGGGCTGATCGTTATCGAGAGGAAGAGCTTTTGATATATATTTTTCATCAAAAAAAGCACGTTGACCTTGTTTTAATATTTGGCGTTTAGACGAGTTCTCTGGTTCAATGGCTACTGCATGTTTATAGACTTTGACTTTGGTTTGTTCGCTATTTTCTTGATGAACCGTAAATTGAGTACCTAAGGCTTCTACTGAACCATTCTTGGTTTCGACAATAAATGGCCGATGTTGAGCATCCTTTGCCGTTTCAATATAAATTTCTCCATCAATCAGCTTTATCTGACGTTTCTCTTGCGTGAAATTTACATCGACATAGCAATCACTTGCCATAATCAGTTGAGAACCATCCTTTAACGATACTTTTTTAATTTCACCCACTTTGGTGTGATAGTCCGACTGCCATTTTTCCCAAGGTATGAAATAGGCAGACAAGCCAACGATGACTAAACCTGAAAGGCTCAACAGCATATTGCGTTTTGCAGCAAGATTAAATTTTTGATTAGACTGAACTAAAGCTTTGGAAGGGAAGTTACCTGCGAGGTTTGATAAACCGTGGCTAAATTTTTCCATTTGCTGGAGTGCTAGCTGGTGTTCTTTTTTTTCGGCTTTCCACTGCTCAAATTGTTGTTGCTGTAATGCTGTCATTTCACCCGAATGTAGAAGTACCAACCAGTCTGCGGCTGCATCTAAAACATGAGGAGGAATTTTATTAATAGCTGACATACAGTAGAAATTTGAGCGCGTTGAAAAGGGTTAATTATAGAGGTCTATACAAGCCAAAAAAGCTTGTTTCATATCTCTTTTCACAGTAGCTTCAGAAATATTCATTTTTTCACTAATTTCTCGATAAGTCATGCCGTCTAGTTGAGACATCAAAAAGACCTGAGCCGTGCGGGTGGGTAGTTTTTCTAATATTAAATGAACTTGATATAGGGTTTCTTGAATATAAACTTCATGTTCAGCAGAGGGATAATATTCTTCTGGAAGATGCTGTAGGGCGTCTAGATATAAGTTTTCAATATGCTGACGGCGCCAATGGTCAATAATGACATGTTTGGCGATGCCCATAAGCCATGCCTGTGGTTCCTTAATTTTTTGAAAACAATATCCACTTTTTAAAGCACGATAAAACACTTCCTGACTCAGGTCTTCAGATTGATGATGGTGCTGAATTTTGTGTTTAAACCATGATAAAAGCGTAGTTTGCTGAGAACGGTAAATTTGGCTAAACCATACCTGTTTCTCTACATTGAAGTTCATAGCGGCGGAGTCCACAAATTGGCAATGAGTAGCGCAATTAAACACACAGTTAAATTATTCTTAAATAGTAATGATAATTATTATTAATATCAACAAAGAGAGCTCTATATTCTAAAAATTCTTATGCTCTAATTTTTCGCTATTTAGGGCCTGTACCTTAGTCGCAGACACATGTATCGTTAGAGGATAATACTTTAAAATAATAAGGTGATTGAAAAACAAAATTATTCAATTAAACAACCGGACTGTTCCACCACAATTAAAACAACACCCACCTCAAGATGAGTCATATAAAAATAAATAAAACATGAGGTTTTATTGGTGAAAATTGACAGGGTATATCACTGTTCAAGCTTGGGGTTTATGAAGAAATATTTTACGGTTGATTTATTTATGATAGCTTCGTCTTACTTTAAAAAACGCAAAAAAAATTACCGTACCGTAAAGGATCAGCAGCTTACAATCGCCGCAAAAGCCAATATCTTTATTTGCATTATTTTTTGTTTGTTTTGGACCACATATTTTATATTTGCAAAAATGTGGTTAATTGTGGGTATGGATATCATTTTTACACTGATCTCTATATTTAGCCTTTTTCTTATTTATATAAACCGCATTTCAGCGGGTATTCTTTTATCTCAAGTCGTTCTGCTTGTTTTTCCAGTCATTTTTTGCTTATTTTTTGATGTTGCTACAAGTGACCGTCCGCAAGTGGCTCAATTGTTTTTACCCGCTGGGGCGATATTGGGATATTTGAATTACCGTAGAAATCCAAGCTTTTTACAAGCTGCTTTAATTCTTTTGTCGATCGGATGCTTTATATTTTTTAGTGGCAGCTCTTTTAATCTTGAGAGCGCCATACCTTTGCCGGAAGATATTCGTGATCATGGGGGATGGATTGCAACTTGTGTCGCTACGCTCATGATCTGTATTTCAATTTACACCATGCAATTAGAGATACAAACTGAAAGCACTATGGTGCAAGACTTACGTTTAGCGCTTGTTAAAGAACAGTTTGAGCTTTTTTATCAACCGCAAATTAATGCTTCTGAAACGTTAATTGGCGCGGAAGCTTTATTAAGATGGCATCATCCTGTTTTAGGAGATATTCCCACAAAAGATTTTATTCCAGCAGCCGAAACTTTTGGGTTAATGCCAGAGATTGGAGAATGGGTATTGGCTCAAGCCTGCAAAGTTCTACAAGATTGGAGTAAAAAAGCCGAGACCAAAGATCTTACACTTTCAATTAATATTAGTGCTGATCACTTCATGCAACCAAACTTTGAGCAAACTGTGATTGGGCTGATTCAGAAATATGGGGTCAATCCATCTCGGCTCATATTAGAAATTACTGAAAATATTGCTTTAACGAATTGTGTAAGCATGGTCGAAAAAATGAACTTTTTATCTAAACAAGGAGTTCAGCTTTCTCTTGATGACTTTGGTACAGGTTATTCATCTTTAAGCTATCTACAAAAAATGCCCATCAGACAAATCAAAATTGACCGTAGCTTTGTACAGGCAGCATTGGATGATAAACGCAGTAATAAACTCGTCACTGGCATTATTAAAATTGGTCTAGATTTGAACCTCAGAGTGTTGGTAGAAGGCGTCGAAACTGCTGAACAATTTGATGTTTTTAAAAATAATGGATGCACTGAGTTTCAAGGCTATTTGTGGGGCTGTCCGATGCCTTTAAATGACTTCTTAAAACAGATAGCCCATTTCAAAATGAAAAATTAATTTCAATAAGGACTCATGAGAACCGCTATTGATAGCCAAAATTTAATTAGGCCACTCCGAAAATGTCATTAAACAATTTTGAAGAGTGGCCCAACTAAGTAATATATTTGAATAATAAAAAGATCTACATTCGAATATTACGGTAGATAGATTTTACTTTGTCGGGACTAACCGTCAGCATGTGAATTGCGCCGTGAATCATTCCTTCTAATAAATAAAAGTTCACCTGAATGCCCGCATCCCACAGTTTTTGAGCATATCTTTCACCATCGTCACGAACGGGATCATATTCACACACAAAAATGGTTGCATCAGGCAGCCCCTCTAAAGACTGAGCGAGTAATGGGCTTACAAGCTCGTTCTGTTTTTCACTTTCATCCTGCATATATTGATCCCAGCAATAAAACATTGTGGATGACTCTAAACCATAACCTTCGGCATATTGTTGATAAGACTTGCTGCTCATCGTGGCATCTAAAGCAGGGTAAAAAAGAAGTTGATGGCTCACCTTAATTTCTGGGTGTTGTTTTGCCATTAAACATGTGGCAGCAGCTATATTGGCGCCTGCACTATCTCCGCCTACAGCCACGCGGTTTTGATCAACTCCAAACCGTGAAGCGTTCTCATAGATATAACGAAATGCCGTAAAAAAATCATTTAAAGGTGTAGGGAACTTAAATTCTGGGGCCAAACGATAGTCCACAGAAAATACAACCTGTTGAGTAGTTTCTGCTAGTAACCGACAAGCGCGGTCCCATGCATCTAAACTTCCGAGGCACCAACCTCCACCATGAGCAAAAACTAAAGCTGGACGTTGCTCAGCGTTTTCGAGTGAATAGGGAACATACACCCGAACTTCAATTTCCGCGTCATCTGAAACAGCAACATGAAAACTTTGTTGATAGTTTGCATCTTGTTGAATGCCTTGCTGATCAATAATGTCTTTATTTACTTGCTCCCTTAGCGCTTGTAACGAGTTTACTCCTTGTGCGGTAGGTCTGGATTTAAGCCAGTTTTCAATTTCAGCAAGTAGAGGCATGGCTTTTTTCCTGCTGCAAAAATTCTAAAATGAGTGAGCTAAATATTTTTGGCTGTTCCTCCATAATGAAATGACCGCAGTCTTTTACAATCGCACTGGTTAAATGGGGTGAAACCTTTTTCATGGTTTCATAAGGTGCATTATCTGTGGCATGTTCAGCACCGATTGCTAAAACTGGCATGTCTAAATTTTTAGCTTCTCTCATTTTATTTTGACGTATGGTCTCTGGAATAGAGCGGTAATAATTAAACCCCGCTGCTAACCGACCCGGAATTTTATAGGCTTCAATATAAGTTTCAGTTGCAACTTTATCTTTGTGCCACGACCATTTATCAAACATATAATTTAAATAAGTATCTTCACGGCCCGCGATTAAAGCTTCGGGTAAATCTAAGGTCTGGTTAAACATGAAGTGCCAAAGAAAAATATTTTCACTCGGCTCAACAAAAATAGGAGGTGCGGGCGCTAAACCGGGAATCACAGCCTCTATGACCGCAAGTCGAGTTACAGACTCAGGAAAGTCAGATGCAAGCGCATAGGCAACCCACATACCAATGTCGTGACCAACAACCGAATAAGTTGGATATTCAAGTTGATTCATGAGCATCGATAAAATCTTGGCAATACGCCCCGTATCGTAACTTCCATCCAGTGGAGCTGAATTTCCTGTTCCGGGTAAATCAACCGCGATTGCTTGATAACCCTGTTTTGCCAGTTCAAGCATGACTTTGTGCCACGCGTACCATGTTTGTGGCCAGCCCGGAATTAGCAATACCGCTGGGCCTTCACCTAAGGTGACGTAGTGTAATTTTTTGCTTTCGATGTGAATGTAATGATGATCGAATTCGTGATGCGAGTTTTTATTGAATAATTGAGTTTTCATGTTGATTTCTCTTACGCTTCCTTAAATACCCAATAGCTGATTAATTTGAGTCTGATTCACAGGGGCAGCAGCAAAGTCATCAAACACTTTATCGGTGACATGAATAATGTTTTGCTTAATGAACTCGGCACCTTCGCGTGCGCCATCGTCTTTATTTTTGAGGCAACATTCCCACTCTAATGTGGCCCAGCCTTCGTAGTCGTAATGCGCTAACTTTGAAAAAATCGCTTTAAAGTCAACTTGACCATCACCCGTAGAACGGAATCGACCCGCTCGATTTCCCCAGCTTTGATAGCCGCTATACATTCCTTGGCGGCCTGTTGGATTAAATTCGGCGTCTTTAACATGAAACATGCGAATGAAATCTTTATAGATATCGATATATTCCAGATAGTTCAGTTGTTGCAAAACAAAATGGCTTGGGTCAAAAAGAATATGGCAACGAGAGTGGTTATGAGTCCGCTCTAAAAACATTTCAAATGTAATGCCATCATGCAAATCTTCACCGGGGTGAATTTCATAGCAAAGGTTTACGTCATGTTCATCACAAGCATTCAAAATAGGAAGCCAGCGACGCGCTAATTCATCAAATGCCGTTTCAATAAGCCCTGATGGTCTTTGTGGAAACGGAAATACATAAGGCCATGCCAAAGAGCCTGAAAATGTTCCCATGTCTTTAAGACCTAAGCGGGCAGATGCCTGAATTGAAGCGAGCATTTGTTGTTTTGCCCACTCGGTTCTAGCTACTGAATTACCATGCAAATGAGATGGGGCAAAGTTATCGCACATTGAGTCATAAGCAGGATGTACAGCCATTAACTGCCCAAAAATATGAGTCGTTAACTCACTAATTTTTAAGCCATGATTGTTTAAAGTACCTAATATTTCATCGCAATAATCTTGGCTTTCTGTTGCCAAATTAACATCAAATAAACGCTTATCCCAAGCAGGAAGTTGTACCGCTTCAAATCCTTGGTCTGATACCCAAGCAGCAATATCTTCTAGACGGTTAAAAGGGGAAATGTCATCGCTAAATTGAGCAAGGTGAATACTAGGACCTTTGATCGTTTTCATAACAAAACCTAATTAGTTGTCGATCGACAAACAATAGGCTTAATTTTTGAGAAAAACAACTTTTTATTTGAAAATCAAAACAAAACGAGACTATTTTTAATAAATCTCATTGATTTATTTGTGAAAATATTTTTTTCGAATAATAATAAAAAGAGGTACTAAATTTGATAAAGGGTCATTATGGCTGGCAGACCAAGAGAGTTTGATCGAGAAGAAGCCCTCGTAAAAGCGAGAGATTTCTTCTGGCTTCACGGCTATGAAGGCACATCCATGTCAGATTTAGTTGAAGTTTTGGGGATTGCCTCTGCTCGAATTTATAAAGCATTTGGCTCAAAAGAGGCTTTGTTTAGAGAAGCTGTAAATCACTATGAAAAAAATGAAGGTAATTTCGCCTTAAATGCTTTAAAGCAAAAAAATATTAAGGATGCAATCAGTCAATTATTTGCAGATGCACTAGCGCTTTACACGCAAGCCAACCATTCGTATGGGTGTATGGTTGTGTCGGCAGCGAGCGTGTTAGGTGAAGAAAACCAAGCTGTTTTGGAATGGATGAAAGAACAGCGTATTGCACGGGGCCAAAGTCTGGTCGATCGATTTATTCAGGCAAAATCAGACGGTCAATTGGTGGCAGAGGCTGACCCTAAAACCTTAGGGCAATATTACGCACTTGTTCTGCATGGGCTATCGGTTCAGGCCAGAGATGGATATTCGAAAGAAGAGCTTTCTCAGGTGATCCATTTTGCATTAAAGAATCTAGATCAATATGTTGTAAATGCTTAAGCGATTCAACTTTCAAGCTGAGACTTAATAGGGTTTTTACGATTAATAGCTCTCGTAAAATTCACTCTTCGTATAAATTTGACTTAATCATGAGCGGCAAACCAAGACTACTTAATAAACTAGTTCGAGAATTTGGTACATTCTTACTTTCTAAATTAACAAGCTCAATAAATTCTTTATTAAATTGTTTTCTAGGATATTTTTCTAAAATTTCATTTCTAAAAGATAAGGGGAGTCTATATAGACCGTCACTAATCACATCACAGGATGCACCTTGCTGTAATAGAGTAATTTCTGCTGGGTCAGAATGATCTATATAACCGTTCATATGTAAGCAGATAGCATCTTTAATAACTTCACTTTTCTTCTCATCAAAGCTATGTTCTTTAGCCTTTAGCTCAAATTGTTTAGCACTCTCATAGGTAAAACAGTTACAACCTTTACTATGAATATGTTGCTCAGTTACACCAATATCATGAAAAAGTGAGGCTATTAAAAGTGACTCAGCATCAAATTGCTGTTTTTGTATATGGCCTAGGGCAGCTCCCCAGAAATAGGTTCGCCATGAATGATTGTAGATAGATATACTTGCTTTAGCTTCGAGCTCATCAAGCGCGACTTTAACCATTTGAGTATCTGGTATTACGATTTGATCGATATCAAAATCGCTAGAAGTTTTGAATCGAAAGTAATTTATTTTTATAGAGGCCATAACACTTGGCAGCATAATTTTTTGAATTAACTTAATTTTCTCTTTGAAGCTGAGCTGACCATTTGTAGCTTGCATCCAGTGATATGAACCAATTCTTTTAGTTTTCATGATTAGCTCTCATTTTAGAGTAATTACTCTAAAATATTATCATAGATAATTTTTTGCAAGTCGTATCTTTTAAGACCCCGTTAGAACTTTGATTGATAAGCGTTTTATAAACCCCAATTTAACAATAAATTTTAATTATTTATCCTTACTTTTTAATGATCTATTTTAAAGCAAATGTCATTTTGTGTGCTTGACTGTAAAAGGGTTGGACACTATCCTTTGCCTGCTGGCCTACATTGCCAGTCGGTTTTAGCAGACCGTATCAAACGTACATTAGAAGTTTCGTGCTTCTAGTGTTGAGCCCTCGTGCCCCCTCTATGGCGGAACGGAGGGGGACACCTTCGGGTGTGCTGGCCACGTTTGACCAGTCTGCTAACCCCTTTCGTTCTGCCACCATAATTTCTATTAATGTCTGGCAGAACTCCCAATAAAAAGGAGTTGGCTTTGCACATCCATTATTTCTTGGCAGCCTTTGCCAAAAGCTATAACGACACAACTTAAACGTTTAAAGCAGTTTGATCGCCGTAAGGTTTTCAGGCTTTAAATTATTTCGTCTAAAAACTTAATCAACAATAAAACTTGAGATGTGCCAAGCACAGTCTTTATGGCTTTGCTGTACCTTTTTTTCTCCCAAAAAAGTATCTCATTTAGAAACAACAATAATTTTTAGTGGTAAAAATATGCCAAAGTTAGTTCTCTCAACACGTGCTATTCAAGTTATCAATAAATCGATTGATTTATTTCACCACCACGGATTCCATACGGTTGGAGTCGACCGAATCGTGAAAGAATGTGAAGTGACCAAAGCAACTTTTTATAACTTTTTTCATTCAAAAGAGCGGTTTATTGAAATCTGTTTAATCGTACAAAAAGAACGTTTAAAAGAAAAAGTGGTCTCAATCGTTGGGTACGACCAGAACACAAACGTGAAGGATAAACTCAAGAAACTTTATTTTTTACACACCGATTTAGAAGGACTTTACTACCTTTTATTTAAAGCCATTTTTGAAACGAAACTGACCTATCCAAAAGCCTATATCACCGCAGTGAGATATCGCACATGGCTGCTGAATGAAATTTATAGCCAGCTTATAAAACTAAAAACCGATGCAACTTTTCAAGACGCCAAACTATTTTTATATATGATTGAAGGCGCAATCATCCAGCTTTTAAGTTCGGATGTGGCAATCGAGCAGGAGAGAATGCTTGAGTATTTTTTACTGGGGGATGGGTGATTTAAATGAATATTTGAAAGATACAATAATACTGCTTATGGCATTGTTAAGCAGTATTTTATATAAATCGAAAATAGTAAGAATTGAGTATATATAAAGTAAAAGATATAATTAAAAAAAATTAAAAATTGAGAAAGATAATTTTATATTTTAAAAGATATAATTTATTTTATTATTAAGTTTATATTAATAATCGAGTTGAGTTTGACTTTTTTGATGAAATATTAGATAGTTATATAATTTGTTAAATTTTAATAAAGTTAAATGACGATTAAGAATACAGACACTAATTCAGGTGTGCAGGCTTCGAACGGATTTGCATTTCAAAGAAATAGTGCTATTTGCATCTTACTTGATAAGTATGATTTATTAGTTGGCAATAATTTTTTTATTTGTATCGAGCATTTTGATGACGTTATTTTTACATTTCTAGATAATAATAATGAAGTAAATAATATAGATTCGTATCAGGCGAAAAAGTCTACATCATCTTGGTCAACTGATAAGGTATTAGGTGAAATAGTTGCCAAGATGACGAATGTAGGCGCTAATTTATTATTAGACAAATGGCCTAAAAATATAAATTACAAACATGATTTGATATTTCTAACTAATAATACTATTAAACTTAATTGTGCCAATATTAAAAAGAAAGGCGTTGAGTCTTATAGCGAAATTGTTAGAGAAGATAATTTTTTTGTTAGCTTTTCTGATTTGCATGAAAATATACGAAATAATTTGATAGAGAAAATGGATAAGTTTGAAAAAAATATTACCCAATTAGAAAATATAAAGTTTATGCACCTTGATGTTGGTGCAACAGATAAATCTCAAAAAGAACAAATATTAGGTAAAATATCTAAAATTTTTAAAGGGAAATTCATAGATTCTAATGCTGCACTCGAATTAATTTTATCATTATTTAGAAATGTAGAAACTGTTTATAATCAGGGTCATATAACTACATTGTTAGATGAAAGCAAAAGAATATACTCATCTAAAATATTTGAAGCATTAAATGTTATAGAAAATAAAACAAAAACATATGAGAAATGGCGTTTAATGGCTAATGAAGTAGCTAAGAAATTAAAAATCCCTCCTTGCAGTCACTAGAGATTATAAGCGATATATTGATAATAGTTTTGATTATTTTAAAGATTTAAAAATGGTTGAATTTCAAAAAATTTATCATTTTGTAAATTCTTCTGATGTTGATTCTTTTTGTTATTCAGAAGAAGAGAGTATCTTAACTTTGAATAAAGAAATTAATGAAAAATTGCAATTAAATTTATCTAAAGAAGTAATTTTGTTTGCCATAGTAGCAGCATATGTTGAAACTAGAGGGGAGTCATTGTGAGTGTTTTCATCAAAAGTTTATTAGTTTTTTCTACAGATACTGAAAAATGTTTTTTTACGGAATTTCATGAAAAATTTAATATTATAAAAGGAAAAAACACCTCTGGTAAAAGTACTTTAATTCAATCGATAATATATACATTTGGAATTAATGATGGTAAAGAAAAACTAAATGAGATTCTTCAAAATAAATTAATATTTAGATTGGATTTGTTATTTAATGAGGATGAAATAACTTTAATACGTGATAATAGTTCTTTTTATACTTTTATATCAGATAAAAATGGTATAAAAAAGATCAAAAGGTTTGATGGCATCAATGCAGATAATTCAAATGAGCATGTGAAATTAAAAGAATATATTTCTGAAATTTTTAATTTTAATTTGTATTTAGAAAGTAAAGGGAATCTGGTAAAATCTCCATTGGAAGTGATGTGGTTACCTTCCTATATATCACAGTCAGTAGGATGGGTATATTTGAGAGAATCTTTTTCTAATTTGAATTATTATAAAGATTTTAAAACAGATTATATAGATTATCATCTTGGAATTTTAAAGGGAAATGAAAGAGTTGAATTAAATCGGTTGCAACTTGATAAAGCAAAAAATGAAAAAGAAATTGATTTTTTAAACAATATGGGTGGAAATAATAATGAAATAGTTGTTACTAAATTGATTGAAGAAAAATATATATCAAAATCAAGTGATTACCTTAAAGGGTATGAGGAATTATGTGAGGAATTAGTTGAAAACGAGTCAAAATATATTGAGTTATGTAACTTAAAAAGCTTGGAAGTGGAAAGGAAAAAAATCTTAAGTAAAATAAAAAGTAATATTAAAAAACAAAAGCCTGAGCATGATTTATGTCCAGTTTGTATTCAAGTTTTACCTAACTCATTAGAAGACCTATATGCATATTCTCAAAAAGTTAATAATACAAATGAAGAACTAATTGTTATTAATGAAAAAATTAATCACACTCAATCATTAATAAACTCCTTATCTAAAAAGATAAAGAAAATAAGTGATTCTATTTCAATTAGATATAATAATTTGTTTGATCACATCCATGATGAAAGAGACTATTCCTTTAATGAATGGGTTGATAATAAGGTAAATATTAAATTTTTAGATACGGTTGAAAGAAAAATTTCAGATAAAGTTATTAAAAATGAAATGATTGACTTGAAGTTAAAAAAGTTCTTATCTGATGATGAAACTTGGAGTATCCGTACAAAAAAGGAAAATATTTTTTATAAAATTTTTCATAGGAATCTAAATGAGTTGAACGTTAAGCTTCCAAATGAAAAAAGATATACAAGATTATATAGTATTAACTCCTTTCCCTTTCAAGGAGTAGAGTTACATAAAACTGTAATGGCTTATCATTTTGCCTTTAATGAGTTAATATCGGAAACAAAAGAACTGACTATATTTCCATTTCTTCTTGATGCAATTATGAAAGAAGATATCGACGAGGAGAATAGAAAATTAATATTTAATTTTATTTCTAAATATTCTCCTAAGTCAAAACAGATATTTTTTTCTGTCTCTGAGGCATTGAAAGATAGAGTTAACAATAATTCAAGAAATATTCAGTTTGTGCAACAGCTGTACTTCCCGAATAATTCAAAAATTATACAAATTGGAGATGGTGATAGTGAGCGTACATTCTTGAGGAAAACCAATGCTGAAAATATGTTTAGAATTGATGAAACTTTAACTTTAATGAATGAAGTTTAATAAATTTAAATAAAAATTATTGGTTAATATCTGTTAATTGTATATTTAAGAAATACTACGATATCATTTATTCAGATAGCTATGCTTGTCACTAAATTTTAACTTGATATTTAACAATGGTAATTTTAGAATCCGCCCAATTAATTTTTAGGAGCTTCAATGTGAGTACTTGCTCGAGTGGCAGTAGTCGATCGGTAATAGTCTAAGTATCCACTGAAGTCCTAACAGACCTCTTTTTGTGGATGCAAGAAGAGGTTTTTTATTTTTATCTTTTCATTTCTATTATTAACCCATGATCTAATCATGTTGGGTTGCAGTACTTGCATGTGCTCCATGACTTATGGGAGTGATGCCAGTGTTATTTACTTTAAAGAAACGCTCACTTATTTCTAGTTTCTGTTTATTCGCATTATCTAATGCAAGCTATAGTGGACGACCTATGGTTGTTGACGATGCCGTTCTTGTTTCTCCAAAAACTTGTCAGCTAGAAACATGGGCACAGCATAACTCTGACAGCAAAGAATATTGGGCAACACCAGCCTGTAATTTTGGTGGCAATTTTGAATTTGCTGTAGGGATGGGGAGAGTAAATGATGATACTGAGCATGTCAGTTATGCAACTCTACAAGGTAAGACCTTATTAAAGCCTTTAGAAACGAATGATTGGGGAATCGGCTTTTCTTTTGGCACTCAAATCAATACTAAGGATTCTTCAAAGAAAGATTGGACGTTTAATGTTCCTTTAAGTCTTTCTACTTTGGATGATAAATTTTTAATCCATGCCAATATGGGATGGTTACGTGAAAATACCACACATAAAAATCAAACCACGTGGGGAATTGGAACCGAAACACAACTTGCTAACCCATTAACGTTCACTGCCGAAATATATGGTAATGACCGAAATGATGCCTTTTATCAAACAGGTTTTCGATACATTGTCTATAAAGATTTTGTTCAATTAAACGCAAGTTATGGCAACCAAATTTCTCATCATGATAATGCTTTTTTCTCTGTCGGGTTTGTATTTTTAACAAAACCGTTTTTACCTTGATGGTTTATACGCATCTTGAACTATCAACAAATGTGACAGAATCTAACTTTTTATATCGTGTAAATAACGCTATCTTGATTGGACTTGAGCACATCCTTTTGAAGTGTTCGTCTTTTCGTTAGATTTTTAGGTATTTAAAAAATGAATAAAATGCACGTAACTTTGGCGGTCATTATTGGTTTAATTGTTGGTGGTGTAATCGGTGCTCTAGGCTACTCTAAAACTGCTGCGCGTTATGACGCGATGACGACAGCATGTGTCATGGTAAACCAAGCAGTTGAACATGGCATCTTAAAACCAGAACAGGTGAAAGAGCTTGGTGAGCTAACAGGCCAAAGCCTTAAAAAAGATTATGAATCAGTTGCTTCCAAATTTAAATTCTCTGAAAAGCAATTAGGTAATGCATCTGAAGGTTCTAATTGTAGTCAGTTTATTGTTGGGGTAAATGCCGCACAATAACCATTAAGAAGCCCATAGTGAGTGGGCTTTTTTATAATGTTTAGTTAGGGCAGCTACAATATTAACTGAACATATTATCTCTAGACTGCTATAATAATGATCAATTCAAAATCTGAAATATAAGCTTGCCTAAAGGCAGGCTTTTAATATGTGTAATTAAGTCTGCTAGGAAATATGAAACGCTATTTAAAACAAACTGAATCGGCTACGACTAATTGGACAACAGAGCAAGACTGCTTCTTGATCGAAAATAATTCTCTCTCAATTTACGAGCTCATCGAACATTTACCTTTTTCTGAAGAAGAAATACGAGTGCGTCGAGCTGTTTTAGGGCTGGTAAGACGAGATAAGCAAATGAAAATATATTAATTTTACCAAATGGTAAAAATAATATGAAAATAAATGTTTCTAATTATCTCTATTCAACCATGCATTTTTGCGGATGAGTTATCAAAACCTTAATTTTTTTAAGAGTTTTTATGGTGCAATTTACATAAAGCACTAACTACTTACAAACCACTCTAATAAGGCTACCTTTAATTACACTACTTTAAGCATAATCAAAGACAGAAAACATTCATAGATCAGAACTTTATAACAATAGTACGGAGAGAGGTTAATGCCAAAGTATCTAGCTGTAGCCGAAAAGGTTTATAAAAATATAAAAAAAGATAGCTTATTCACTGATGACATTACTCAGAACCTTAACTGTTTAATTAGTCAGATTCGAAAAGCCATCAAAGGAACTGAGTTTAAGCTCAAGTTCAACTATATAGACTTTGAAGAAAACTTAACGAAACCGTTAAGTGAATGCAAAGTTCAAATTGATCTGAGCGTTATGCCAAAGTTCGTAAATGAAGGTGAATATCTTCTTTGGTTAGCTGGATTTATTGAGCGAATCACAGAAGGTGGAAAACCAAAGTTACCGCCAATTTCGCACTTTTTACCACCAGGTTTTAAGATGTCGAAAGATGCGTTTCCGGTCACTGTTGCTCCTCCAAAAGAAGAGCATGCAGACATGATTATCAATTATTTTAAATCTGAGGATTTTATTAAAACTAATAAAACTCCTTCATAAAAGAATATAGAAGTAAACGTCCACCTTACTTCTATATCTGCTGGTTTAAATTCAGCGACCGCCTTCTGGGGCGGTTTTTTTTGACTTAAAATTGATCATTACTTAATTGTGATAACTAGAAAAATTTAACTTCAACAAAAGTCTTAAATGTATATAAATATGAAAATAAAAAATGTTTTTAATAAATATCAATTGCTTAATTATATTTGTCGGTAAAGTAAAAAATACATTTTTCACATTACTAATGTACCAAGTAACGCAATTAAACATTTAGCAGTTCATAATCTTTAAAAAAAGAGAAAGTGAACGATATGAATGAAAATGCAGAGCTTATAAAATACATTGACGTTGCTGAAAACGTCTATGAACGTGTCTATGAGAATAATCAAGTTTCAAATAATTTGATTGTTAACCTTAACCGCATCATGGCGGAAATCAAAAAACAGGCCCAAGAAAAAGACCTAAAGTTAAAATATAAGTCGATTGACTTTGAATATTGCTTGAGTTTGCCTTTGGCTGATAGAGATATAAAAATTGACCTTAGTTTGATGCCTCACTTTGAACATCGTGATGAATGCATTTTATGGCTAACCAACTTTATTGGAAAAATTAGTGTACCTAAAAAGATGACCAGACAAAGGTTAAATTTTCTTTAAATTTTTTTAGATTTAAAGCGATATAAGTCATTACTAAAAAACTAACTGCCTCTATGCTTAAACAGTTATGCTTTATTACAGATCGATATTTCATAATTAGAAAATGACAGAGCGCTTTAAAATGAAAACGTTTGCATTAACCTTTGCTGTTTTAGCTTCGTTATCCACCTATGGTCTAGCCAATGACTCTACGGGTTACGTGGGTACAGGTGGGATTCAATATCTCAAAAACTCACAGATTGCCATGCAAAGCGAAGATCTATTCATCAGTAAAAAACTGAT
Source organism: Acinetobacter sp. AOR43_HL (assembly GCF_027854635.1). Classification (NCBI taxonomy): domain Bacteria; kingdom Pseudomonadati; phylum Pseudomonadota; class Gammaproteobacteria; order Moraxellales; family Moraxellaceae; genus Acinetobacter; species Acinetobacter sp. AOR43_HL. The sequence continues at coordinate 186,473 of NZ_JAKTHX010000037.1, forward strand.
TAAGGTCGACTATCTTTATAAAAACTTAAGCAATAAAGACGTAACGGAAACCATCTTATTCCCGTTACCACGTATTGATAATTTTTTTGAGTCTGATTTTGCTCACACTGAACAGCTTTTAAAAAGTTTTAAAATTGTGGTGGATGGTAAAAATATAAAATCTGAGATGCATGTCAGAACTTTTATTCAAAAAGATGAAAAATCGCCACTGATTGATGCAACGGATGAGTTTAAGCAATGCGGTTTTAGTGAAAAAGAAATGTTAAACCCATGGACTCGCACTAACTATGATTATGAATATTATGTAGACAAGCTAAAACAATGTAATAATCCGCAAATACAGAAAATTTTAGCTAAATTTAAAAAAGATGACGTGATCCCGTGGTCATCTCAAGTGGTTTATAGTTGGAAGCAGACTTTCAAAGGCAATAGTTTGACTAAAATTCATCATGAATATAAACCTTTGGTCGGTGGCTCTGTCGCTCTCTATCCAGATGAATATAACCAGCAATTTTGTATGGATAAACAATTTAAGCAGGGCTTAAAAAAAGCCAGTGCAGAAAATTCGCCGTTTAGTGCGTTGGGTTATATTTTGACGACGGGCGCAAATTGGGCAAAGCCAATTGAAAACTTTAAGCTCACCATTGAGCGTGATAAGGATGAACTGGTTTCATTTTGTTGGGATGGGCCAGTTAAAAAGATTAGTCCAACTCAATTTCAAATGACCAAGACTAAGTTTGTACCTAAAAAAGACCTAGATATTATTTTTGTGAGAGTTCGATAATTTGATACCAGCTTCTGGTTTGACCAAATTGGCTCACTATCAATTGTGTGTCATGAGCGTAACATGGCACACAATAAGAAAAAGATGCTCTATGTTGCTGCATGTAGGATTGTTGGCGTAATGATTAATTAGAGCAGTTTCTTTTTAATCCAATAATCTAAACTGAAATAACGGCCGCCTCCAAGAACAAGCAGTGCGAGTAGCATGACTAAATACGTAACGGCAAACTCAACTCCATTATTTAAAATTACAAACGAACCACTGGAAGTGAGCCAATCATAATTGCCGTAGGTTTGTAATATTCCGCGAGCCTTCTCTAACTTTTCAGCCGAGGCCAAGACCTGCATGTTTGCAAAGGGTGCATTCGGATCAGCAATCGCTTGCCATCCATTTGGTATATGGACAGTAAATATGGCAACCAACATGGTAATCATGAGTGGGATGCTAATTAAGCGAGTAAAGAGGCCAAATGTTAATAGTATTGCACCTGCTAGCTCAGCCGTTGTTACAAGTAATGCCATTAAATACGGAAAAGGAAGTCCTAAACCTCCATCTGAGTTGCCAAACCATTCTACAATGTCATTAAAGTGTATTAATTTATTTGTGCCAGCCATCCAAAATATAGGAACTAAATACAATCGAAGAGCCAGAGCTGCGATGCCGTCTGCATGTTGTAGAGTTTTACCCAGTTTTTGATAATATTGAGATAAGCCATAAATAAAATTCTTCATGATAATTTCACATCCGATGCGATTGAATATTAATTAGTCGGATAAAAACTGTATTTCTTACATAAAAAAAATTTTATTTACGGTGTAATAAAAAAGGATTTGGTCCGTCTAACTATACGTACAAATGTACAAACCGAGAATTTATCTTTAAAGGAATACTAACATGAACAAGCTCAATTCAATGACTTCAGTGGCGGCATTATTAGCACTTTCAGTTGCTGGCGCTACACAAGTGGCGGTAGCAGCAACCCATACAACAACCGAAGCACATGCAACCAAAGCAGCAGATGGAAAATGCGGTGAAGCAAAATGCGGTGCTAACAAAATGAAAAACCACGAAAAGTCTGGCGAAGCAAAATGTGGTGCAGATAAAAAAGCAGCTGATGGTAAATGTGGAGCAACCAAAAAAGCAGCGGACGGCAAGTGCGGTGCAGATAAAAAAGTCGCTGACGGTAAGTGCGGCGCTAAGTAAACGATCTGATCATGGATGATGTCGGCCTTCTGGTAAGTGTCGGCATCGTTTCCAAAAGGAGAAATCACCATGATGGATTTGTCAGGCGTAGGACTTGGTTTAAGGCGTGATTTTATAGATTCGTTTTTAGATGCAAAAACATGTCCCGATTTTATCGAAGTTGCTCCTGAAAACTGGCTAGGTTTTGGTGGACGACACGCGAAATTACTCGCACAGTGTGTTGAAAAAGCTCCATTAATTTGTCACGGCTTGTCATTGTCTATTGGCGGTCCTCATCCACTGAATCTTGAATTTATCGAAAAAATAAAAAGCTTTTTAGAACAATATGATGTCTCGATTTACTCTGAACATTTAAGTTATACAAATGATGGGGGCTATCTATATGATTTGTTGCCAATCCCCATGACCGAAGCGGCTGTTAAATATGTCGCTGAACGTATTTTACGTGTTCAAGATATTTTAGGAAGACGATTAGTCATAGAGAATGTTTCTACTTATTTAATGCCCAATGCTGAAATGAGTGAAGCGGAGTTTATCCGTGAAGTTCTTCAATATGCAGACTGTGATTTGCTTCTGGATGTAAATAATGTCTATGTCAACAGTATTAATCATGGCAATGATGCATTTGGATTTATTCGGGATATGCCAAAAGAGAGAATCCGTTATTTACATATTGCTGGACATGAACAAGTTCAGAAAAATTTATTAATTGATACGCATGGTGCAGAGGTTTGTGATCGCGTATGGGAACTATTGAGATATACCTACCAAGTATGTGGAATAAAACCAACCTTATTGGAACGTGACTTTAATATTCCGTCATGGCATGAATTAGAAGAGGAACTTACCAAAATTAAACTTATTCAACAACAGGAGAGTGGCTATGAAGGGAAATCAAACATCCTTCCAAACCATGCAACGTCAGTTTTGTGACTGGATTAGAGATCCTGATTTGGAAATACCTCAAGCACTTCCTGTTCAAAGAATGCAAATTTATCGGGATTTACTTTTTAATAATGTCAGTTCATTTATTAACTTAGTTTATCCTGTCACTCGTGCGATGTTGCCAGAGTTAAAGTGGCAACAAGTACTCTCGGAGTTTTTTCAAAAAGCAGAGTGTCATTCACCTTTATACAATGATATCTCTTTAGAGTTTAGAGAGTATTTAACAGAGCAACAGCATCCCATATTGCAAGAATACCCATGGTTGGCTGAGTTATTGCAGTTTGAATGGCTTGAATTGTATTTAGATACTGTTGAAATTGAAGATGTCGTTTTGCATGAAAATTACGCTTGGCAATTAAGCACCCAAGTATGGGTATTGGTTTATCAATATCCTGTTTATAGGTGGACGACTTTAACTACGCAAGAACAAGTTGAGCTCTCACCGAATGCAGTAATGGTCTGGCGCGATGAACAGGATAGAGTACGTATTGAACAACTCTCTCCATTGTTTGCTATGCTAATTGAACAGTTAACTCAAAATATAACGTTAACTGACCATGATATTTTTACACTCATTCGATCTGTACTTGCTGACTTGACTGAGTCTGAAATTTACCTGCAAATTCAAGAATTAAAGAATCTATTAACTCGGCTACAATTAATTCAAATTCCCTATAATCTAAAAGAGGCACAAGGATGACTTCAGCCGCGGCATCACGTCATGACGACCTAGGGGATCAACTGCATAATCCAGCCTTTTTACAAGACTTAAGACAGCAAATGATTAAATTTGCTTTTTTACAGTTGTCTTCGCTTCCGCAAGCTGAGGATGTAGTGCAAGAGGCATTAACGAGCGCTTTTCAAAATTTAGATTCATTTAAAGGACGGGCTGCGTTCAAAACATGGGTATTCGCAATTTTAAAAAATAAAATTATTGATGTAGTTAGGCAAAAGTCACGCTTGGTCGCAATGTCTGAATTATTTAAAGATGAGGAAAGTGAACTCAGTGTTGATGAATTATTTGATGCATCAGGGCACTGGCATAAATATGAAGCACCTCAAGCATGGCAAAGCCCTGAAGAAATGATAGAGCAGTCAGATTTCTGGATAATTTTTGAAGCTTGTTTAAATCATTTACCTGCCAAATATGCTCAAGTTTTTATGATGAGAGAGGTGATAGAGTTGAGTTCTAATGAGATTTGTAGCAAGTTTGAATTGTCTATCTCAAACTTTAATGTGTTGATGTATCGGAGTCGTACCAGACTACGTGAATGTTTAGAAAATAAATGGTTATTGAAGGAGGATTGTTCATGCTGACATGTCGACAAGCCACTCAACTGTTGTCTGAAAAGCAAGATAGACCGTTGTTATTACGTGAGCAAAGTGGTTTACAACTGCATTTATTGGCGTGCCGCTCATGCCGCCGTTATTCAAAACAGATCAAAACAATTAGTCAGCTTTCTAAAGCATTTAAAAATTTGGATGGCTAATTTTATTTAAAAATTTATTTATTGCTAGCCTAATCACGCTAACAACTCCCATACTATAAAAGTAAAGGAGTTTTTTAAGACAGGATGAAACGTGAATTTAAAGAATCTTGAAGCATTTTATTGGGTTGTGACTTTAAAGAGCTTCAATAAGGCCGCGACTAAATTACAAACCACCCAGCCTGCGGTCTCTCAAAAAATCACATCTCTTGAAAATGAATTAGGCTTTAAAGTCTTAGATCGAAGTTATCGGCAGCTTAAACCGACTCACAAAGGCTTAACTTTATTTAAGTACGCCGAAAAATTTATGCGACTAGAGACCGATCTGGTTGCAGAGCTGACTGAAAATCAACACCTGACTGGCACCATTCGTTTAGGCGTTTCCGAAACTATTGTCTATACGTGGCTCGTTGAATATATCGAAAAGGTTCAGCAAGAGTTCCCAAAAATTTCAGTAGAAATTGTGGTAGACCTTACGCCTAACTTACAAGAAGGTGTTCGGACAGGTGACTTAGACATGGCTTTTTTACTTGGGCCAACTTTAGCTTTTGAGTGTATTGAACAAGCTTTATGTGACTTTGAACTAAGTTTCTTGGCTTCACCTTCATTTAAAGGTGGGGTTGCTCAAATGTCTTTTAAAACATTAATGTCACATACCATTTTAACTTATCCAAAAATTACCTATCCCTATAAAGAATTGAAAGCACGAATGAAAGAGCAAGGGATTGATGAACCACTTTCAATTACCAGTTATTCATTGGCAACTTTACTGCGTTTAGCCGAGCAGGGCTTAGGCATTGCTGTGGTGCCGACCTTAACGGCGTTAAAAGAAATTACTGATGGGCGACTAGAAATATTAAATACGCCTATTCAGTTAAAGACGTTTCATTTCACCTCGATTTACATTCAAGGAAACGATGTTGCCTTAAAAGAGAAATTAACCGAAGTTGCGGTTAAGGTCTCTGAATGCGCTATGAAAAGACTCAATGAGCAAATTAAAAAATAAGCTGTTTTTGTGTGTCTTTTATCCCTATTTTTTCTTATTTAAAAAAGCTGTTTTGTATGTAAAACCATAAAAGCAGCTTATTAACTTCAATAAGTAAAGCTTATCCTGATTTTTTGATAATTAATAAATCATTAAAAATCAAATATTTGAATTTTTTATTTTATGTAAAAAGTCTTATTGTCCGTAGGGATTAGCTATGTTTTTATTTTAGACACAAGATTTGATCACCGATTGTGTTGATTGGGGAACAGGGAATCTTTGTCATTTTAAAGGATTAAAGAATATCGTTTGGGACAAAAAATGGTGTTCTTGGTTCAACTTGAAAATAGCGTTGTTAAGCTCAAATGGATGAGGAACGCATTAATATGTCTTTACTGAAATTTTCTTTTTTATCAGATCGCCAATGGGCCATTGTGGCCTCGATCTTTATGATGGCGACCTCTGCAATGGGGCCAGGATTTTTAACCCAGACTGCTGTATTTACAGTCAAGTTAGGTGCAGCATTTGGCTTTGCCATTTTAGTTTCCATTCTGATTGATTATGTTGTTCAACAAAATATTTGGCGAGTGGTGACACTTACTCAAATGCGTGCATCTGACATTGCCAATAAAGCATTGCCGGGTAGCGGTTATTTACTAGCATTTTTAGTGATTTTGGGCGGGTTTTTCTTTAGTGTCGGTAACATTGCCGGTGCAGCTTTAGGTTTAAATGCGCTGTTTGGCCTAGACACAAAGTGGGGCGGTATTTTAAGTGGTGCATTAGCCATTTTGATTTTTGCATCAAGAAAAGCAACGCTTGCCATGGATAAAAGCATGATCGTGTTGGGATTACTTAAAATCCTCCTGATTATTATCGTTGCTGTCATTGTAATGCCTCCGGTTGGGCAAGCTGTACATCAAACCTTTGCTCCAGATCAGATCGACTTTGCCATTATTACCACCATTGTTGGCGGTACGGTTGGTGGCTATATCTGCTATGCAGGTGCACACCGTTTACTCGATAAAGGCGCTGTTGGCCCTGAAAATATTGATGAAGTTGCTAAAGCTGCGACCAAGGGCATTGTTGTGGTCGGCATCATGCGCTATGTGTTGTTCTTGGCTTTTTTAGGTGTGGTGGTGAGCGGTGCAACCATTGATTTAGCTAGCCATGACGCCAATCCGGCAGCTCAAGCATTCCAATATGCAGCAGGTACATTTGGTTTTAAATTATTTGGTTTAATTTTCTGGGCAGCAGGGATTAGTAGCACCATTGGCGCAGCATATACTTCGGTGTCATTCTTTACTGCGTTTAAAAAGAACTTAACACCAAAACAAACCAACTATACGACCATTACCTTTATCGCATTGGCTTTATTACTCTATGTGTTATTGGGTGCAACTCCGGCAGGTCTACTCATTTTCGTAGGTGGTTTTAACGGTTTGGTGTTGCCAATTGGCCTTACAATTTTTGTGTATGTTGCTGCGTGCCGTAAAGATTTGATGGGTAATTATAACTATCCAAAATGGTTGCTTATTTTAGGTGGATTAACATGTCTGTTAACGTGGTGGATGGGCTATATGTCGTTTACGACAGTGTTTAACTATTTGACCAAGCTTTAAGCCAGACTGCGTGAAGTGATAAAGGAATAATGCCATGTTTGTAGATTTAAATAGTGATTTGGGTGAAAGCTTTGGCTCATGGAAAATGGGTAATGATGACCAGATTTTACCTGTCGTGACCAGTGCCAATATTGCTTGTGGCTTTCATGCGGGCGACCCGCTCGGCATTTTAAAAACGGTTCGTAAAGCCGCTGAGCTTGGCGTGACCATTGGCGCTCACGTGTCTTATCCAGACCTTGTAGGCTTTGGCCGCCGTAATATGGATTTGTCACGTGACGAACTGATTGCCGATGTGCTTTACCAAATTTCTGCACTCGATGGCTTGGCTAAAGTAGCTGGCTCAAAAGTGCAATACGTTAAACCACATGGCGCGCTCTATAACACCATTGCACATGACCAAGCTCAGGCAGCAGCAGTAATTGATGCCATTAAAATGTATAACCCTGAACTGGTCTTAGTGGCTTTAGCTGGGTCGAACTTGGTAGAGCAGGCACGTGCGGCTGGTTTAAAAGTTGTGTCTGAAGCTTTTGCAGACCGTGCTTATAACAGCGATGGTTCATTGGTTTCTCGTCGTCTAGAAGGTGCGGTTTTACACGATCCGGCATTTGTTGCGAGCCGTGTGGTTTCAATGCTTAAAAATGGTGGAGTTGAGTCAATTGACGGCGTATTTACCCCAATTCAAGCCGACACCATTTGCCTACATGGCGATACCGACGGTGCGCTAGAGATGTCGGCTGCCATTAAAGCCGAGCTTTTAAAAAACAATATTGAAATCCGCCCATTTGTAAATAAAGCATAAGGATGAGCACCATGTATAAGGATATTAAAGTCGACCCAGCTCAACTTGAAGCTGCGTTAGATGCACGTTTAAAAATCCGTGCAGGTTTTGATAAACCGACAGCAGGGATGGCCGCAGGTATGACGCAGGTCAACATGATTTCGGTGCCAAAAGAGTGGGCATATGACTTTCTACTCTATGCACACCGTAATCCGCAAAGCTGCCCAGTGCTTGATGTGCTCGAAGAAGGCATCTATGCAACTAAGCTTGCAGCAGACTCAGACATCCGCACTGACTTCCCACGTTATCGCATTTGGAAAGATGGCCAAATGGTCGATGAAGTGACCGATGGCAGAGAGATTTATAATGCTCATCCTGATTTGGTGACATTCTTAATTGGTTGCAGTTTTTCGTTTGAAACAGCTTTGCAAGAAGCGGGCATTGAAGTTCGTCATATTCATGACGACACCAATGTACCGATGTATTTGAGCAATATTCAGTGTGAACCAGCAGGCCGTATTTCAGGAAATATGGTGGTTTCCATGCGACCAATTCCATCGCATCAAATTAGTGAAGCGGTACAAATTACAGCACGTATGCCGAGCGTGCATGGTGCACCTGTACATATTGGGCACCCTGAAAGCTTAGGAATTTTGGATGTAAATAAGCCAGACTTTGGCGATGCTTCTCGTATTGAAGCGGGTGAAATTCCAGTGTTTTGGGCGTGTGGAGTAACGCCGCAAGCTGCCGTCATGAACTCGAAAATTCCTTTTGCGATTAGTCATGCACCGGGTTACATGTTTATTACCGACATTCCTGACCGTGCTTGGATTGGCTAATTGGACTAAAGAAGAATTAAAAGGATAAGCAAATGCGTTTTTTATCGGTAAACGCCGATTGTTTTCTGATTGAGCTTGCGAGCTTAGAGGAAACTTTGGCGTTGTACAATAAATTGCAAAATACGCAATTGAATGGAATTAAAGACTTAGTCCCCGCTGCAAAAACAATTTTGGTTTTCTTTAATGAGATCGAAACCAACTTTAAAACGCTGGTTGCTTCAATTCAGAGTCTCAAAGTTGATTCTGGATTTGAGCGTAGCGGTCAAGAAGTGATTGTGCCGATTCGTTATGATGGCGAAGACCTTGCTCAAGTTGCAGAGCTACAAGGTTTGTCTGTGGCAGATGTGATTAGAAAACATCACCAAAGTGTGTGGAATGTGGCTTTTATTGGTTTTGCGCCGGGCTTTGCGTATATGAGCAGTCCCGATAAGCCTTTTACCGATATTCCACGTTTAACGGTTCCGCGTAAAAAAATACCGTCAGGTTCTTTGGGCTTGGCTGGAAAATACTCTGGTATTTACCCAAAAGACAGTCCGGGTGGCTGGCAGCTGATTGGGACAACATCAGAAAAAATGTGGGATTTAGAGCGTAAAAATCCTGCATTGCTATTACCGGGCATGACCGTACATTTTGAAGATGTGACGCATAGCCCGACAACTGTGACTGTACCGCAGCAAATCACGCGTACGGTTGAGCCTAAACAATCTGTGTCACTGTTTAAGATCACTGCGCCAAGTTTACAGATGCTCATTCAAGATGAAGGACGCTTAAATCAGACCAATATTGGTATTGGCGTAGCGGGTGCAATGGATTTATCTGCCATGCACAGTGCTAACCGTATTGTCGGTAATCCAACCGATACACCTGTCATTGAAGTTTTAAATGGTGGCTTAAAAGCAAAGATGCAACATGCAGGTGTTATTGCGGTGGCTGGGGCCATCTCAAACATTCGTGTGAAATTTGCGGATGGTCAAACCGCAGACTTTGCAAGCTATCAACCGATTGATTTGGATGAAGGCGATGAATTTCAAATTCAACCACCAACAGCAGGCTTAAGAAACTATCTGGCCGTTCGTGGTGGTATAGACGTTGAACCAGTACTCAATAGTGCCTCGTTTGATAGCTTGGCAGTGTTAGGTCCAGAGCCTTTAAAACTTGGAGATACCATTTATCAAGGGCAAGTAAAGGCAACCAATATTAGCGTAAATGAAGTTGGTAAAACCGATTTGCCACAAGCTGGCGAAGTCGTTGAGCTAGATATTGTGATGGGCCCACGTACCGATTGGTTCGAACAAGACAGTATTGAACAGCTATGTCAGCAAGAATGGCTGGTGACCAATGAAAGCAACCGAGTCGGGCTAAGACTTTCAGGTGCACAGTCTTTAACTCGCAAAATTACCCATGAACTGGAAAGTGAAGGTACATGTATTGGTGCTTTGCAGATTCCACCGAGTGGTCAGCCCGTTTTGTTTATGAATGATCATCCTTTAACGGGCGGATATCCGGTCATTGGCTCTGTTGCTAAACACCATTGGGACTTGGTGGCACAGATTCCAGCAGGTTGCCGCATCAAATTTAAAAAAATTGCCGAATTTACAGATTTTGAGAATGAAAGATGAATACAGAAAAATTATTGATTGCTAACCGTGGTGAAATTGCCGTTCGTATTATTCATGCTTGCCGTGATATGGGAATTTCATCAGTCGCGTTATATGCAGATGACGATATTGGCAGCATGCATGTCGAACTTGCAGATGAAGCATGGGGTTTGGCGGGTGCGACTGCTAGCGAGACTTACCTAAATATTCCAGCCATTATCGAAGTTGCAAAGAAATCGAAAGCAACCATGGTCCATCCGGGTTATGGCTTTTTATCTGAACGTGCTGAATTTGCCCAAGCCGTGATTGATGCAGGTTTAAAATGGGTCGGACCATCACCAAGTGCCATTGAAAAATTAGGCGATAAAATCGAAGCACGTAAAATTGCAGCTTCGGTAGGCGCGCCGTTGGTTCAAGGTACGCAAGACCCACTCAATAATGCAGAGGAAGCTTTAGAGTTTGCTAAACAATATGGTTTACCAATTGCCATTAAAGCGGCATTTGGTGGCGGTGGCCGCGGCTTAAAAGTTGCGTGGAAACTCGAAGAGGTTCAAGAGCTTTATGAGTCGGCAGTACGTGAAGCAAAAGCTGCCTTTGGTCGTGGTGAATGTTTTGTCGAGCAATATCTCGATAAACCGCGCCATGTAGAAGCGCAAGTGATTGCTGATCAGCATGGCAATATTGTGGTATTGGGTACACGTGATTGTTCATTGCAACGCCGTAACCAAAAGTTAGTCGAAGAAGCACCAGCGCCATTTATTAGCGATGAGATTTACCAACAAATTTTAAGCTCGGCAAAAAACATTTGTCAGGCAGCAAACTATGTGGGTGCGGGAACAGTTGAATATTTACTGAGTCGTGACGGTAAGCTTTCATTCTTAGAAGTAAACACGCGTTTGCAAGTTGAGCATCCAGTGACCGAAGAAACGTCGAAAGTCGATTTGGTGGTGGAACAAATTCGTGTTGCACAAGGTGAAGCGCTTTCTATTAAAGAAACACCAAAAGCACAAGGCCATGCCATTGAGTTCCGTATTAATGCCGAAGACCCAGCTCGCGGGTTTATTCCAGCCTTTGGTGTGTTGAGTTTATTTGAAGCGCCGTTTGGTAACGGTGTACGAGTCGACACAGGTGTTCGAACTGGGTCATTAGTGTCTAGCCATTTTGACTCACTCATGGCAAAACTGATTGTCACTGGTCCAACCCGAGAAGTTGCAATTGCTCGCGCTAAACGTGCTTTAAAGCAATTTAAAATTGAAGGTGTTACTTCGGTTTTAGACTTTCACCGTGCGGTACTTAATGAACCTGACTTTACAGATAAATTTAATGTACATACGCGTTGGATCGAAAACGACTTTAAACAAGAGTTAAAGCCAACCAAACGTGGCATTCCAAACCATCAACAACCGATGTTGCTGAGCTACATTGAAATTGATGGCAAGTTACACCGTTTAGGTTTACCTGCGGGTATGTTTGCACAAGGCCCAGCAACGGCAGCCCAAGCACAAACAGCCGAGCCAGAAGTGAGTGCCGAGCATTTACTTGCCCCAATTAATGGTGTGATTAGCGCTTGGAAAGTCGAAAATGGGGAGCAAGTGACAGAAGGTCAAGTAGTCGCCATTATGGAAGCCATGAAAATGGAAGTGCAGGTACTGGCACATCGCAGTGGTGTTATCCAGATTGGTGCAGAGAAGGGCGCGACCTGCCATGCAGAAACTGTGATTGCGAGAATTAATTAAGTTTTGAATAAATGATTTGGCTCACTTAAGCATTAATTTAATTGGGTCAAATGCTTATTTATTCACTCAGTTTGTTATTTTTCACAGTACTCGTTAACCATTTTTAGCTTGAAAATCAGTACTAATTATGAGATATTTATCACAGTTTAGTGATATGAAAATTAATCACTGTATTGAAAGCTCGCTTATGCGGGCTTTAATTTTTAGCCCAGTTTAAGCATTTCTCACTTAATGAGCTGGCAGCATAAAACAATTTGAGAATTTGGCACTCACTCAAAGGCGAATTGAAGAAAGCGAATGAAAATTCTACCTTCATCTGAATATGATCAAATTCTAAAATACAGTGTCTATTGGCTCGTCATCTCGATCGTGATTGGAGTCGTCGCGGGGTTGGCCTCGACTTTAATTTTTGTGGCTTTTGATATTTCAAACAAAGTTAGAAGCCTGCATCACTGGCTCATCTACTTTTTGCCTTTTGTGGGGTTTGGTATTGGTTATCTCATTAAAAAATATGGATCACCGATTGAACGGGGAACCCATTTACTGATTGATGAAATTCACCAGCCTAAGTCGTTTATTCCAAAACGAATGAGCCCCATCATTTTTATTACTTCAATTTTAACGCAACTGTTTGGTGGTTCGGCAGGGCGTGAGGGCCCAGCGGTTCAGCTTTCGGGTGCCTTAATTGACCACTTGAGCCATATATTAAAAGTCTCGGAAGATAACCGAAAAATCTGTTTAATCGCCAGTATTGGTGCAGGCTTTGCAGGGGTATTTGGCTTGCCTCTGGCAGGTGCAATCTATGGGTTAGAAATCACTGCTTTAGGTAATTTAAGATACTCAGCTATTTTTCCATGTTTTGTATCGGCTCTGATTGCATCGGCTATCCCTGAGCTATTTGATATTGTTCATCCGCATATTTTTTATGTGATTAGTGAGTTTCCAGCCATTCATTTTGGCACGCTCATGAACTTAATTGTGGCAGGTCTGATCTTCGGTCTAGTCGCACGTTTCTTTATTGCAGCCATTCATTTTGCGAGTGACGTTTTTTATAAATACGTTCGGTATTTGCCATTAAGAACGATGGCGGGTGGTATTGTCATTATGCTACTTACGTTGTTCACTGCGCATCAGCAATACAACGGTTTGGGTACAGATAAAATCATTTCATCTTTTTATGTACCGATTGAGTTTTACGACTTTTTTAACAAGACTATTTTTACTGCTATCACTTTAGGTTCAGGCTTTAAAGGTGGTGAAATTACGCCACTCTTTTATGTAGGTGCGACATTAGGTAATGCTTTAGGCGCGGTTTTAAATCTGCCAATTTCATTGCTTGCAGGATTAGGGTTAGTCAGTTTGTTTTCAGGGGCAAGTAAGGCACCATTAACGTCTATTATTTTAGCTGTTGAGCTATTTGGAATGAATGTTGCCACTTACGCCATTATTACTTGTTTATTGGCAGCATTGTTTTCTGGAAATTGTGGGTTGTATCGCCGTAAAAAGTTGATGGATTAGTAAAAATTCTTAGATATGTTGAAATCTAATTAATAAAACTTCATATATTTTAATTATTTGTTTAATAATAGATTTTAAATCTAAACTTATCTTTATGTCTTATATCTTTATATTTTATAAAAATATATAGACAGGTCTGTATTTTTTATCTAGTATTTGATCAGTTTTGAAACAATTATCTATTTTTATAAATATTGTTTATAAAACCTTAAAAAACAATCAGTAGAATTTAACAAATGTTAAAAAGAGCTAAAAATGAATTTAAACAAAATTGGAAACACTGAGCTTAAACAGTTGACTTCTTTATCTAAGAATGGGAATCAAATCTTTTCAAAATTTGAATTGAGTAATCCTACAGGTAGCCATAAAGATAGAACATTTCTTCATATTATTGAGTCATTAGAAAAGGAAAAACTCATAAAACCAGGGATGACTTTAGTCGATTGTTCTACGGGCAATGGTGGGGCTGCATTAGCATGGATTGGACGAGAAAAGGGCTATAAAGTCGTTATATGTATGCCTGAGGGAATGACGCAAGAACGGATTGATCAAATCAATAATTTCGGTGCAGAAATTATATTTACTGATAAAGAAAAGTTTTTAAATGGGAGTGTTGAAGCTGCGCGAAAATATGTTGAATTGAATAGAAATACATATTTCCTTGATCAAGCTTCAAGTCTATTAAATAAAAATGCATGGCATAAATGTGGTGATGAAATAACTCATCAATTAAAGGAGTTGAAAATTACTCCAGATTATTTTGTTTGTTCAATTGGAACAGGAGGAACTTTTTCTGGTATCGCAGAAAGATTAAAAGAGAATTTTCCTAATATAAAAACTATTGGTATAGAAGTTGATAAGTCTGCTCCAATATATGCGATGAAAAATGGTTTAAAATTTACGCATTCTCCACATAACTTAATGGGATTAGGTGCTGGTATATTATCAGCAAATACTAGTCTCGATGTTATTGATGCTATTACAACAGTTAATGGTCATGAAGCTTGGAATAGAATGAAAAGCTTTATAGAAAGTGATCAAATTGGTATAGGTCCAACTTGTGGAGCAAATTTATTAGTTTGTGAATCATTGATGGATAATATAAATAATAAAACAATAGTTACTTTGTTTTTTGATAATGCGTGGAAATATAAAAGTAGATGGGATGGTGTATACCCTGAATATCAAGATGAAAAATAATTAAGGAGATAAAAATGTTATTAGAAGAAATTTATAGAAACGCACGGGTAGTAAACTCAGGAAAAACACTTACAACAGTTAATGAATTTACTGATCAGTTACCAGCATTAAGACCCAAGGTCTTAATCGAAGTTGCCTATGCAATTTTAGAACATCTAGATTGTGATTTTGATAAAATTGTTACAGAAGAGGATAAGGGAGCACCATTAGCAACCACTATCTCTTTATTAACAGGTAAACCTCTTGCAATGGCACGATGGTACCCTTATAGCCTAACAGAACTTAATAATAATGTGGTGGATATTAAATCTGAATATTTTGAAGGAAAAATGTATTTAAATGGTATAGATAAGGGCGATAGAGTATGAACCGTACCGGGTTTGTCGGAGAGTCAATATTCTGAGAGACTATCCCGATGACAAAATTAAAATATACCCCTGAAATCAGAGAAAGAGCGGTTCAATTATTGATTGAATCTGAAAAAGATTATCCATCGAATTGGGCTGCGATCACCGCTATTGCTCCCAAGATAGGTTGTACTCCTGAAACACTACGTGTTTGGTATCAAAAATATTTAGATAAACTAAATCCAGTTAAAGTACAGCAGCTTTCAGATCAAGAACGTATTAAACAACTCGAACGTGAAAATAAAGAACTGCAACGCGCCAATGAGATTCTACGTAAAGCAGCCGCTTTTTTCGCCCAGGCGGAGCTCGACCGCCCACACAAATAATGGTGGATTTTATCCATAATAATAAAGAGCTGTACGGAGTCGAGGCGATTTGTAGAATTTTACCGATCGCACCCTCAACCTATTACCGGACTCTAGATCTCTGCGAAAATCCAGAACATCGAGCAAAGCGAGATTTACATGACTTGCATCATGCTGAGGAGATTAAACGAATTTGGAAGGAAAGTTCAGGTCGGTATGGTGTACGTAAAGTCTGGCAAAAACTGAAACGTGAAGGCTATATTATTGCACGCTGTACTGTTGCTCGATTAATGAAAAAGCTAGGTATACAAGGTGTTTGGCGAGGTAAGAACAAACAAACCACCCGTAGCCGAGATGACCAAAAACGAGCAGATGATTTAGTGAAACGTAATTTTACTGCTGATCATCCTGACCAACTGTGGGTCAGTGACTTTACGTATATTCAAACTCATTCAGGCTGGGTCTATACCGCCTTTATTATTGATGTGTTCTCACGAGCAATTGTTGGCTGGAAAGTATCTACACGAATGAATACAGATATGGTGCTCGATGCATTAGAGCAAGCATTGCATGATCGAGGCATGCCAAAGAATGTGATTCATCATTCCGACAGAGGTGTGCAATATCTTTCCATTCGTTATACCCATCGTTTAGAAGCAGCAAATTTACGAGCATCAGTCGGTACGACTGGTGATTCATACGATAATGCTTTGGCTGAAACGGTGAATGGCTTATACAAAACAGAGGTGATTGAATATCTAAAAGCAGATTGGCAAGGTTTAGCAGATGTACAACTTGCGACACTAAACTGGGTAGATTGGTTCAATAAAAAGCGTGTACACAGTGCACTGGGTTATGTATCGCCTTTTGAGTTTGAAGCAATGTACTATGATAAGATTAACCCGTTAGGTCAGGTGGCCTAACTTAAATAAAAAAGTCTCCGACAAACCCGGTACG